>JBARPX010000001.1:0-7130 GCA_049643405.1 Candidatus Zixiibacteriota bacterium
CCGGTGTCGGGTTATTGGCGCTTTTTCTTCTTACTCCCTTTTTGCTTGCTCAACCCGGAAGGATCTGCGGGACCGTCTACACCAGGGATGGAGAGACGTTTGAGGGTCCCATCCGTTGGGACAAAAACGAAGCATTTTGGGACAACATCCTGGACGGCACCAAAAAGCGGGAGGGGAAACATGAGGAGGGAAGACGGCGCGAAAAACACATCAGCATCTTTGGTCTGGACATCACCTGGGATGAGAAAGGCTACGAAAGCAGCAATGCCAGCTCGGGCATCCGGTTCGGATACCTAAAATCCCTGGAGCGACGAACCAGGAACAGAGCCAAGTTGGAACTAATAAGCGGGGAGACCATAACGTTCTATGGCGCCAGCAGCGACGTCGGTTCCGGAGTGAGAGAGATCATCATCCATGATCCCAGGGAGGGCGAGGTGGAGTTGGACTGGGACGACCTGGATATGATCGAGTTTACCGAGTGCGATCCCGACCTGATCACTAAGCCGGAAACCAGGCTCTACGGTGAGGTGGAGACGCGACGGGGTGACAAGTATACGGGCTTCGTCACCTGGGACGTGGATGAGCTCTTCTATTCCGACATACTGGATGGAGAAGAGAAGCACCGCAAGCGAAAGATTCCCTTTGGAAAGATAGAGAGAATAGAGCGAAGATCATCCAGCTCCGCCCTGGTGTATTTAAGAAACGGCGACAAGCTGAAATTATCGGGGACCAATGACGTCAACAGTGGCAATCGGGGCATCGTGGTTAACGATCCCGAGTTCGGACGGGTGACCATAGGGTGGGACGATTTCGACCGGCTGGACCTCCTGGACGGAGGAGACAAATACCTGGTGACCTATGATGAGTTTGAAGATCCGAGACCGTTGTACGGCGTGGTCTACGATGAGGACGGAAACAGCTACGAAGGATTCATCCGGTGGGATGACGACGAAACCTACACCTGGGAATTGCTGGATGGCGAATACCGGGGAGTAGAAATAGACGTGGAGTTCGCACAGATTGCTGAGATCGAAAAAGCCTCCTCCCGCTCCTGCCGCGTAGTCACGCGAAGCGGGAACCGCTTCAAGCTCTCCGGTTCCAACGACGTGAATGACGAGAATAAGGGAATTTTCGTGACTACCGAGGATGGCGACGAGATCGAACTGGACTGGCACGATTTCGACAAGGTGGTCTTCAAGTAGAGACAGGAAGTTCGATTCAGTTGATTTTACGTGTCGCGTCAGGATACTGTCCCTTAGGATGTCTTAAGTTGGGACAGGGGTTGAACCCCTGCCTCAGTATTCTGCTTGCTGATTTGTGGAATCAAAGCTAATCGCAGGGCGGAGACCCCCATCCACCCTAACCTAAGCTCTCATTCTTGGCGAGGCGAGAGCTTGTCGCTATTCTTTCGCGCTCTTGACGAAATTCAGAACGCCTCGAGCGATGGCCTGGGCGCATTTCTTCTGAAACTTATCAGTTCTCAGAAGCGCCTCTTGCTCCGGAATCATCATAAAGGCAGGCTCCACCAAAACCGCGGGAAGCTGGCTCGGCCTGGTGAGAACCAGGTTTCCATAATATGTGCCGAAATCCGGAAGCTTCAGCCCCTTCAGAAGCTCGGATTGAATCTCTCTCGCCAAAGCCAGGGACTGAGGATGGTAGTAGTAGGTGCTTGTACCATTGTTGTAAAAAGGATTCACCCCGTCGGGCAGCGCGTTGTTATGGATACTGATCAGGATGTCACAATCCTTTTCGATGGCAATCCTGGGACGATCATAAAGAGAGACGCCCTCCGCACCCTTCCTGGTCATCACCACCTCTGCTCCGTTTCTTACCAGGATCTTCCTTAGCGCCTTGGCGATTCCTAGATTCACCACCTTTTCCACCAAACCAGTGGGACCCACTGCTCCCGGATCGGGGGAATGTCCCGGATCCAAACAGATCCGGAGGCCTGTAAGCCCACTTCTTATCACCGGTTGATGTTTTATCTCCAGGATCAAATTGTTGCCATCGTAGAAGACGTCATATCCCCACTGCTGTTTCTGATTCAGGAAGACCTTAAGCTGGTAAACGTTCTTCTTCGGTTGATCCCATCCGATCTCTCTGATCAGCCTGTCCTGGGAGTCATATCTGATCCAATCGGTGTTTGAAGTCACCCCATAGATCGTGAGAAAAAGCGCGGACGGCTCTGTCTGTTGTTCTACCTTGAAGGGGAGCTTTTCCTGGAGAAGAAGCGTAACCTGAGTCCCTCTGTCTAATTTCTTCGTCCGGATGGTCGTAAGGATGCTCTTTGGGACAGGCGTACCCGAAGGGAGGTACTTTATGCTGTCTTGATGAACCCAGGCATCTTCCCCGGGAGCGAGTCTTAACCGCACCCACTCTCCCTTTCTCCCGCAGGCAACCGCTCTTATGCCAGGCGGCTGATAAAGGAGGGTATAGCCTAACTTGGGTCCGGACCGGGCCACCACCGATGAGCCAACGAATTCCACCACCTGTGGAATCTGATCATCAGCTATGGTGATCTTGCCCCGTGAAGATTCGGTTATGTAGACGCTATCCTCGCCAAGTCTTTTTATCAGCTTGAAGAGAACCCTTGCTTCTTCTGCCTTATCCGCGCTTCTGATCATATAAAGGCCGGTGTACGTTCCGCTGACCGGAGACGGCCTTGATCTCTTTCTCTCACCCCATGCGTGCTCTTGTGGAAAAGTTGAGATGCTCTGCGCGGATTCTATCATGGGCACGTCCTCCACCAGACCTTCGATGGAAAAACTGGCCCGGCAACCAGGCGTGCCCCTGAACTTAGTCTCCAGAACGTCCCCTGGCGTGAGGGTAAAATTCTGCCTCGGCCGGATACTGCCCTTGACAATACAAAAGCTGTCCTCCGGTACAGGAAAGATGGCTGGCGGGACTTTAACCGAGACCTTCTTGACCGAAACTGCAGCGCCCTTTTCAGCCATGAGCTCGAAGACAAAATCACCTGGCGCCAGGGGCAGGAACGCCAGGAACGCGCCGTTGGGATGTACTTTTGTCTTGAATCCGTTTATGATCAGTTTGGATTTGGGGGTCACCGATCCGAAGATGAAGGTGGAATCGGAGGCGCCGATCCGCGCTCCCTCAAGTGGATAGACCACCGAGATCCGCGGCAACGCTTCTTCCTTGGCATAGGCTAAGGTCGCGGTAGAGAAAATCAAGAGAACGAATAGACTGAAGACGATTTTGAGCTTTTCCCTGTTCATATTTCCTTACTGTCGGATAGATTTGAGCCCTGTCTTGCTCGTGCGGGAATTGTCATCAAGACCCCCCCTTTGGCGGAATCCTGGTGACCCGCCCAGACGGGCGGTCGTCTGACCGCACGAAGTTGATTCGGGAATTCTCCCGCGCAACGGGATCCTGGTGACAATTCCCGAACGAACTTAAATGGGTATTAATTCTCCTGCCTTTTATGGTTCTTTCGCGACAATTAGAATCTCACCACTCTCTTGACACCACCCCCAGTCCGGGTAAGTCGGATAGGTGAAGTTTTCCCTTATCCAGTTTCAACCCTTCAAATGGATCGTTGGCGACAAGCAGGTTACCATCTAAGTCCAGGTAATCGACCAGCGAGCCAAGCTGGGCCGCTGCTGCGATTCCCACCGAGCTTTCGATCATGCAGCCCAGCATCACACTCAAACCGTGCGCCCTGGCCACGTGGATCATTCTCAGCGCCTCCCGGATTCCCCCGCATTTGGCCAGCTTTATGTTTATCCCGTCACAAAGCCCCACGAAATTTGGTATGTCCTTTGAGGTCATCAACTGCTCATCAATTATGATCGGAACCCCTGCCTCCTCTTTTATCCTTTTCAATCCGACTTTGTCTTGCGGGTCTATGGGTTGTTCAACGAACTCGATATCGTACTCCCTGAGCTGCTTGATTTTTTCCAAAGCCTCCTCTGCACTCCATCCGGCGTTAGCGTCCACTCTAATCTTAGCATCGGTGACCCCCCTCACTGCCTTCACCATCTCCACATCGTTTTCCACCCCCACCTTTACCTTGTAAACTACAAATCCTTCTGCCAGTTTTGTCTTTTCCTTCATCTTCTCCGGCGTGTCTATGCCGATGGTATACGAGGTAACCAGCGGCATGTTACCGTCCAATCCCAGCAGTCGATAGACGGGAATGCCAAGTCTTTTTGCCACCAGGTCATGCAGCGCCATTTCGATTGCTGCTTTGGCCGAGAAATTCCCGGAGATATTCTTATTCAGGTTTGACAGGATTGATTCAATTTGAAAAGGGTCGTCGCCAAACTGGTCCTTGACCTTTTCCAAGCATTGGATGACCGTCTCGGCGTTCTCCCTGTAATACTCGGAAGGCGCTGCCTCACCAACCCCCTCATCAACGTGAACGATAACGTTTTTCTTGAGCTCGGTCACAGAGCGCGCGATTCGAAAGGGGTGCTTGAGCTCAAGATCAATTGTGTGATAAGTTAGTTGCATAAATCCTTTTTTACCTCACCCCAACTTGAGGTCACAATTTGTGATCTCAAGAGATCAAACTCCTGCTTGGTGAGCTGGAACATGAAGTCCGGTGGAAAACGGTCCATACTTCTGTGACCGCCAGGTCCCCTGACTTGGCGGAAGATCTCTGTCGGGTCAGGGGACCCGACAGGCACAGCAACTATCAACTGCTCATCTTCTTGATCTCTGGCTATAAACCACGGGCAATCTTTTTCCCATGCGGGTCATGATCTCATAGGCGAAGGTGTTGGTCCACCTGCCCAGATCGTGCGCGGTGATCTCATCCTTTCCCTGCTTTCCGATCACCACCACCTCGCTTCCCACCTTCGCGGCCGGTATGTGGCTCACGTCCACCATAAAGGCATCCATGCACACCCGGCCCAACACCTTTGCCCTCTTTCCTCCGATCAACACCTCGCCCTTGTTGGAGAGAAGCCGGCTGTACCCGTCCGCATATCCCAAGGGGATACTGGCAATCTTCGTCCTGCCGCGGGTAATATATGTCTTGCCATAACCGATGGGAGTTCCCTTTTCCACTTCCTTGATGAATACTATCCTGCTCTTCAGGCTCATGACCGGCTTCACCCGGATGGACTCGGAGGTCTCGGACGAGGGGTAAAGTCCATAGAGCAGGTGCCCCACTCTCACGTGATTGAAATAGCTGGCAGGGATGTCCAGCACCGCTCCGGAGTTGGCAATCGAGGTTATGGGAATGTGATTGGAATGAGCTTTGAGGTCATCTAAGGTGTCTTTGAAAACTCTCAACTGTTTATAGGCGAAGTCTTTCTTTTTCGCATCCGCTGTAGAGAACTGGGACAAGACACCTTTCAGGCGAATATTGGGGAGCGATTTTATCTTTCTTGCCAGCACTCTGGTATTTTCGGGCAATATCCCATAACGACCCAAGCCGGTATCTATCTCAACGTAGACGTCGCACAATTTATTTTGTCTCCTGGCTTCTTGCGAGAGATTCTTGACCAGCTTCAGATCGGTGACCACCTGCTCCAGATCGTACTCCACGATCTTTTCTGCCCGCTGGTGCGGCTCAGGATAGAGATTGACGATGGGCGCTTTCACCCCCTTCTCCCTGAGTTCAGCTCCCTCCTCTAAGATAGCCACACCCAAAGAGTTGGCGCCGTTATCCAAAACCACACGTGACACCGGGTAAGCACCGTGCCCGTAGCCATCCGCCTTGACCACCGCCAACATATTCACACCCTTCCCTAACTTCTTCTTGATGCTTCTGACGTTAAAGGCCAAGGCGTCCAGATCGATTTCTAAGTATGCTGGTCTGAGAAAATTGTTGTTGCTGGTCATCATCAAGTTCTCCGACAGCCGGGAGTTCGTTAATTAAAGACGTTCATTATATATCCAGATTCAGCCAGATTGTCAAGTCAAATTAGAGGAGAGGTTGCGTCGCGTGGAGGTGCTTGCTGGCGTACATCGCATCGACCGTTCCAGCTTGACAGGCAAACGTACAATGATATATTAAAACTGCTGATCTGTAAAGCGCACGGTCAGGTACATCTCACATGGGAAAAACCGATCCAAAATCCAAGAGCACCGCGGCCAAAACCGAAGTCTCGGGTAAGGTCTTCGAGCGGGTTTTCCTCCCCTGGATGGCGGTCTTAATCTTTCTCCACCTGCTCACCATGTATGTAGCTCCCGCTTACATGTGGGGAGTTCACTTCTACCATTTCTATCCTGTCTGGATTGGCTGGTTGCTCACTCTGGCTACTCTGGCGGTCTTGATTCCGGGCGTCGGTGAGTCACTCTATCCGAAATTCGAAGCTCTGGCACGAAGAATCAGAAAACCGTTTGATTCACTGAGCCAGAATAAGAGTTTTCTCCTCCTAAGCTTCGCTTCGCTCCCCATCTTTTGGATCTTCCGTAACAGGTTGCATCTTTTGGGGGATGGCATGTTTCGCATCACAGACTTGCCGGAGGGGAGACTGCACCTGCAGGAGTGGCTGGATGCATTCATTCACCTGGTGGTGTATCGGGTAATGGTCAAACTGATTCCGAGTTGGACCCCTGAGTTCACCTATTCGATCGTCAGCGTACTGTGCGGTGGAACATTCGTCTACCTCGCCTTGAAGTTGTCCGCTCTCCTGGGAAAGACCGGTTTGGGAAAAGTCCTGATCTTCTTCTCCCTGATCTCATTGGGATCGATACAGCTTTTCTTCGGATACGTAGAAAGCTATTCCATCCTCCAGGTGGCGCTTTTGGCTTACATCTTGTTTTCGGCGATGTATCTTATGCGAAGGGTGAACATCTTCCCCGCCCTGGTAGCTTTCGTGATAAGCATCGGTCTGCACGTCACCTCCCTGATCTTCGTCCCTTCGTTTGTCTATCTTCTTATGAGAACTGACAGGGGGCGTTCGAGGAAAGAAGGCCCGGCGACCAAGACCAAATCGAAGACTCTCATCCTCGCAGGTTTGATCTTAGCCTCATGTCTGGTGGTCTTTTGGGTTTACATAGTAGCCTCCGGCCTGGAGAAAACCGGCAAGGGCATTTTCATCCTGCCCTTAATCGCCACCGAAAGCTATTCCTTCGGCATGCTCTCCTTAGCTCACATCTCGGAATTTGCCAACCAACTCCTGCTGCTCTCTCCTCTGGGGATATCTCTGATGGTCTTC
>JBARPX010000002.1:0-27086 GCA_049643405.1 Candidatus Zixiibacteriota bacterium
GGCGGAGCCTTCCGGGTACGTCTACCTTAAAGCAATTCTTACGAAGGGGAATGAATCATACACTAGTGAAGACCGCATTTCAAAACCACTCCTTTTCTCTCACCCCCATCCTGCCCGTAGATGGTGAATCCATGCACTCAACCCACGGGCAGTACAGGCCATCTTCCCCTTAGGAAGGAGGTAGAGCCAACCGTTTTGCAATCAGTTGGCGCCACATCCTTCCGCAAGAACCGTGCCCACTACAAAAGAGCAGAGTCCCTTTAGTCTTAAGTCTAAATCTGGACAGAGGATAGAAGGGGGGGAAGTGGAAGAGCAGCCGACCGACCGAAGGATGAGTCAAAGGATGCCCCTCCTCAGGGCGAGCCGTTATGGCAAGCTCGATCTGTGGGAAGCATCAAGTGTTGTGTCTACCTAAAAGAGTAGCCCTTGAGTTCTAACTTCTCACCAGAGATAAACCAGCAGCATTCAGGTTGGGGGCCGCCCTTGTAGATATAAGTTACCAGGTAGGCTACATCGCCGACATTGATTATGCAATCGTTGTTTGCGTCGCCTCGTTCTGTTGGGGCGACCGGCTCAGGCCCGCCCTTGTAGAGATACGAGACTAAGTAAACCACATCACCGACGTTCACGACACCGTCATCATTGGCGTCCCCGCAGTTGCAGGTGTATCCTTCGTCATGCAATTCGGGTTCACCGACTGCAAAAGTCTGACCTCCTCGCACATCCGTCACGCCGACTGATATGTAATCCTGGAATTGAACTGTTTCCTCTTCCTTTGCCTTGGTGGGCGCCACGTAGGTAACAGAGTTCTGAGCGGTGGTTACAGTATGCTGCCCGTTTTCGGCGAAATGCCCGAACCAGGCATACCACTCATAGAAGATGGAATCGCCATCCGGGTCGTGTGCCAGGATTTCGATGGTAACACTTTCTCCATATTTCATGCAGTCTGCGCACTCGTCCTGAGGGTACTTGCATTGAATGTGACTGTATAGATCAGGATTATTGTTTCCCGAATCGCTGATGATGAAATCCTGATTGGAGACATCTTCGGCGGAATTACCGGCCCTGTCGTAAGCGACAACTTTCATTCGGCAGTGCGTAGAATAAGGAGGAGTCACAGTCCAAGCCCATCCCCAATAGTACGCACCGGGTATGCTGTCAAGAATCTGCTCAGGATAACCGTCATTCCCACCGTTTCTATCCAAGAAAACATCGACCCTTGTACTGGAGTCAGCCCCTGGTGAAACATCCCACTCAATCGTCCTTTCTTCGCCTACATGCCAGATCTGATTGCCGTCGGGAGACACAACCTGAGCAGAATAGGGACCGCCGGAGAAATAAGCAATATATCGATGGTAGTCGAACTCTGCTGTAACCGAAATAGGCCATTCCGGATCATACCAATCTTCGGTGATCATAGAGCCGTAGGGGTCGAAATGTGACCAGTGGTGGAAGACGCATTCGTGTCCGCTGATGTTTTGTGGGGTGATGGCTTTGAGACAGTGTGTTTCACCTACCAACCAGCAGGTGATATAAGGCGAGGAGATGGTGTCGCCGCCGGTACATGGCCAATCGTCGGTGATAATAACCTCGCCACCACCGCCCAGAGCATAGCTGTTTCTCACAATAGCTATACCTGCGTTATCTGCGTGGCTATACCAGCCGTCGTATAATGCAACGGCCTCGGAATCAGCATGACCAGAATAGGGATCGTCAAAGAGAAGTTCCTCGGTCGTATCCTTAAGATTAGACGCCTCGGAAAGCCCGGAAGGCATCAGGGTATTTCTTAAAACGAAATAGTCATTATCGCAACAAAAACTGCTTCCTGAACCCGGCTGACACTGAGTCAGGCAACGATCCTTATATCCCCAAGTGTCTAAAAGTCTGAGATGACTTTTCATTGCCAGGAGGGAGTCTTGGTAAGCTGGACGCCAATAGCCACGACTTCGCAGGTAGCTGCTGTCGGTGTAAAGCTGGGAACTCCACCAGACTTCTGTTCCTTGGGAACCAGGGCTGGGAGTGTAACCATTGTGGTGAATCGAAATAAACTGCGTTATCAGACTACCACCAACATCCTCATAATTGCCCATGTTCGCGCGCGCCCACATTGCTTGTTCGTAATTAGTGGGTAGGTTCTCAGCCTGCTCGGTCCATCGGGTCATAATCACCGGATACCCCAAATAGTATATTAGATCCTTTAGCTTAAGGCCGACCTGCAGGTTCACCCATTGTTCGGACAGGGGAAGCACAGGACCGCAGGTACCGTGCCCATCTCCGTTGGGCCCGTATTTGGATGCCCCGGGACCACCATGTCCGGGATCAATGCATATCACACTGTACGGTGGAGCTAACAAAGGTTCTGACATTGCCAGAAGCATGATCTGTGTCATCAACAAAATAAGCCATTTCTTTTTCATTTTCTCGTCCCCCAAAAGCGAACTGTTGGATTTAGGATCACTGCAGTTTTATGACATATATCTTGCCCGTATTCTCTCCAACGCACGCTATTTTTGTTCCGTCCGGCGCGCACACCGGATTGAGTTCAACCACGTCAGGAATATCGATGACCTGGACGCCGGAGCCGTCTGCGCTTACTATTTGTATCTCCCCTTTGATATGTTCAAGAGACTGTCCGTCCCAGTCGAGTATTCTTGCAGTGAGCCGCATGGTGACAATTTTCTGTCCATCTGGCGACCACTTTGCCTGAGGCGGTCCCAAGGAACCCTCGGAAATGTCCGCTGTATCAACTCCTTCTCCCCCCACCGATGTCACGTTGCCCTGCAGGTCTATCACGCACATTCCGCATTCATGTCCGCACATGGCCAAGACATTGCGACCATCCGGCGAGAGTTCCGGGAATGAGCAGAGTTTTCCCTCAGTTAGTCTTTTCTTGACGGTCTTATCGAGGCTCTTAAGCCATATGTCTCCAGAAACCGTGTAGGTGGCGAAGCGGACAATGACCGCCCTGAGTTGTTTTAACGAAGAGTCTGGTCTCATCTTGCCCTGTTTTATGACCTTGAAGACCGCCTCATCTGACTCCCAGGACTCTCCAGGAGGAAACCGGAAGTATCCGACCGTCCCGTCCGGCATAAACAGTGGCGCTGAGAAGAAGAAAGGGGAATCCAGGTCCTGTTTACCCTCCACTATCAGCCTCTTGGTCCCGTCCAGCGAAACACCTGTTAGCCTGTTGGTGATCTCCAACAGTCTTCCGTCTTCCTCTCTAAGCTGTTCTGTTTCCTGGAAAAGGAACTCGGCTGAATCCAGCCAATGATAGCGATAAGCAGCTTTGGGAATCTCAAACAGCTTCTGAATATCTCCCTCCCCATCTGCATTGGCCAGATACATACAGCCCTCGGAGAGAAAAGAAATCTTCTGACCGTCGGGCGACCATTGGGGATCGGCACCCGTGCCGATCTCGATGATCTCAAAATCTGGTTGCTCAACAGGCTCTTGGCTCTTGCCAGTGGTTGAGACAAAGCTGCCAAGAACAAACAAACACAACAACCCAATAATCAAAATCTCGGTTCTCATCTTGCCTCCTCCTCGGTTGGATTCGAAACTCTTGGGATTTTCCATTCTCACGATAACATCAGACCACCTCCTTGTCAACCATCATAAAGGTCTCTGTCTAAGCTCCGTCCCTCCTCTTCGCCCCCCATCCTGCCCGCAGATGGTGATTCCATCCACTCAACCCACGGGCAGGACAGGCCATCTTGCCTCTAAGAAGGAGGTAGAACCAACCGCTTTGCAGTCGGCTGGCGCTGCATCCTTCTGCAAGAAATGTGCCCACTACAAGAGAGCGGGATCGCTTTTGTCCTAAGTCTAAATCTGGATAGAGGATAGAAGGACTGACACCCCGAACATTGGTGAAGATAACACAGAGGAAAACAAAAAGACTTTCTCATAATGAGAAAGCCTAAAGCCCAACCCCCTCGGTAACCCTATGTAGTCAATAATGTTCCAAGGATTCTCAAAATGAGAATGGTTTTCTCAAATTGAGAATCACAGAGCTAAGTTATGCAACTTCATCTTTCGGTACAAGGTGGCCAGAGAGATGCCCAGCAACCCCGCAGCTTCCCTTTTGCTGCCGGTCGTTCCTACGGCCTCCACGATCTGACGCCTCTCCATTTCAGTCAACTTCCCGCAAGCCGCTTCATTCGAAGTCTTGTCCCATTCCCCCAGCGCCTTGACCAATTCTGAAGCCGAGCTGTGTCGCCTGAATTCGTTCTCCAACTCTCGCACATTGCCAGGCCAGTGGTAATCCAGATAAGGTTGGAAATCCAGATCCTCCCAGTCGATCTTAATACTGGAATTAGCCAGGAAATGCCTGATTAAGAGGGGAATGTCGCTTTTCCTTTCTCGTAAAGGCGGCAGTCTCAACGATACCACATTCAGCCGATGGTAGAGGTCTTCTCTGAAATCACCCTTTCCTACCTCTTCACTCAAGTCCTTGCTTGTTGCCGCTATTACACGGAAATCAACCTTTCGTGGCTTGACCTCACCAAGTCTGGTTATTTCCTTGTCCTCTACCACATCCAATATCTTGGCCTGAAGTCTTAACGGAAGATCGCCGATTTCATTCAAAAGGATTGTCCCTCCATCCGCCTCTTCGAAGAATCCCTTCTTATCCTTGTCCGCTCCGCTGAAGGCGCCCCTCTTGTAGCCAAAAAGCTCGCTTTCTAACAGATTCTCTGGTATGGCCGCACAATTCACCTTGACGAAGCGCTTGTCCTTTCTCTTGCTGTCACAGTGGATCGCTTTTGCCAGAAGGTCCTTTCCCGTGCCGGTCTCTCCCAGCAATAAGATAGGCACATCTGAATCCTTGAACCTTCCGGCCTCATCAATTAGTGCCAGCATCTGAGGATCCTGGGTCACTATGTCGGAGAAATGGTACTCCGTCCGGTGGCGAGTCTTAGGAGTGCCAACCTTGCCCAAAGCTCTGTCGACTTTGCCTCTCAACTCGAGGACTGAATCCAAGTCCTTCTTTTCGTCCAACCTCTTGAAAATCTTCTCCGGCTCTCTTAAATAAACTTCGGCTTTGTCATGCTCGCCAATCTCAAACAGGAACTCACAAAAAGCTAAAGCAATCCTCCCCAGGTGATAATCCGACCCCAACTCTCTGAATATCTCCCTGCCGCTGGCATAATGCGCTATGCAATCAACATATTCAAAGACACGCGACCTTACTGCCTCCAGGTAAGCTTTGCCCAACTCAAACTTCGCCCTGATCTTCTCTAAGATGGAGATGGATTTCTCGAAGTTCTCTTTTGCCGTCTCCTTTTCTCTTTTGGCAGTGTAAATCTGCCCCAAGGCCCGATGAATCGCACCTATCTCGATCTTCTCACCCAAAGACGTGGCAACCTTCAAGGCTTTCTCGCAGGAAGGTAAAGCTTCATCATATTCCCTTTCCGCGATCTGAACCTCTGCCAAAAGCCGATAAGTCTGGCTGACGATCGCGCTGTCAGGAGCGATCTCTTCACCAATCTTGATTCCATTTCTACAATGATCCTTAGCCAAGAAATAATTCCCTTGGGCAAAGGCCAACTCACCATAATACTCATAGTAGATTGCCATCTCCCGCACGTAATTGTTCTCATAGATAAGTTTCAAGGCTTTCGCGTAGAGACTAACTGCATCTTTGAACTTTCTCCTCAAACACAAGACGTAGCCCAAAGACAACAATCCTCTGGCTAAGTTAATCTCATCTTGGCTTTCTTCATTCAATTGAACGTTTAATCTCAGGTTCTGCTCAGCCTCTTTCCACCTGCCCATCAGGGTATATCGCACCCCAAGGTTGCCCAGTAACACTGCGATCCTTCTCTTCTCCCCTGTTTTCTTGGCATAGTCCAAGGCTTCAAGAGTATAGCTCACAGCCCTAGCGTAATCGGATCTTATAAAATCTATCTGTCCCAACCTGCTTAAAGCGTCCGCTATTCCGCCAGAGTCGTCTGCCCGTCTGAAACCTGTGAGAGCATCTCTTATCTCTGCCTCTGCGCTTCTCAGATCACCCAAAGAAATGTGAATCAGACCCAAGACATATTGTGTCTGGGCTATGTTCTTGTTGTCGTTTGAACCCCTGATTAAGCAAAAAGCCTCCCGACCACTCTCCAGGGCGTCTCGATAACTCCCCACAGAGCGCAATACGAAGGCTTTGAGGTAGTAAAAACGGAATAGTTCTTCAGAAGGGATTCTGTCTATGTCTTGCGAGGATTCGAAATCTCTGACCTCGGCCAAAGCGTCCTTGTATTTCTTGTCCTGGACAAGCTTTTCGATCGACCCCAATCTTGATCTCAACCTTGCCGCAGATTCAATAGAAGAACTTTTCATTTCAGCTTCTTTGCAGTATTTACGTTACACTTCCGTTCTCGCGTGCTTAGAGTCGCCAAGCATGGCCCTACTTGAGGATAGTCATGTTCAGTGTAGATAACCAAGAAGCCACCATTCCAATTAAGGACAATCAGCAAGAGAACAACATCAGATTGATCACCGTGCCGTGGGCTAAGAACCTCCTGCTCGGGATGCTCCTTCATCGGAAAAGCTCTGGGGTCAAACCCCCCGTAACTCAATGAGGTGAAGATCAGAAGAAGAACAACACAGAGGAGCCCACAGATAATTTTCTTTTTCATTTTGATTTCGCCTCCTTTACTTTGTTCTGGCCAAATCCCTGGAGGTTATTTCAGGTTTATTTCCGTCTGCTTTATTGGAAGATTCGTACTTTTTGACATATAGAAGATAATACTGATTTAACGTTTGTCAAGAGAAATCTTGGGTTATTACAAGGTTTTCATTCGTGTTTGATAGGCAAAAAGGCATCGCTCATGAACCGATGTTTTTGCTATGCGAGGATGTCAGCATCCTGGCTAAGCTATCAGACAACTTGGGCGATGATAACATCCCCCAAAAGCAGAGGTTCGAAATCTCTAATATCAGCTAATATCTCCTGTCTCGGGGAAGGTTTCCAATTAGCTCTGATTCTGATTTTGACCTTGCCAGAGATCCAATAGAAGTGTTTCTCATTTTGCTTTCTTTGCCCTATTGGTTTTGCACTTCCCTTCTTGCGTTGTTAAACTCTGCGTGGACGGGCCTTCTTGAGGGTATTCATCCTAAGGGTAGATTGCTAAAAAGCGGCCATTCAATTGGAAACAATTAGCAAGAGAATCCCATCAGATCGATCCCCGTCTTGTGGAATGAGAAGTTCTTGCTCCAAATGGTCTCGAAGCGGTTTAGCTTCAGCATCAAATCCTCCGTAGCTTAATGACGTGAAGATCAAAAGAAGAACAATAGAGAAAAACACACCGATTATTCCTTTTTCCATCGTAATTCGCCTCCCTTGGGAGTAATTCGGAGATTTTCTAGCCAACCATCATTAAGGGATAGTTGACAATTCTTCTTTTTCAAACACTTCTCAGGATATTCTTCGCTCTGCAACCATTCATCGTTTTATCGATAAGGAATCTAAACTTTTCTATTGTAAGGATAGATCTGACACCGTTTTTGCCGAGAGAGAATTAGACTTTTGTAATTTACAGGCCCATTGTATCAAAAGGTCGCACTCCAAAAAGGGAAAGGCTATCCCTCTGGACAAATCCAGATTGCCAAAAACGGGATAGCCTTTCAAAAGGAGGTACTGGTCCTTACACGTTCCAGATGATTGAATTAACGACCACCTGAGACGCCAGCCGGAGCGATCTTCTCCTCCAGTACTTCAACTTCCAGTACTAATTCCTTCAGTTCCATGCGTCTCACCTCCTTTATTGCCAGAACTTAACAGGCAACCGATCACTCGCTGAACTTGCGACCGAAGCCTGGAAACCCATCTCCACCGTTGCCTTTGTCGAAGGTGTCTTAAGGTAGGCCCAACCTCAAGCGACGAACCTACCCTCTCTCCTCATCCGAAATATGCCACTTTAGCTTTTCCTTGTCAAGGAATTTCTGTAAAAAATTGCACACTGGGAGAATATTCCAGGAAATATTAAACAAATCCGGGGAAATGAGCGTATAAAGAGCTTTGGTTGATTTTAGCTCGTCGACCCTCGCAAACGGAAACCCTTGCCCGGTTTGGTCGCTCCCCGAAGTGAGCCTCCTTATCTACAACTCTATCTTGAAGTAAGAATAACGAATGTCCGTCCTGTGGGTAGGCTTGCCGGTGGAAGGTTGGTTACCCGCATGAGAAACCTGCGTAGTGGTTTGTCCGGTGTGCAAGTGTCGCACACTATTTAGGTAGCTCGTTTATGCTATGTACAGGTGTAGCCACAAGTGCTTATTTACTATCGGCAATTCACCACGTTTACGGCTACTACTCTCCCTCCAGCGCTCGCTCCCTTATGTCAGATCCTCCTTGAAACAGGACACGTATGTCTCCTCCCCCCTATAACTTGCCCGCGTAGATTGCGGCGAGACCCAACAGCATGTCCACCTTGAGGATATTGCTCAGGCGGTGAAGATTCGACCGGGAGTGGTCACGCCACATGGACCAGATGACGTAGGCCAAGACTAAGTCCACTCCCGGAATCACCACGAGCAGATATGGCAAAGAGAAGATTTCGAAGATATATGGGAATAGGGTCAGGACTATCAGAAAAGCAAAAACCGAGGTGCATAACCACAATGAGAAGTTCACTCCCAACTGAATAGGGACGGTGGAGGCGCCGGAGAATGAGTCTCCCTTAAGATCCTCGATGTCCTTCAAAATCTCGCGACCCAGATGAAACACCAGGGCAAAGGCGGCGGGAACCAGAGAGAGTCTGAAATCGTCGGTGGCAAGCCCCCCGTACACGAAAGCCAGAGCGCAGACTGAACTGACCGCGAGATTTCCCCATATAAACCTCTTCTTCAAGAACGAACTGTAGACTATCAGTAACCCGCTGGCTGATAAAGCTATCAGGATGCCAAAACCGCCGACCCAGACGCTTAAAGTCATCCCCAGAAGGAAAAGTGAGATTGAAAATAGAAGGGCAGAAGAGCGGGAGATCTCCCCCCTGGGAAGAGGTCGATAAGGCTTATTGATGCGATCAATCTCCAGGTCAAAGAAATCGTTGATGGAATTTCCGCCCGCAGAGACGAAGAAAGCGGAAGCGCAGGCTAATAGAACCTTTACCCACGTTTCTATCTCCCCCGAGACTGTGGCCCCCACCAGGACCGACAGAGCAACGATCAGGTCATTCTGAGGACGCGCAACCTTAAAAAATACGAGGATCTTTCTCATTCCTTTCGCCTCTCCCCTACTCGTCGGTGCCGTGACGAGTCAGGTTTCAGAGATTCAGTCTGACCCATGTCTGCTCACTGAAAAGCTAAGGAATAACAAATCGAGCCTGTGCTTGGTCTGGTTCCGGTCAGAATCTGTTAATCAGGCCGAAATGGATTTTTCCCTGGCTGAAGCTGTCGCCCTCACCCAATCCGTAATCGATCCCCACCAGTCCGGCTTTCGAATCGATCCGCAGGCCGAAGCCGAAGCCGAGTTTCTCTCCCGAGATCGTTGTCAGAAGTCTATCCGGCCCGGACAAAGCCTTCCGCCGAAAGTAACCATAGTCAGCGAAAAGGAATAATCTGGAGCTGCCCGCCAGCAGGAATCTGTATTCTAAATTGGACCATGCGACCTGGGTGCCGAAAAACTCCTCCTCCCGATAACCTCGCACGCTGTTTATCCCCCCAAATTTGAACTGGTCAGACAGGGCGACTAAGTTCTCATCCGTGCTCAGCCCTCTGAAGTGCAGTCCCAGGTGCAATGTCTGCTTTCTCAGAGTGGGGACGAAATGATTCAGGTCAAAGGAGGAACCGATCAAGAACGTCTTCTCCTTTTCTGGATTGAAAGAAGCTGTGGGAAAGTTTCTCTTGTAAGCGTAGTCGATCTTCGTTTCGTAATGGAGACCCTTTCGCGGATTATCCGGCCTATCCAAAAGATCAAGAGAGAAGATGACTCCTGCCTGGTATTTTCTGCTGTCTGGAAGGTAATCTTGTCCCGCCGGGCCGGGGATGGTCTTTTCCCATCCCCCTTCTACTCCCCAGGAGATCTTCCCGATCGAATTGAACAGTAGTCTGGCGGAAAACGACAGTTGGAGGTAAGTTGAGTCATAATCCAACTGGCCCAACTTTAACTCCAGGGTGGGCGGAAAACCGAACACCCAGGGTTCCCGGTAAAGGAAAGAGAATTGGGAGGAGCAAGGATCCTTTCTGGACCAGCTCCAGCGGGTCATTCTCCCCGTGCCGAAGATGTTATCGAAGACCAGCTCCATGCTGCCAAAGAGGCTCCCCTTCCGGTTCCCCGTCGCGGGCGCATAACCTAAGATTCCGCTGAAGGTATTGTTCCTCCTCTCCACCAAGGTTATCCTACATATCCCTTCCTCCGGATTCTCCCCGGCGAGAAGCTCTGTCTTCTCCACCTCTTTTATGTACGAAAGTCGCGAGAGCCTCCTTAAGCTTGCGTTTACCCGGCTTTCGCAAAAGAAGCCAAAAAGACCTGACCCCAGTTCCCTCAGAATCACTTTCCTCTTTGTGGTTTTCAGCCCCTCAAGCTGAACCCCCTTCACCTCCACCCTCGGTCCCTCCTCTACTACCAAGGAGAGACGAAGTCCCCCTCTCTCTGATATCTTGAAACCGGAGGGCAAAATCTGGCAATAGGGGAATCCATTCTCCTCGTACCGGGTCAAGATTCTGTCAATGTCCCTTTCCAGTGAGTTCACGTTGTAAGACCGGCTGGGTTCCAGATCGATTTCAGACAGAAGCTCTTCGGTGCCAAAGAACCTGTTCCCCTCGACCTTAATGCCGCCAGCGGCGCAGCATGCGGTGTCGGGTTCGCTTGTGCCCTCGCGGGCAGAGGAGGAAACACCCAAAAGGCAAACCAAAAGAGCAAATAAAACCACACCCAATCTCATTTTTAGTAGATTCATGGTATCTCTTCTTGCTCTGTTCACCAACAACTTCTTCAGCTTCGTGAATGGCGCAACCGCCGCGCTGCACCAGTCCGACGTCCTGCCTTTGATCTAAAAGAATGCCTTCAATTCCATGTGGGCCGTATGCTTGGCTTTCCTATCCGGGATGGACTCTCCCCGGTAGGTCACTGACGTGGTGAGATACTGGTTCAACTTGTAGTCAAAGAGGCAGCGCCACTGGTAGTTCTCCCCTCTTTTTTTGCCTTCACTCAAGAGGTAAGACAGGCTTTTTCCTTCCGGTACGGATCGAAGATGAGTCCACCCAAACCGGGCGGAGAACCTACCCTTTGAGCGAAGCGACAGCAGAAGCTCGGGCGTCAACGAGAAAAACTCCACGCTGACGCCACCTGTTTTCTCATCTCTCCTCTTGTACTCTGCAAAGACTTTTAGGTCCAAGGCTCGCGCCTGTCTTCTGGTAAACCCGAAGGCCAGGCTTTTCCCGTCTATAAGGTCTCTGGCCTCATTTTCCCGCGTACTGTTGACTCTTTCCTTTCCTGCCCGGGTCTCGATATAATGTCGGGAGGAGACGTGGGACTTCAGAAGGATCTCCTGTTTGAGCCTCTCCTCCCTTCTGCCTCCGTCGGAGGTCAGATTATCATCATCTTCGCCCTTTTCCCAGCGGAACCGTAAACTAAACGGCCTGGAGGTAGGCAGAATATAAAGATCGTGCCGCATGGTGCTGTTCCGAGAGAGAATGCTTTCCCCGGACAGCTCACTCAGAGGGTAGAAGATATAGTAACCCAACGGTTTGCCGTGTACGAACCTGCCCCGGAGGTTAAGGAAAGAGTCGATGGAGAATATCCTTCCCACTCCAGACCAGAAAGAGTACTCCTTTGATCGGGGCGCAACCTTGTGAGGGGAGAAGATCATCCGGATGCTTTTGTTCAACTCCAAAGATGACTTAGTTTCTCCTGCCCATTCTGAGAACCGGACGAAGTTTCCCTCCGGATCCGGGACGTATTCGCCATCCTCATGTCGATACTCCCCTCTCCCCTGCTCCACCTCCACGTAAGTATCCCACCTCCGGGCCGAGTGGATCTGATTTTGAGAATGATAAAGCCTTATCGTCAGAAGCTGGCTAGGGGGATGAAAGTCTACTCTGCCGAGGAGCAGATCCTGCCTGCCATCCTCACCTGACGAGTCCCGGTATCTCTTGATCCTCCGGGCAAACTCCAGATCGGAAGACAGCATACCCTTATACTGTCGCACGGAGAGTTGGCTCCGCCAGGTATAGGACAAGGATCGGCTCGCACGAGCTTCCCTTAACTTATCATCTTCCCGGTGGGAAAGCTGGGTGCTGGCCTTTATTACACTTGACAGTCCTAAACTTATCTTGCCGCTAAGCTGATCGAAGTCCTCTCTTTCTTCATTCGACCCGGATACCGAGGAACCTCTCCTTTCCTGCTCCCAGGACAAGCTGGTGGAGAGACTCTTAAACCTGTTATTTACCACGATCAGATTTCTGGTCCACTCGCTCCTCTTCTTCGTATCCTCTGGGGTGACTTCCTGGCTTTTTATCTTCTCGCTTTTTCCCTTAGCGGTAATCCAGCCAGCCGGAAAGATTTCCACCCCCAGGCTTCGTCTCCGGGAGGCGAAGATCTCTTTCGCTTCCAGTCTTCCAAGATCAAAGTTCATCAGCAGGGCCTCAAAAGGAGAGATTATTCCACTGAAGCGGTAAGTCTTCTCGTCTGTGGAAAGTGAATGACCTGGCAGATCCCATCTTCTCTCCTTTTCCACCACGTCCAAGCGGCCAAATGGAGCGAAATCTCTCTTGAGCAACTTATATTCAGCCAGAAGTTCCAGCCTGTGGAAATCCGGCTTTAGGAACTGGAAGTCAGCGTTCCGATAGGCTGATTTAAGAGAGACCGCGTCACCCCAGTTGTGTTCATCCTCCTTTTTCGAGAAGGTATTCTTGTCCCTCTTGCTTCTCGCCCACTCTATTTGGGTCTTCAGTGCCTGAGCGGGGTAGAAGGACAAACTCAGGTCGAAGAGCGAATGGCTTTCCGGAAGTGGCAGGAGCGTCGCGGGCAGAAAGTCTCCGTTTCCCGGATAAACGTACCTGTAAACTCCGCCACCGGCGTACCGGTAACTTCCCTCTCCTTCTCCTACCCGGGAGAATGAGACTGTGTAGGAGCCCGAGTCGCGCCCCACATAATGATAATATGGATTCCCGGAGGAGTCGAGGGCCGACTCGTAGTCGCCCATTCCCTCTCCTGCGAAGCTCGCGCCATCCTTAGATGCCGAGAATCTATCATTTCCCGCCTGGCTGAGAATAGCTTTGTCTTCTGTGGATAAAGAAAAAGAGGCGGGGCGGCTCTCATCGTCTGCTTCGTGTATCCCGGTGGCTTTGAACTCTACTTTTCCGCCCAGAAAGCCGGCCAATAGATTCCCACTATAAAAATCTCGCTTGTAACTCTCGGTCGAGTACTCGAAGTCCACCGTTATGCGTGAATCCGAGGTAATCAGCCTGCGCGGGGTGAACTGGATGGTTCCCCTGGAATAGTCGATGATGTAGTCATTATCCGAGCCCCGTCCCATCTTTTCCCCATCCACCCACACCCGTTCGGTTCCTGGTAAAACCATTATGTTAATCTGGCCATTCTTGCCCTGAAGTTGATAAGGACCCTGCTTGTTCTCCTGGCCCTGGAACCTATTGGTCAGATACTCTCCCTTGGACGAGGCCAAGGCGAAGGAGGCGGAACTCTTTCCTGTCCCGGCTTCCGCCATAATCCCTTTCAGTTTCTTCTCATAGAAGAACAGATCCGATCCGGAAGGCGCCAGGTAGAAGTCTCCTAATGTGCCGGAGAAGTGGGGAGAGTTGACCAGAAGCTGCACCTTGTCCAGTTCCTCTAATCTCTTGGTGCTCCCCTGCGCAGTGGCCGGCATATTCTGATCTGAAAGCTGGACCGAGACCTCCATGTTCTTGGTCGCCTTTCCCTTAGCCGAGACCCATAACCCCTGCTTTAAAGACATATCCTGCTTAGAGCCGACCTCCAACGAAAAGGTCTTGCTTCCGCTAAGCTCCAGATCGGAAGAGCCGCTTTGAGGGAAGAACTCCCGCATTCTCTCTTTCGGCCCGCCTCTGCTTACTGTCCCGGACAAACTGTGTTCATCCGGCTTATGCCCATCCCCCCGGTATATCAGTTCGCGGTGGAAGTACCTTCTTCTTAAGGCAAGATTTAGCTTCTCGTAATTGACCAGAAGAGTATCGGCTGGGGAAAGCGGGAAGGAGAAGGTGATTGCGCCCCTATCGTAGTCGATGGAATAGTCGCGATCGCCTTGAAGTAGAAGGTCATCCTTTTTAACCTTCTCCGTGCCCTCCAAAATGAAGTGTCCCTCAAGCTGATAGGGGCCGACAGTTCCGTTGCCAACAAGACGGGTCGCCACTTGAGTGGAGAGATTCGGTTTCTCGGCGGCCCAAGCCGGGCAGAGACCTGTAAGATACCAAAGGAACACGAGGACCGACAGGAATCTTATAGCCCGCAGGAGCGACCTGATGACCTCACCACCACGCCAGTGTCTCATGTGATGAGCGCAAGATGCCACCCGGGACGCCAGCAGTTGTGGGTCCCGCCTTGGCTCAAATCCGGTGAATTTGCCGGATGTAAGCTTACGCATTGACAACGACTTCGGAGCAGACATGTGTTTTATCTCACGACTTCAAACACCACAACTCGATTGTTACCGGAGTCCACTAAGAAGAGTTTGCCTCCTTCTCCGAACTCAAGATCAGTAGGTCTGGAAAGACTCATTATTCCTTGCTCCAGCTTCCCGTACTCCGCGATCAGGTTTCCCTCCGGTCCTAAGACAACTAAGCTGCTTCCCCCGGTGTTTGCCACATAAACGGACTGATCCTGGCCAACCGTCACTCCGCCGGGGTTACTCAGGACTTTTTCTCCCAGGCTTTTTAGGAAATTCCCGAACTGGTCGAACACCGCGACGCGGTCGTTCCGTGAGTCTGCCACGTAGACATCACCGTTCCGGTTAACGAACACCCCGAGGGGATCGCGCAAGCCTCCCTCTATCTCCCCGAAGCCTCCATAGGTGGTCTTGTGTTCGGAGAAGCTGGAGACTTCGATGAGAAGGTCACCTTCGGTATCGGAGACCACGATTTCACCCGAGGGGGTCAGTGCTATCCCTTCCGGCAGGCCTAAGCCTGCCAAATCTCCGTCTTCCTTGATTTGGATCGTCGATATGAAGTTCAGGTTCCGGTCCAATCTCTGGATTCGCTTGTTCTGGGCGTCCACCAGGTACACGTTGAGCCCGTTGTCCGTGGCCACGTAGGTGGGACGATTGAACTCGCCGGCTCCGCTCCCGAAGCCCCCGGCCTCCGTAAGAAACCTCCCCTCGCTGTCGCACTTGACCACCCGGTCATTGCCCGTGTCGGCGATAAAGATATTCCCCTGAAAATCTATGGCGATTCCGGTGGGACGGTAAAGGGGGGAGGAACCCAGCCTTCCTGCTGCGATGATGCTGATAAGTCTCAGACCCTTCACCGGGCGAGAGGAGGCGGAGGCCTGGTAATCGGCTTTTTTCACCCCGTAAGAGGAGCAGGCGAGAAAGAAGAGAAAACCTATGAGCAGCAGCTTACCATTCTGCAATCTTTTCATCGGGCCGCCCGATTTGACGTTCCGCTTTCTTAAAGAAACCTCATAAAAGCGGTCAATCGCTCGCAAGCCGGCTTCTGCCTCTCCCTCACTCTCCTCTCTTCCACCGTGTGGAGGGGATTGGACGAACGAGTAAGGTTTGCTGAAATCGGATCGCATAAAAAACGGCCTCCGCCGGGCCAGTTTACGCCGGGCGTTGGCCAATCACTACAGCTTCGGAGGAGCCGAGGATATTGATTCTGAGTTCTGCTGTTACCAGTTGTGTGAGACATAGAGCATAACCTTAGGATTATGCCCCAGTGGATTGGCTTTGAGGTCAAATTTCATCCGGGAGAGTTCAAGGCTTTTCCTGCGATTATAGCTCCGCGCCGTCTTCATCGCATCCACCACCGAGACAATACGATTCACCAAAGAAAGCCCCACCATATAGAGAGCTTTTCGCGATGCGTCCTTGCTTCGGTTCTTAAGATCTCTGTAGTGAGCTCTGGACTCCCTGCTGTCCCAGGCCCAATACCAGAAATCGTCCTCCGGATAAGGCTGCCGTTCTCCCCGATAGTACAGGAGGGCGAATTGGTTGTATTGATCCCGGCTGTCATAGAAGGCCAGCTGATCGAAGAAACCCTCCGATTTTCCTTCTAAATTCACCTTTGCGCGCGCTGCCGCATAGACCCTGTAGTCATCCTCCAGCCATGCTCCGTACGTTCGAAAAGCGAAAAAGCCCGCCCAGAGTGAAGCCTCCGAGAGGATGAATATCTTGCCTTTGGTTTTGGATCCGCCGTAGATTTCGCCGGCGCCAGGCAGGATGAGCGAAAGAAGAGCCGCCGTGGTCGTCGATTTGAGGCCCTCCTTTTTTTCCTCGAATTCTCCCGGCATCTGAAAGAAATCGTCCGGTTCCTCAGACGCATAATAATGAGCGGGGAAACTGGTCCCGCCCGGATTTGCCAAGCGTGATCTCTCCTGCTGGGAAAGCAGCATGCTATTCGACTTGTGGTCCAGCCTCACCAAGCTCTTCCCGCCAGTCTCCGCGATGGCCGGGGAAATTCCTGAGATGACTAATAAGACCAGACAACTAATGGTTAAACTTCTCATCCAGCATCCTTTGATTCAATTCTTGTCATTGTAACATGCTCTCAAAATCGTAAGGTCGCAGACAGCCGGGGAACCAGTTCCTGGTTCCGTTCGACCAGCCTCATT
Source organism: Candidatus Zixiibacteriota bacterium (assembly GCA_049643405.1). GTDB lineage: Bacteria > Zixibacteria > MSB-5A5 > MSB-5A5 > SM1-73 > SM23-73-3. Next base: position 16,730 of record JBARPX010000002.1, read on the forward strand.
TTAAACTCCACTTGGCTGAACTTCTCACCCCTCCTGTTGTGTCTTTTCACGGTAAGAGCAGCGTCAAAGGCGGACAGTATGTGATTGCCCAGTGAGAACATGGCGGCGTACTTGGCCTTATTCAGCAGATCGTTGGAGTCGCGACGCTTAACCAGATATGTCTCCCTGTTCCCGCTGGTAGTATCAAAATCGTCCCAGCCTCCCGAGAACTGCTCGTACTTGCCTATCATCTCGTAATACTGATCGGTCTTGGTGTCCGGAAGGTGATGAGACAGATAGACCGAGTCTCCGGTTATAGGATCCTTGTACTTATCTCTGTCTGACCAGATATCATATTCGTCATGTAGCCACAGGATGTAATCATCCTCTGACCAGTGCTGATCGGCAAAGCCCTGGTACTCAGTCTCCTTGTCCTTCCCTTTGCCGTGATAGTTGAAGTAGAGCGCCCAAAGGCCGACGTCGACTCCTAAGAAGATGGCAGCCTTGACTTTCGAGCCGGCGTAGAACTCCCCGCTGCCCGGAACGATCAGGGAGTAGAGGAATGCCTTCTTTACCGATTTTCCCTTAAAACCATAGACGTCCAGCGTCTGCTCTCCTTTCACCGGATCGGCCTCGGAGGCGAGATAAGAGGCGTGGGCCAAGTTGAATATCTTTTGGCTCTGTTCCAAGTCTCCCCGCGCCAGATCGTCCTGGAACGAAAAGGGCTGATCATTGTTCTCGACTAAGGTGCTTGCATTGGTCTGCAGAGCGAGGAAAGACACGAATAGCAGTAAAGCGGTCATGGTTTGAAGCTGGAGTCTTCTCATCTTCTCCTCCTTATGAATTACGTTCTCTGGTTTCTCATCCATTGAATCCGTCCGGACGGACACCCGTCTGGGCGTTTATCTGTTGACCGGTTTAATCTGTTGACCTATTTGACTATCGCCATCTTGAAAAACACCACCTGACTTTCATTGTCTGATTTTGCCTCCACCCGGCACAGATAGACTCCGCTGGCGAATCTGGAGCAGTCCCATGGGAGCTCGTTATGAGTGCGCCCCACACCCGGACCGGGAAACTCGTCCACCAGCATTCCTGAAAGATCGTAGACTCGGATGCCTACTTCCGCGTCCTCCTTTAGGAAATATCTGATCTTAGTCTGACTTTCGGCTGGATTGGGGTAGTTGAATGCCATTCTCTCCGGCAGCAGGTCTCCAGCCAGAGGAATGATGGGCGGCAATTTTTCCTTCGGGAAATAATTCGTGTGCCCGGCATCATAACCGTACATGACCCATGGGAGGTTATCTTCGTCATATTCTCCCGGCAGATCCCAGGCGTAGATAAAACCGTCGTCGCCGGCCGCCAGAAGCTCAATGTCTAAGTCTTTATCCAGGTTCATCAAAATGGGGGATGACGTCACCGGTCCACCGACCGGAACAGGGAATCCGTCCACCATCCTTCCTTCCCAGTTGTAGGCCAAAATCTGCCTGTTCCTTGTGCCGACGATAATGTCGGGGTAACCGTCTCCGTCAATATCTCCCATAATCGGGGAAGATTCTATCAGATCAGCGGGGCCATAGGGATAGCTGATGTCAACCGGGAAATTGCTCACCAGCGTGCCGTTGTGATTATAGGCGTAAATCTTGTCGCTTGAGGCGACGATTATCTCCAGGTAACCATCTTTGTCTATATCACCGAGCACCGGCCCCGATACCAGAAAATCGTCGACGGGCGTGAAAAAGCCCGACCCGCCAAGCTTCAGATCGGAGGCAACCAGGCCAGAGGCAGGCGCGTCAGAACGATACACTGCATCCAGGTTACCGTCCCTGTCTATGTCTCCCGCCACGACGGGCCCGCTTCCGCGGTAACACTCCGTGCACCCCAGCGAAGTCCCGTCGTATGCGTTCCAAATACAGAGGTGTGAATTAGACCCCGTATCCATGAGCAGGAAGTTGGTTCTGTAATCACCTGTGGTTGTCAGTGCCGTGATGCTGTTTAGATACCAGGCGAAACTGACAAGCGCACCTTCATCAGAAATCACAATTATCCTGTGATCAAAGGAGCCAAAGGGGGGTCTTGTGGTGGCCACGAATATCTCCAAGTTTGACTCCACCGAATCGAAATTGGCTATTATTGGTCCAACTGAGATTCTGTCTCCCAAGTCCACCGGAAAACCATCGACCACGTCTGCTCTCCCGTCTGAATCCCGGTCATAAGGATGCCAAGCAAAAACTCTGCCATCCACAGTTGCAGCGACTACCTCCAGGGTATCATCGCCATCTAAGTCGCCGAGTGATGGTGGGCCCACGAAATCGGAGTCATCCTCGGCAAATATGGCCAGGGGCATGGTAACCAGGTTCGAGTCAAACTCCATTACTTGCACCGAGTCCGGATAAGGAAAAAGCCCAGCGCCTCCCGCTCCCCAGGCGTGGATGAATCTGCCGGAGGAGGCGAAGATCTGTAGGCCTCCCTTGACAGAAACCAGCGAGCTGGCATCCGTCTCCGGAATGAACTTCTGAGGGAAGCCGAACTGTGCCCAGCCCTGCGAGATATCCAGGGTCATCAGCGTGCCCGAGTTGCTGATATCGGTAATCCAGACGTGCGTGTCAGATCCGTTCCTGCTCTCAGAGGAAGGAAAGGTATGCGGGGTCAGGGAGATTTTGTTGCCCTGGTAAAACATGTCTTCCTGGCGTCCGTAGCCTGCATGATAATTCCCCCCGAAATCTATTATTCCGTCCGCCTCCACGATGGTCAAAAAACGCCTACTCCAGTCCAGTTGCAACTGGTTGTCCCAGAAGTTGTTCAGGCCGTCGAGGTCGTAGTCTAAGTAAGCCACACCTTCGTCAACATGCCAGATCAAAATCCCTGATCCGGGTAGCAGCCAGTCATACTCCCGGTTGTACCTCACGAACAGATTCACCGGACCCAGAATGACATTAGTGGTGCTGTCCACCCGAAGGCCGCTGAAGTGATCGCCATCGATATCCACCTGTCGGTTTTCTATGAGAAAATACTCCTCCGGGCTTATTGGTATCTTGATAAGCTGACGATTCTCAGTCAGCAACCCCGAGGCGAAGAGTTCTGTGTCGTCACCCGTCACCTCCTCGGGCTCGACAAAACCGAGGTAAGCCCTGCTCCAGGCACAGGGGTAAACCGGAAGAACTCCGGACACGAACCTGGCGTATCCCACGTCCACCCCCACGATCTGAGCATTGTTGTCCATCAGGGCAAAGTCGCCCACCTGAGTTAAGAAGGTCTCGCTGTTATACAGGTCCACCAAACCCAACTGGTGTCCAAACTCATGGGCAAACAGCCCGTTCAAGGCACTGATCCTGTTGTCCTGTGACCGGGTCTCCGGCAAAAAGGTCCCCTCGGTTATGGGAAAGATCCCGTCGTTGACCCACACCGTGTCCCTCAGCATTATGAAGCCGGAGAAAAGATCACCCGGCGTGGGCTCGACCAACGCACCCAGATCGCTCTGAAGGTCTGAACCTGCGTGAAAGATTATGAAGCAGTCGTATTGAGAAAAATCTATCTTGTAGATCTGAGGATCGTCATCAACCGACAGGGAGTCAGCCAGCCTGAAACTATCCTGAAAGAACCGGGTGAGCATCTCCACCTTGACCGCCAGGGAGGAATCCGGGGCGCCGTAATAGGCCATAGGGTGAGGCAACCGGTAAGCTACGTCGTCGTCTCTGGGAAAAACTTCCCCTTCAAGTGAGAGCTCCCCTTCGGAGACAGTCCACCAATAATTGTGCAGTGCCAGAATGTGCGTTTCAAAATAGCGGTTATGGTGTGGCGACGGATCTATAAGGTGCCCCTCCTGGGCAAAGAAATCGTCCTGGCTTCTCATGTCGAAAAGACCGTTGCCCGTGGTCCGGGGATCGTCCGGAACCTCCTCCTCGAACTCGACCCTTATTCCCAGTATCTTTAAGCTCTTAGCTGGCGAAACGGTTAACTTAGAGAGACGAGGCAGAGAGTAGGGCGTCTCTCTCTCCAGGCCAAGCAGGTTCTTCTGCGACACGTCGCTTTTAAAGGCCGATCTTCCAATCATTTGGGTCGACGTTTTCTCGATGCTCAAGGGCTCTTTGCCATAAATCCGCAAAATCTTCCCTGAGTCTGCTCGAATCAGCCCGGCGAAGAAAAACAGCATAACTGCCGCTATGGCATTTAATCTCAAAAGGGTCAAAGCATTCCTCATTTTAAGATTAAACCTCTAACTGAGAACTGCAAACTGAAAACTGCCAACTTAAAACCTTCCGGTCATGGAGAACCGCATGGTGTTGCCCAGCGCCAAATCCTTGGAGGAGGGAATGTAGGCGAAATCAAAGCGGAAGAGACCATACTGCAACCCTGCTCCGAAAGTGGCGGTTTTGATGTCTCCCGCCTGATCGTAGATATAACCGGCTCGCAGTGCAACATAAGTTCCGTACCAGTATTCGATTCCCATGTTCTCTATGGCTTCGTCCATCTCGGTGCTTATCGGATCGTCCAGACCCACCAACTCCTTATTCACCTCAAACGTGGCAGTCAGACGATTGAATGGGGTGTCCACAATGCGATAAGCCAGACCGACTGCCAAATTCCGGGGCAGCGGGTCGGATTGGTTTAAGTCGATATAGGCTATGTTGGGACCCAGGTTGGTCAGAGCGGCTCCGAGGGTAAGCCTCTTAACGAAGGTATCATATAGAATCCCGGCATCCAGAGCAAATGATGATCCGGATCCTTTCCCCTTCTCCAATCCGGCTCCCTGATCAGCCAGATGGCTGTAAATTATCTTTGCAGAGAGTCCGGCGGATAAGTCGGGGTTCAACCGGGTGCCGTAAGAGAAGGCGAAGGCCAACTCGAAACTGTCGAACTCTCCTTGTTCTTGTCCGAATTCGTCGGTACGGATGTTCTTTCCAAGCGAGAGAAACGTTACGTTTGCACCCACCGTCCCCCAACCTTCCATGTGTTGAACATATGCAAAGTATTCATAGTATAGATCTGAAGCTAACTCAGGCAACCAGTTGGCGTGCATGAAGGTTATCTCTTTCTTGGCGTGGGCATATATCACCACTTTCTCTGAGGTGGCAAACCAGAGTTCGCCGTCTCTGTGAATGATTCTTTTGGTCTTGGCCCTTTCCAGCCCGCCATGATAGTACCTTCCCCAACTCTCCCCGTCCCACCTTACGGTTCCAAATTGCGTGCCGACGAAGAGCTTGCCTCCCCCCGCATCCGCCACCGACAGTATCTTGCTGCCGGTCGCGTTAAAGTACACGTATATCTTTTCCCCAGCCTCAAGCTTTCCGTCCGGGCCTAAGTTATTGTACTCTGTAATTATGCCGGAGAGCCGGGAGATTTTGTCTTCATCCTCGGTCTTCAAGAATCTTCTTGCCGCCTTTTTGACGTCATCTCCCTCCGCCGCGGTATAGATCTGGTATCCATAGGTGTGCCAGGTGGTTTCTGTGTACCGTTTCAGACCCCGATCGGTTCCCACCCAGAGGTTTTGCCGGTCATCCAAAGCCAATGCCGTCACCTGCCCGTTCAGCCCCAGCTCAAAGGGCAGCTTGAGGGTGTCGCCCGGGGCTACCACGGTATCGGTCAGGGCATTGTAAGCTTTAACCTTCTCCAGGGCTTGAAGAATCCGCTTCTCGTTTTCGCTCCTCACAAACCTTCTGACCACTTTCTCCAGGCTGTCACCGATTCTGACCGTGTAGTTCTCATGGGGCTGCCAGGCTTGGCCGTCGAATTTGAACAATTTTGTCCTGGTGGCTGCCCACACTTCGCGCTCCCCACGGTTGGTGAAAGCGATCACCTGCAGGTCCCCCACCTCATCACCCAGCGGAACCTCGGTCCATTTGGCCCCGTCGAAATTGACAATGCCCCGATCCGTTCCCACCCAAACCAATCGCTTGGAGACGGGAAGGACGGCGGTGATAAGGTTGGATGGCAGTCCCTCCTCGGTGGTGTATCTCTCCCATCTTTTCCTGTCAAAGGAAAAGAGCCCGTCCTTGCTCCCTATCCACAATAGTTTTCCATCCGAACCTATGACGGTTAGAGTGTCGGTGAAGAGCACCCGGTAGGGGATTTTGATCGCTTCGGGCAGTCTCTTCAGAGTCACCTCAGGAAGCAGAGAGGAGATCTGATTTGTCTCGTCGGTGGTGACGCTGTCGTCATCGAAAAAGCCGTTCATCCGGTCGACTAAGCCCGACAGATCTTCGGGCTCAAAGAGACACTTATCCCAGGCGGAGAGCAGCTCCTCCCATGAGGAGGAAAGCTCCCCTTCCGGCTGGCCGCTTTGGCTCAAGGTCCTGTCCCTCAGAGCAATCAGGGAATCCCTGCTCACCGGGCTGTTGAACTCGGCTGTGATTTCGCTCATTCTCTTGATCCTGGCCTCATCCCGCACCTGAGAGTATTTGGTGAGGATGCTCTCCAGTGACTCGCCTGTCGAAGGGGAATATTTCTCGTAGTCAAGCCACTTCGACCTGTGCAAACGGAACAGGTCCAGATCACTTATGGCCCAGACGTCGTATCGCTTGTAGCTTAACTCCGGCACGTCGTTTCTCAGCAGGGCTATGGATTTGGGCTCGAACTTAAGAGGCAGCGGATACTCCAGCCAGGTGGAGGTTAAAGGATAGACTCCCAGCCCGGCCGGATTCCAGTGGGTGGCGGTGGCGTCATCGGCGATTGCCACAAAAGCTTCCCCCATTCCGGCCGCCCTGGCTCCGGCCGCGATCCGCAGAAACAAAACCCCGGAACGGCTCACGTCTGCCCGGCAGACGGAACTGGTTGCGAATACAGTCAAAATCAAGATCAAACACAAAGAGACGACTCTCCTCATCTCGAAACCTCCTTAGGGACTTTTTTTCTCATTTTCTTTGAACGAACGGTCATCTTCCGGGTCTAACCCGGCTTTTGACTTCACTGCCTCCGGTAGTAATCGCAACGACATTGTTTCTCCTTTAAAATCGGCAAGAATCCTTGAAAGATAACTCCCATCAGCCGGGAGCATCCTTCTCCGCAGGGAGTTCAATACCTTTTCACCTCACCACCACCGCCTTTCCAAAGGATTCTTTCATCTTCCGTTCTCCGTTAACCACGCCCTCCGCTGTGACCTTATATATGTAGACGCCATTGGCAACTTCGTCCCCCTCCCGATCCCTTCCGTCCCAGGTGGCGGAGAAGTTAACCCCTGCGCGGGAGGAAGCAAACGGGATTTGCCTAATCAACCTTCCGGCCAGGGTGAATATCTTTATCTCCACCCGATCGGCGTCCTGCGAGAGGTAATAGTAGAAATTTGTCACATCCGAAAAAGGATTGGGATAGTTCATCACCTCGGTCAGTTCAAGCTTCCTTTGGGCGCTCACCTTAACGTTCGCTTGAAGCACCGAGGAGTTGTTGGCATTATCCCACGCCTTGATGCTCAAGACGTGATCACCCTCCGCCAGGGAAGGCAACTCGTGTGAGGCCGAGCCCCGGCGGTAATCTCCCAGATCATACTCGAAGCTGCCGGTAAGGTCGATCTGATTTTGAAAGTCATCGTCGATCACCAGGGTGATTCCGTGTCCCACCTCCCCGGTTATGTTTACACCATGTTGGTCGGAAATCGAAAGCTGCAGAATCGAGTTGGGCAGGATGGTCTCCCCGTCGGCGAAGTCCACTCGACCATCGAAGCTCAGCGATATTTCAGGTCCCACCGTGTCTATCACCGTGGTGTCGGAGCCTCCGATCACAAGTGAATCGCGAACGCCCACTCCATCCTGATCTTGCCCCTCAACGTAGACGCTAATCCTTCCGGTGTTGCCCCCGTAACTGATATCCTTGGGCACCACGAAGCTGGCTTGAAATTCTCCTCCCTCCACTTTGGCAGCGCCTTTAAACATGAGCAAACCCGGCAAATCGTAGGGAACCGTGCTCGGGGGCTGAGTAGGCACCTCGTGAGCTCTTTTGCTCTCCGAGTCGAAGGCCGTTATCTTTGCGATTCCGTCAAAACCCGTGATCAGGGTACCTTCTGAGTCCTGGACCTCTCCTTTTACGTTTATCAAGCCCAGGGCGGAGAGGGTGTCTGGAGTCACCTCGGTCAATTCCGCCTTAAGGCGGGGTGCTCCCAGTTTCATTACCGGATCACCGAAAAGTACGTACTTGCGATCGTTTCCGTCGAGCCCTCTCAAAACCTTGGCGACAAAGAGCGCCTCGCCTATGGAGAGGGAATTCCCCTTCAGGAGAAGATCATAGACTTTGAAATTCAACTCGGCGTTCGGTGTCGGCCACACGTTCCAGGTAGCGGAGATGGTGGCAACAGCTCCTTTGTCTTCGGCCCTCAAGAACTCCTCTGCCATCCCTTCACTGAAGGGACTGAAGAAGAATCCAATACTACAGGAGGCCGTGTAAACCAAGGGAAGTTTTCGCTTATTGGTAAGGCGTGGAATGTCCTGACTGCGCTTGAATACCCGTTCATGCGCCCATACGTCCGGATTGCCGTGCCCTATGAAATTGATGATAAGGGTGCCGGAGTTGAAGGCATTAACGACCGCGTCCTCCGCCTGGGGTTTTTCCCCTTTGTAATCAAAGGGATACTCCATCAGGTATACCTTGGTGACATCGAAGGAAGCTGGAATATGAGATTTAGCCAAAATCTCGGTGTCCCGCGTATGAAACCTCCACAGCCCGTCAAGCTCACCCGGGCCTTCCCACTCGTCGTCTGCCACCAAGGTGATCGAATTTCGCCAGGGTTCAAATTCCGGCTCCTTTTCATAGGATATGATCTTTTCCAGCACCACTTCCGTCTCCTCAGTCGATCTTACCGGCAGTCGACTGATAACCATGCCCAGAGTGTCTCCCCACCACACGTATAAGTCGTCGGAGATGGATGGGTCGGCGGTGAAAGGGGGAATGAAGTTTACCGCACCCGTGCCCAGATTGTTCTTGTAATCATAGTTTCCATCTCCCAGCAAGAGGACAAACGCAGGCGCCGGCTCTTCCCAGTTTTGATAGGCGAATTTCAGGAGATCCCTTATGGCTGTGGGGTCAAAGAGCCCGCCGGAGAACTCATCGTACACGTCCTGAACCTTGATCGCCATCACCGACATCTGATTGTACGACTCCCGAAAGCTCTTCAGGCTCTGGGCTTGGTCATGGAAATCGGAGTGGGTTATGATCAAGAAATCTGCCCTGTTCGAAGCCTCCCTCAGGTTAGAACTCTCATCCCGGAAGAACAGCGTCGGTTTCTTGATTCTGTTTTCATCCACCAGAAGATATTTTGCCATAGTGTCTGCAGACACGGTATCCTGAAATCTGGCAAACTCTCCGTCTATCTGCAGCCCCTCGAATTTCTTGACCTCGAAATAATCGGTTAAGTCAAACAGATACGCCTGGGAGGACGGCAACAGGTTGGAGATCTCGTACTGCGCCACCCCTGAGATTGCCGGGCTTTCAAAGAGAAGCTGTCTGTCGTGGCACTCAAACCCACGAGAGTACTCAATCTCATACCAGTCCAGAAAAGCGCTCCCGGAAAAAGAGATTTCCAGAGTGTCCACCAGGCCGCCGTGAAAGCCAAAGCTCCTGAAGACCGTCAAAGAACCGAAGGAGAGCGAATCCAACACTTCAGCCGGTTCACCGTTCACCCATAAACCGGGAGAAGAGCCGGTATGCTTAAGTTTGATCAGACAGGTATCCTGAGGAAGCCCTCCGGGCAAACTTGCGAACATCTGAACCGACGAGATTTCGGTCCAATACCAGTGAAAATAATCTACAACGTATCCGGTAGAGGACTTTCTCAGAGTATTATCCTGTTCGGCGTGAACTCTCGACTTGAATTTCGAGGGGACGAACGGACTCTGTTCCACCAGACTGCCATCCTTGATCTGCATCCGTTTGGGATCGGGAAGCGAAGGTATGGGATCGAACGTCAGCCAGAACACGTTGTCGTCGGTATATGGGTTGGTGTGAAAGTCTATAGCTTTTCTAGAGGTATCGTATTCCCAGTCGTTGGTGGACCAGCCGAAGAAGAGGATGAAATCATCGGAGTCGAATTCGCCATCTTCCTCCCCGGAAACGAGTATGGCCATCTCCTCGAACTCGAGGAATGGATGATAACTATCCAAAGGCAACGTCTTGCCCCCGCCGGAGAACATTCGCAGGGTCCCCGGATCCATGGAACTCACCGGAACCCCCGCCTGCATCAGCATATTTCGGTCGATTTTGTACATACCGTTTTCGCGTACGATGGCTTTGTACCAGTTGTCAGAATAGCCAAAGGGATAAACAGTGCCGGGCTGCTTCAAAAAGCCCCTGGTTCGGGGAGCTCTGCGCCAGCCCTTCGACTCCTCATAATTCAGCAAGACGTTCCGGTAGATCCTCTCAAAGGGGTCCTTTTCGGATTCGAAAGTGCCACCCC
>JBARPX010000003.1:0-1744 GCA_049643405.1 Candidatus Zixiibacteriota bacterium
GAGGGCTACCGGCTTGACCCTGCGCAGGGCAACCGGCATTAGATGCTTAGCTCTCTCCTCGGCCCTCCCGCCTCCAGGTGTGGATTTCTTTTCTGACTTTTCGATCTCCGGGAGGATGAGGGACTAGATGTCGTAGGTTTCTACCGACAGCCTTCTCTTCCGGTAGAAATGCCCGAAGGGATCAGGGGTGGCAAAATCGGTGATCTGAAGAATGCCTTCGTCCACGGCAGCAACGGTCAGGTAGGTCCTGCCTGTTCCTCCCTTTGTTTTTACGGAAACGTCTAAGGTGGAACGGGGATTGATGTGGTCCGACGCCGCCAGATCAACCGTAAGCTTCTGATCGCTGCAATCCACCACCAGGGGATAGGCGCCATACGCCCTCACAGGAGCATGGATTTCCAGAGACTTATTCGATCGGATCAAGCTGCCCACCACATAGACGTTGGGCTTATACTCCTCGCGAACCGGCAGTGTGATGGTGGCGGTATTCTCCTGCATCCGGATGATCCTCTGATCGAGGACGCCGTCCCTTTCGACGGTGAGGATGAGCTTTCCTGCGAAGGGGGAGCGGATTTGGACCGTTGCTTGCTCACCCACCCGGTAGGAATCCCTGTCAAAGTCTATCATCAGTCTCTCGGGCTGTGCCATGGCCCAGGGTGCGTAGCCCCAGCCCGAGACGTAGAAGAGTATGCTCGAAGAGGCGCCCGATTGGGGGTCATCAATGACCACCTGGTACTGGCCATAACGATGAGGGATGAAGGAAACCCTGGAGACGTCGCCGGTATAGGACACCTCTTTGCGTTCGACCAAATCTAACGATCTTTCTGAGACATAACGGTAGTAACCGGACCTGTCGCGCCTGAGGATACTGTGCCATTTCACCAAATAAAAGGAGAGTTCCAAATCTTGAGGCCCGGCCTTTTCTCCGTCCGGTTTCACCACCACGAAATCGATGTGTGTCTCCTTGTCCTTTTCCGCATACCCCTTTTCTGCCCGGCGCAGACCGATGTAATGAGGATATGGATGTACGGCAAACCCCTCATGCTCGGTAACCGCTCTACCACCCAGTTCGTACACGGAGACCTCGATTAAGCCGGAGAGCGCGGAGGGCGGGCTTATGTTGTCGGGAATATGAAACTTATACGTTTTTGTCCCCCTGGCGCCCAGGACATCCTCCCCCAATGCCGTCTCCACTTTGTCAAATTCCTTCTCTCGGTCGCCAAAATGGAACTTGCTGAATCCTGCCGGGGTGAAGGCTCTCGAGCTGATAGTACACTTGGCCTCCACCTTCCTTTCGGCAGCAGGCGGGCCGAACAGCATGGTGCCCTTGACCTCGATTTCGACATCCTCGCCGGCGCGGTAGCTTTCCTTGTCCAATGATATCCCAACCTTTATCCGCTGGGGCATGAACTCCTCAACGTTGAATCTCTTTCTTCCCACCTCCACGCTGTCGGCAACCAGGGTCCTGGCGGTGTAGACTCCGGTCATGGCATACAGGGGGATTCCGACGTCGAACTCGTCGGCGCCCGCGTCTCCCACCCAACCCCGGTATTCGTTGAAGATGCTGCCATCCGGGGCAAGTATCTGGACCTTGAGCGGGAAGTCGGGGGGTATCTCCCCATCGGCCTGGCGAATTATGGTCACCATCCGGACCGTATCCCCCGGCCGATACACCCCCCGGTCGGTATAGAGAAACGCCTCGTATCCCTCCCTGGGGATGGGATCGCCGCCAATGTCAAAGTCG
>JBARPX010000004.1:0-15890 GCA_049643405.1 Candidatus Zixiibacteriota bacterium
GGGTATGCGAGCTGTCGGAAAAGAGAATGCTCAGCTTCAAATCCGTCGCGCCCTCGATCAAATGCCTGGCGGTGGTGAAAACGAGCCTGTTACCGTATCCTTCAGCTTTTGTCAGGAATCCTGTGCCTGTTTGCGAGTTCGGGAAAGTTTCAACCTTTATAGCTGCTGCAACGAACATTCTCTGGCGAGACCGCGCGTCTTCCAATGACCCTGCGAGGGAAATCGCACACACAAGGGAGAGAAGTAATAGCAGCAGAAGGTTGGTTGTCTTTGATTTCACTTTCCTCTAGCACCGCCTCGAATGGTGTTGGGCACTTTGACCGATACCACAGAGCATTGCGTCACGGACAGAATGTCCGTGACGGGCTGAGGCGAATCGTGCCCTCCATCTTCTTGACGGCTCTTGGATTTTCCTGGGGGAGCCCAGACTGTCATGAATGAGAGGCGGTAGATAAAGGTTCTCACTCAATCGCTGGCTGAATCTGAGCTCCCTCTTCAGATTGTCAATCTGCTTGGTTAGGGGTAAACCTAACCTCTTCTCGCTCCGAAGTCGCTCTGCGAACACTCGATCTCTGTTGCTTGATTTGGCAACAAAAAGTTAAGCAATCCTTACTATGAAGTCAATAGATGATACGGAAATCTTTCACATTTTCCTTGGCTCAATGTTCGTGCCGCCCCAAAGTCGGGGACGGACGAACGGTAGCCTTGAAGCCAATTGCTCTTTCCCATTTGGAACCTAAGCAAAAACGTCTTGACTTCCAAACGGAAATGAGATAAAATCCAACTGTAAGAGATGAATCTCAGAAAAAGATTTCTCAGAGGCAGGATTCCTATGATATGGTCGCGTGCAATAAGAGATTTCGTGATCGTAAGCTGCATGGCCACACTTCTGGCGTGCGCCACAGACAAAGGAGATAAGGAGATAGTCCCGATGCATGAGTATATGCCGAGCGAGGTCAACGGTTGGATAGCGCAAGGCGAAGTTGACACTTACGACCGTGAGACCATTTTCGATTACATCGACGGAGCAGGTGAGGTCTACCTGATGTACGATTTCCGGAAAGTCATGGTGTTCCGCTTCGCCAAAGCCGACCAACCGAACATCTTAGTTGAGTTGTTCGACATGGGTTCGCCCCAGGATGCCTACGGGGTTTTCAGTCATGCCCGTGAGAGCGAGGATCATGGCATTGGACAAGAATCAGAATACAGAGGGGGCTTGCTGTGCTTCTGGAAAAGCAAATTCTTTGTGTGCATCTCATCGGAACGAGAGACGCCCGAGGCGAAAAAAGCTGTTCAGGATCTGGCCGGAAATATCGCCGAGAAGATCAAGACCACTGGTGCAAGGCCAGAGCTGCTCGACTATCTTCCATCCGAGGGTTTGGAAAGCAACACCGTCCGCTATTTTCATAAACATACCACCCTGAACTACCATTATTACACAGCCGGCGAAAATATCCTGAACCTTGGTCCGCAGACCGAAGTGGTGCTTGCCACATATCAGCCGGGCGAGACCTACCTCCTTTGCGTTCGCTACCCAGACCAGGAGCAGGCGAAAGAGGCTCTTAACAGTTTCCTAACGGCTTATATTCCGGAGGCAGAGGAATCCGGCTCAGCCGAGATCGAGGATGGGAAATGGGTGGCAGCCAAACAGGAGCGAGCATTCGTGATAGTCGTTTTCGATGCTCCCACTGAAGCTTACGCTCAGGATTTGATGAAAGCCGTTGAAGATAGACTTTTCGAATTAGCCTCCGAAGAGAGGAGGAATCCATGACACAGTCTAAGAAAACCATTACGCGCCGGGATTTTCTTCGAGGAACCACCTGTGCAACCTTAGCCCTCGCTATGGGTCTGTTTCCTGAAGAGGAAAAGATCGTTGGACTCCCGCGGAAGACGAAGGTCATCCTCATTCGAGACCCGGACGTGATGGACGCCAAAGGGCGGATCGATGGCAAAGTGATCCAGCGCATGCTGGATGAGGCGGTCACGGCGCTTTTTGAAAAGAAGGAGCCGGTCGAAGCCTGGAAGCTTCTGGTTAAACCCGAAGATATAGTGGGCATCAAGAGTAACGTCTGGGGCCCGCTTCCCACGCCCAAGGAGCTGGAGCAGGCAATCAAGAGGCGGGTGATGGACGCAGGAGTTCAAGAGAAGAATATCGAGATCGACGACCGCGGGGTCTTACAGAGTAAAATATTCGGCCAGGCCACTGCTTTGATCAACGCCCGCCCCTTGAGGACTCACGCCTGGTCCGGCGTTGGAGGATGCATCAAGAACTATATCATGTTCGTGCCCAAACCTTCAAAATACCACGGTAACTCCTGCGAAGATCTGGGAGCGATCTGGAACCTGCCCTTAGTCAAAGGCAAGACTAAGTTGAACATTTTAGTGATGCTTGAACCGCTCTTCCATGGTGTTGGTCGGCACCATTTCGATGCCACCTACACATGGCAGTACAAGGGACTTCTGGTCGGAACCGACCCGGTGGCATTGGACGCGGTTGGTGTGCAGATCTTCCAAGCCAAGCGTCTGGCTTACTTCGAAAAGGAGCGTCCACTAAAGCCTCCTGTCCATCACATTGTTTTCGCCGACACCAAGCACAAGGTGGGCACCAGCGACCTGCGAAAGATAGAACTGGTCAAGTTGGGCTGGAAGGAAGGAATCCTGATATAGTCAGGTCCCTCGTCACGTGCTATTCGTCAGATGACTTCAACCGATCTTCCCCCAAGGAAAACCCAGCAGGACTAAGATCAGCCCGAAGACAATAATAAAAAGACCGGCGGGCAAGAGCATCCGGTAGATTCCGGAGAAGCTTGCCTTGAAATAGCTCCTGGTCACTACCAGACACAGGTGAACCGGAGACAGCATCACTCCGGTAAATCCCGCCCCGTAAGCCAGCATCATATAACCGTAGTCTACTCCGTTGGGGGAAAGGAAGGAAAGGAGTACGGGGTAAGAAATCCCTACGAAAGCGGAGGTCATGCCGGTCAGCAAACCCACCGCGAAGGGAACGGTCACAATGGCAAAAATCGGAGAGACCCCAAGGTCTGCCAGAGAATTCGGCACGGTCTCGATTGCCCCCGAGACCGTTATCAGCTTCTTGAAGACCATCACCGCCAGAATCAGAATTACGATTTCCAGAGTTATCGCGGTCCGGATCATTTTTCCCCAACGCAGCATTTCGACTTTCCGAATCAAACCGAATATTGCCATGCTCAAGCACAGAGCCAAGGCAATATCTATTCTCAGAGTCAGATTCAATCCGACCACCAGAAGGACCGGTAAGACTCCCTTGAAGGCCAATCCAAGATTCTGAAAGACACTCCCCTTGTGCTGAATGCTGCCCTCCTGAACCTTGATTTTCCTTGCGCAGAACAGAAATCCGCCCAGAATCATGGCGACGCTCAGGGGAAGCTGGGCTAAGATCACTTCTCTTAAGCTTATGCTCAAAAGCGACGCGGTAAGCACCAGTCCCAAATACAATGGCCAGACGAATTCCAGGATGTGACGAAACCAGTAATTCACCACCATCTTAACCTCGGCAGAGAGATTCTTCTTCACCCCTACCTGCTCCACCATGGGGGCGGACATCATCGCTCCTGCGGGCATGGGCAGAAGGCCGACAGTGGCAGGCATAAACATCAGCAGAAGCTTAGTGCTCCTAAAGAGACTTTCCAGACCTGTACTCAAATCCTCCAGGCTTTTCAGTTGTTTCAGTAACTCCCCGAAGATCAGAATCAAAAGCACGATTATGAGAAGATGGATGGTGGGCCACTCAATCAGTGCCACTCCGGCGTGTTTAAAAGCCTGCAAGATCGGAAGTCCGAAGAGGAGGCTTAAGAAGAACCCACCTAACAGAATACTCGGGCCAAGGGGAATCCTCTTCTTGATTAGAAGGAGGATGAGAAGGAATACCAGAAGTAATTTCGCCAGCTCGAACATGGACCACTCCCAGAAGACCCCCCATGTTAACCAATTCCGCAGAAAAATCAATTGATTTGTTGGCGCTGGGGAGCGGGCCGGAACCACCATGCTCGCGGTCGCGCTGGAGACGTAGCTGGGTGACTCGAAGAATATTCTCAGAAAGAGATCGAGAGGGAAAAGGTGTGACTGTTTCCCAGGCCCCCTTGGGGAACGAAAGCGTAGTCTATCCTGTAAGTCTGACTCTTTGTGGTCATGAGACCCAGTCCGAAACTGAAGCCCGCGGTGTCTCCCAGATCCGAACCGTTTTTATAACCAATTCTGCCGGCTATGGTATTTTTGTAGACGTATTCTATTCCCGAATGCAGGCAAGTTCTGTTGTCAGTCGGGAAGTAGACGTCCACAGCAAGATTTGTCGGATTACCTGCCAGCATACGGCGATAAGACGCTCCCAGCTTGAAGACCGTGGGCAATCTGAAGGACTCCTCCACAAAAGTGATGTCTTTCCCCCAATTCTGAATCACACCACCTAAGAAGAGATTCTCCACCGGGGTCAGGTACAAACATCCAACGTCAAACGCCAAACCGTATGCGTTCCGGTCGTCGATTTTTTCATCGATACTCTTGATGCTTCCCCCGACCAGCAGGCTACTGGTTATTTTTCGTCCGAAGGCAAGGGTGATGGCCATGTCGCTGGCGGTGAAATCCGAGGTCGGCTCTCCCTGCTGGTCTCTCCCTTGGAGTTTGTCCATGTGCAGATAGGACATGCTCCAGCCGAAGACCGCCCATTTCTTGATGGGCTGGGCCAGAGCGAAGTACTCGTAAGAGACGTCCTGCAGCCAGGACAGATGCATGAAGCTGAGCTCTGTGGCGTTCACACTGGCCAGCCCGGCAGGATTCCAGTAGATGGCGGTGGCATCGTCAGCCACTCCGACGAACGCACCTCCCATGGCTACGGCACGACCGCCCACTCCCAACTTCAGAAATTGAGCGCTGCGGGTCCCCGCGTCCCCGTCTCCTGAGAGACACTCGGTTGTGCCCCAGATGCTCAGTGCAGAAAGAAAAACCGCAGTTATGAGAGTTCTTCTTATCATGTTTCTTGTCCCCTCAACGGATCACCGCGAATTTCGAGATCTTTTCGTGTCCCTGATCGTCCGTAACCCTGTATATGTAAACCCCGCTGGCCAATTTCCTGCCATCAGAATTGGTCACATCCCAGGACGTCACTCCGTCGCCATTGGTCTCTTCCAAGGTGCAAACCTTTTCGCCCGCGATGGTAAATATCTCGATCCTGACGTAGGCGGTCAGTCCGTCGAATGTCATGTGCGTATGTCCCTCGTATGGTTTAAATGGATTGGGGAAGACAGAGGCCTCAGCTAAATCCCATGTTGTCGCAACCGGACCCCTGGGACGCTTAGCAAACTCCTCCAGATCGCTTATGGCCTGGTGCAGGATCTGTGTTGCGATCTCCTCTTCAACAAAGTAGAGGGGAAAATCGAAGTATATCACGGCAAAATCATCCGTGAAATGCTTGAGAGCAACCGTCCTTCCGTTCGAGGCCGAGCTGTCATAGGCTGATACAAATGTATACATAACCTCAGCGGTGTCGGAAGGCCAGAAGTACCCAACCCCGGGGAGTTTTCCGTTGGGGGTGTAGCCATAAGGATCATAGGCATGGTTCACCCTGAAGGTGTCCAACTCGACCATTTGTGGATAACCATCAACATGCGAAGTCCCCTCAGCGCCGATGAACTCCTGGGCCTTACCTCCCGGCTGCCAATCCAAGGGCATGTAAGCCGAATCGATGCCAAAATAGTCGTGTCCCAGGTCTCCCGAGGTAAAGTGAAAGAGTTTCTGGTTCAACCAGTCCCATCCCTCCTTCGGGAGGTTCTTTCTCCCCTCGATCAGGAGTGCTCCCCCTGCACTAAGATACTGCTCCAAGACGCCATAGTGGGTCCCGGAAAGCGCACGATACGAAAGTGGCTCGTCCAGGCAGTGCACGATTGCGATCGGATGAGAGCTCAACTCAAGCAACCTTAGCGGTGAAAACCAGTCATCGTAACGAACACAGGTGTAATCGTACCCCTCCAAAGCCCTGTGGTAGAATGCGTCTACGCTGTCGCCCTTCACACCATCCATCATCTCCGCTCCCCGCGTCCTGTCCACCAATATCATTCCCTGGTCAAAGAGCATAAGACAGCCTTCGACCTCTGATGAAGTATCGCCCTTGAGGCTAAAGGTGTCTATCGCAGCCACGCTGTAATAATAGCCGACCCCCGCCATTACGTTGCTGTCGGTGTAAACGGTATCCGGGTACAGTGCATCCATCAATTCAGAGGCTCCGTCGTCCTCCCTGCGCAAGATATTGTATCCTTTGATGTCCGTATCAGAACTCCAGATATGCAGCCGAATGTTCTCCCTGCCACTTCTGACCTTTACCCTCGGCGAATCAGGCCGGCCCACAAGGACCCTTTCCTCCACCCGCTGTCCATTATACACCGGATCCGACTCCAGTCCGCACGTGCTCACGTTTGTCACGGTGTAATAGTAACGTACTCCTTCTGCTAAATCAAAGTCGGTGTAGCTGGCTTGCCGAAAGATGCTTGTCCCGTTCGAGTCGTATGGGATGGGGCTGTCGTTCCGGGGCTTCAGGTTGCCATAGTCGCCGGAGGTCAGGGTACGGTAAAAGTTGCACCCTATCACTCCGTTAAGGTTCCGCCGATGGGTAGCGCATATAAGGTTTACGCTGCTGTCCGTTGACCCCAGAGCCATTATCCCGTCCGGGGAAGCAGGCACGCCGGCGTTCACCCACGCCGCATTAAGGGGCATGGAACCCTCCAGGCCAAGTGAATCAACGGCCGTCACCGCATAACCGTGAAAAAGAGTGTCACTGATACTGGCATCGACGTAAGTGGTCTCCGGAGCGAAGACTAAATCCAACAGATGAAAATCCGAGTCGGGAGAAGCTATGGCATGATATATCATATACTTCACAATATCGCCTTCCGGGTTGGTCCTCCAGCTTACCAACACGTCGCAGTCATGCTCCAATTGAGCAGACAAACCCTTGACCTCTTCTGGCTGGCCCAGAACAAGACTCAGCTCGGTCGAACTGTCCATCTTGCTCTCGGGCGTTCCACACTCGTTCTGCCTGATGCAGGTTGCGTTGAAGAAGTACTCCTGGCCTTCCATCAAGCCCGCGGAAGGGTAAACGTACTGCCAGGGGAAGAGGTTCGGAATGGGAGCGGGGTTGACCGGAGGATCCACATATTCTCCAGAGGTCGCGCTTTGGTAAATATTAAAAGCTTGCACCTTCTTGGCGAAAACCTTGAAGGTGATGGTCGAATCGGTGTGATCCACCATCTTGAACTCCGAAGGTGGTTCCGGTGGATGAAGCGGGCCCTCTATAAAAACCGGAGCGGTTGGAGGGAATGAGAGGAGGAAGCTCTCCAGACCCAAAGAGTCCACCGCGGTGACCAGGTAATAGTGCTCAAGCGAGTCGTCCGTGGCCGGATCTACGTAAATGGTGTCCTGCTCCACAGAGTCTATCAAGGCATAACCGTCATCAGGTGGAACTCGGTCGTATATCCTATACCTGACGACATCCCCTTCCGAGCTCGCATTCCATTGGACTACGATGTGACATTCCCGTACCTCACCTGTCAAGCCGGTAGGCGCTTGTGGCCTGCCAGCCAAAAACTCCACCTCGTCAGAAGGCAAGCTCTCCGTGTCTCCTCGGAGTTGTGTGACGACATAATAGTAGACTAATCCTTCGTTCAAACCGGTATCCTGGTAGGCGATTGGGGCGGAGACCGGATCGTCAATAGGCGAGCTGTTCAGCGGAGGATCGCGGTAAATTCGGGATGCCGTGGTGCGATAGATGTTGCAGCCCTCCCCTTCCTGCCCCACCACCCAGTTCAGGTTTACATCGGTGCCGTACCAGCTTGGTATTGTGAGATCGTGAGGCGGGTAACCGGCGTATGGGATGTCCACCTCCACCGCTTCCGAGGGGAAGCTTTCCAACCCCATGAGATTCACCGCAGTTATTCGATAGCCGTGGTTTCCCGCCCACTTGAGGGAAGAATCAACGCAGGTTGTGTCTGCCATTACCGAGTCCACAAGTTGAAACTCTGAGTGACTCGGGCTCTTGTAGTATATCATATACTTCGGCACATTCTCTTCAACCGGATTCGGCGTCCAGGCCAAGGTCACAATGCCGTCCTCGACTTGAGCCTGTAAACCTGCTGGAGCAGAGGGCTGACCGAACGCTATCCTCAATTCCGGAGACCTGTCGCTCTCTTCGTGATCGGCACTCACGTTGGTGATGGAGTAGTAGTAATCTTGCTCCAGTATCAAACCGATGTTTTGGTACTCGCTGTCCGGCTGAGCAATGAGATGGGGATTGATCTGAACTCCCGGCTGACCCGACTCTTCGGCCCGGTATATGTTGTATCCTATGCTCGTCCATGGGGGCTTGGGCGTCCAACCCAGCGTCACGCTGGTATCGCTCCAACCTATTACGTGTAGATTCCGGGGAGGGGTGTTGACGATCTCCGAGCCTGGTGGCCAGAAACCGTGTGTACTGCTGTTCCATCCGTCGTGCATGCATTTAGGCCAGCGGGTGCTGCTGATATCATGAACCGGATCCAGCTCCCAGTGGAAGAGCTGGTACCGATTCGGCTGCGCCGAGCACAGCACTATGTTCAGCTTACCGTTCCGGCCGATATCAGCGACTAAGGGAGCGTAAGGCGAGTAGCTGTTCGAGGATGCTTCAAGACAGGCATACAGCGGGAATCCGGGAATAGGATTCCCCTCGTAATCCCAGGCGAAGAGTCTCTGGTAACCGCCACCCGAAAAGTACCCCGCCCGGGCTAAGATATCTAAGTTTCCGTCTCCGTTCACATCGGCCAGGACCGGACTTCCGAAAGTCTCAGCCACGGAGGCGAAAACAGGGTCGCTGCCAGGGGAGACAAGCGAAGCTGGCTCCTCCAGATTCATCTTCTTGATCTGAGTTGCTATCTCCCCTATGTTATCTCCCAGGGTCCCGAGAGCCATCCTTCTTCTTTCGGCGTCGTCGGATTTCACGGAGACCAGAAGTCCAGAAGATCCAAACGAGCCAAGCGGGGTTCCGTCTTCATGCCAGCCATAGATACGACCCTCGCCAGGTGCCCAGAGACTCACAACGATCTCCAGGATCCCGTCCATTTCCAGGTCCGCGATTGCCGGGTGATTGCCGAACCACAGATCTCGTGATAAACCCGTCAAGACTATCGGGTAATCGGTGACTTGTGACCCGTCCCTCTTGAAGGCTGACAGGGTGACGTGGCTTGAACCAGCCCCAAAGGTGATTATCTCCAGGTCCTCGCTCTCATCTATATCGGCTATGGCCATTCCGTAAAGACAGGAGAACTCATCAAGGTAGTTTCCGGGTCCAAGCAGTAACCCGCCTTCCGTGTTCCAGATATAGACTCCTCCCCTGGTCGCATTCGGGCCGTAGCTGGCGATTGCCCCTACCACCTCATTTGTCCCGTCTCTGTCCAGGTCCGCCACAGCCACACAGGGGAAGCCGGTGATGCTGCTGGATACGGTCATGGCGAAGAGCCCGTCCTTTCCAGGTATCACCGATTCGCCATCGCTGCGCCAGGCATAGACCGTTCCCTGGTCGTTGATGGTCAGTACCTCTCTGAGTCCATCGTTTTCCAGGTCAGCTATTACCGGTGTGGCCAGACACCACAGATCATTTCCGCCCACGGACGCTGCTCCAGTCCAGTCCGGGGAAGAAGAAAGGTATGCCCGAACTCCATCTTCTTTACAGCAAATAACTATGTCGTCTATCCCGTCTCCGTCCAGGTCTCCGAGGGCCGGGGAGGAAATCATGCTCTTATCGGTGTCTCTGGGCCAACCTGGTTCGCGCTGACCCCGGTGAGTGAAAACCTCAATTCCCCCTCCACTTCCCCGCCCACCCAGAGTGCCGACACCGACCACGATCTCATCATACCCATCCCCATCGATGTCCCCCACTGCCGGGGATAGGGAGCCAGGATTGGACAGTTCAACGAACCAATCGTCGGAGGCCAGACCTTTTATCTTAACCACGATTGTATCAGCGTAAGCCTGGCCGGCAGTGGTCTGTACGGTTAAGCGCAGCGCGTACTGGGCTTCTTGGAGGTAGCTAACCAGCCAATCACCCAGGATATAATCCGCCACCATCTTGGTCGAGGTATCCATGGGAATCCAGAAGGAGGGTGATTCCCCGAAGCCGTATTCTAAGACGTAATGGGAAAAATCGGGCGTCACCGCCGAGCCCCAAACCTGAGTATGCCTGACAAGGGTATCTCCATCACCGGGTGAGGTTATCTTAACGTAAACGTCGTTAGCGGCCCTCACGCGCACAACCGTCTGGTTTTCATCTCCGACGGTCAGTCTCAAGGTATATAATCCGGTCAAACCTTCACTGGTCCAGATTCCAAGAGTATCCTTGGACACCGGAGAGTCGGAACTGACTATTTCCGTCCACTCCTCCGGAGAATAACCCTGTCCGTATTCCAGAAGATAACTCTCAAATCCAGCTCCGGCGGCCGTTCCGACAATGGCGATATCGCCTGAGACTATGGCGTTTTCATAAGGGTAGTCTATCTTCGCCAATCTTCCGGAAAGAAGTTGCAGGGCCGAATTCAGGTTCACTCGCCCGTGGCCGCTGTAGATGTCCTTTCCCGGAGAATGGAGACTGTCGCCTCCGTATGGGAATATGAAATCATCTGCTGACTGCTCTATTATTTCCCTTATCCTCTGACCGGTTAACCCCGGTGAGGCTGCCACAATATAAGCGGCCACTCCGACCGCACAGGGCGCTGCCATGCTGGTGCCGTCGGCGAGGTAGTAGAGGGAATCGACGACGTGAACCAGAGGCTCTATTCCGCTCGCTCCGCCTTCAGCATACATGTCGGTAGTGTCCGCCCTTAAAGAAAGGATGTCTTCACCGGGAGCGACCACCTCAATGTGTTCTCCATAGGTGGAAAAATGCGTAACCTCATCGTCACTATTAGAAGCCCCAACCGTGAAAACCTGAGGAAGAGAGGCAGGATAAAAGTAGTCGTCCGCCCCACTGTTTCCTGCCGCGGCTATTGGGAGGACTCCTTTTTCGATGGCGTAGCCTAAGGCGTCCTCTATCAGCTTGGAGGGATAAGGGCTTCCCCAGCTCATATTGATGAGGTCGCACCCGTTATCGGCCGCGTAGACTATGCCCTTGGCCGACAAAGAGAAGAATGCGTAAGGGAAGATCTTAATAGCCATTATCCTGCAGGGGGTGGTTATGCCCGATACTCCCGACCCGTTGCCCCTCACCGCCCCCACTATACCGGCGCAGTGAGTCCCATGACCGTAGTAATCGGTGGGGTCGTTGTCCTCTATGACATAAATACTGTCGAGATAGCCTGAATAGTCCCAACCATGGAAGTCGTCCACGAAACCGTTATGATCGTCGTCGATGCCATTGATCTCAAGCGGAGCTATTATGCCGTCCCCATTCAGATCTTCGCCTGGATTAACCCAAATGTTGTCGGCCAAATCCGTGTGATCTAAGTCCACCCCCGTATCTATTATTCCTACCAGGGGAGTAGTTGTCTCGTCGTCTCCTTCAAATGCTTCCAGCGCATCTACGTCCGCATCCACGGTGCCGTATTTGATCACCTGAGTGTCATTGCGATGGCCAGCTATTCTGTTTACTCCCAGGTATCCCTGGGCGGTGTTGTCCAGATACCACTGATGCGAAAATAAAGGGTCGTTAGGCGCCTCAAATAACTGAAACCTGTGATCCAGTTCTGCATATTCAACCTCCGGCCTGTCTTCGTATGCCGATTTCATCATCATCAGGTCTGTTCCATCCGGCACCTGCAGGAGGTAGACGCTGGAAAACTTGTCTGATTTCAGAGCAGTCTCTTTGAACTCGCCAAAGAGCTTTTCCTGTTTCTTGACGCCGAACCTGTGGTGAAGACTGTCTACTGCGGCCAGCCCGGTGACCACCTTTCTCCCGGCTTTCCGCAAGCTGACCTTTTCATCCGCTTCAGCTTTGAGCTTGATAATCAGTCTATCCGGGGCAAACTCCGGCAGAGGAGGTTGCGGCCTTTCACTCCCGTAATAGATGCAGTGCGCGGCCCGCGGGCATAGGAAGACCGTACCGATGAGAGCCAGTCCGATCAGAAAAACCAATCGTGTTTTTTTCACAAGCTTCGAACAGCAAAAAGGTTGGGAGGGCCGTCGAAACCAAGGAATTCCCTTATGATTTACCCAGATAGGGGAAAATAGCTGGCTTCTGTTTACCCAAACTCCACCCCTCCGAAAACCTGATATTTCCCCACGATTAACAGGTGTGGCAAATATCATTCCAAAAATCGAGCCCCCGCCTTGACGCTTAAGGCGTTGATCGAGAACAAACTACACTGGTTGGGAAGACCGGTCGGTAGAGGGACTCGCAATAACTGGCGATGGGTGTCTGGGACAGGTGTCGAGCATTCGGCGGAACGTTGTTCAGATCAATGACTTACGACATGCGTCGGAATCTTCGAATGATAATAGCCCACGTTTTCGACTTTGGCAGCCAGTATTCCCGGGGTCGCTGTTTGCGGAAGGACATCTCGCGTGTGTACGATCCGGACATAGGTTACAGATTAGACCGGAGAGAGGCTGTCTGGAAGGTGCAGGGATTAGCGAACAAAAGCTTGGAAGAGTTTTCGTTGAAGAACTCCAAAGAGGGTAAGACTGTTCTACCGTCAATGACTTCTTCAGACGTTTTGATTGCTGATTTTGACGGACTAGGGCTCTCACCAACCAGCCACCCCATGCAGTTTCTTCGAAGTTATCTGAATAAGCTGAAGGTGAAGCGGGCTTGCGATCTGGTAAATGTAAACGGGGGGAACGTAAAGGTCGCAGGCCTGGTGATCATAAGGCAGAGGCCAGGAACCGCCAAAGGATTTATCTTTTTGACATTGGAGGATGAGACCGGTTTGATCAACGTGGTGGTGAAACCAAATTTCGTGAAGAGATGCCGACGAGCAATCGTAAGCTCATCCATTCTCTTGGTGAAAGGGAAGTTGGAGAAACACGAAGGCGTGATAAATGTAATCGGAAACGAATTCACTCCGATGGAGTTTCCGCAAAACAGCGTGAAGTTCGAGTCGCGCGATTTTCGGTAGTACTTCTACTTCTTCTTGCCAGACAGATCATCCTCACCCTCTAAATTCAGCGGGAACTCCTTCAACTCCGGGCATTCTTCAACCGGCTCCTTCCAGAACGGCTAGCTGGCTGGTGGCTCACAGCTCTGCTGTGAGATATTTGGATCTAGCACTTGGACCGGCTGCCTCACGGCTTGCCCGGCGATAGGTGATTGGATTGTTCCTCTCCCCTCGTGGGAGAGGGACTAAAGGAGAGGGAGTTCTATGTTCCGTCAGCATTGCCTGCCAGATCGGTTCAATCATCCAGGATTCCTGAGGATTTTCCTTGACTTGTACAAATCTGCGACCTATAATATTGGTTGTCAAGAAAGGTTGTATATGCAGGAGGCAGGGCTGGGTAGGTCGCATCGGAGCTCGGACTTCAGAGGCATCATGGTTCATCACTCCCGGCACTGGAACCGAAGTTGCTGCGTCTGACCGGAGATATTTGCAGGAAGCAGGCTACGACATTCGCACTGTACAGGAACTCCTCCGCCATAAGGATGTGAAAACAACGATGGTTTATACCCATGTGCTTAACCGGGGAGGCAAAGGTGTGAAGAGTCCCGTAGACGACCTGTAGTAGACGACCTGTAAAGGAGATGCCCTGGTGTGTTATGCAGAAACCACATAACACCCTATCTCAAGCAGCAAAGACTCATAATACGTTGCGGTCAATGGGCTTATGGCAATTCCGATCTTGGCGTCTTATATCGCAACTTCGCAGGCCGAGGGTGTTATATAGAAACCATATAATCATTGTTAGGGCGAGAAACACATGGAATTAGCCAAAATCATTCTTGATTGGGTGGCTGCAATATCTTGGCCATCTGTTGTACTGATCATAGTGATAATGTTTCGCACTCCTTTGATGGAGCTTCTGAATCGAATGGGAGCAATAGTAGATAGGGCGAGCAAAGAACCATTCGATATTCAGCTTGGAGAAAAGCTCAAACTCTCATTCAAAGAGGCAATCCAAAACGCCAATCCCAAAAGTGTCGAAGAAGCAGTTGAGGTGGCAGAGCGAGAAGCAGATAAGGCAATAAGTATCTTTGAGTTGTTAAGCAACATTCCAATGAAACGACATCATAAGGATCTGTTGCTAAAACTCGCGAAAGGAGGCAGTGAAGGTGTTGAATGGTATTACGGTGGCGACCCAGACAAGGCACCAGGTAAAACAATGGGGTTTCTTTTAGCACACTCATTAGTCACTAGGGAAGGTAACCGGTACTCTGTACATCCCCTTGTCAGAGAATATATTTTCAAAATTCATGGAAAAAACCAGCCCTAACAATCTGCTGGTAGGGACGCGCAAACTGCCGCGCGCCCCACAGCAGCATGTTAGGCGACTTGCCAGAAGGGAGATGAACCATGAGACACATCAGACGAAGATTCCCGGAAAGCAGCGTAGCGGTCATGCTCCTCCTGGCCTCGCTCATCATCCCGGGATGCGACTCCGGTGCCGAGTGATTCAGGAGCGATAAGATCTACATCGATTCGGTACCCCAAGGCGCAACTGTGAAGCTCCTGCCCAAGGATGAAGACCAGGGAAGGGGGGTTGAACTGGGGACAACGCCGCTTGTTCTCGATCCGTCACAAACGCCAAGCATGCGATTTCTCATCATGATGGAGATGGACGACTATCTGAAGGCCATCGAGTCGCTGAAGGAACTCAAGCCCTGGATTGACCGCTTCCTCCTCGATCAGCGCATCGGTGGAATGATGGGGGCACACCAAGACTACTTCGAGTTTGACACACCTGTTTCAGAAGTAGTGTGCGATGGCCGCGGTGCCCTTGTTGCTCTCGGCCCTGTATACAATCTCGAGTGGCCAAGGCATCATCGCC
The DNA here is from genome assembly GCA_049643405.1 of Candidatus Zixiibacteriota bacterium. Taxonomy (GTDB): domain Bacteria; phylum Zixibacteria; class MSB-5A5; order MSB-5A5; family SM1-73; genus SM23-73-3. The sequence goes on from JBARPX010000004.1 coordinate 14,971, forward strand.
TTGTCGCCCTCTTTATTCCGAAGGGCGTAAGACCCTCAGTCTTCTATCCGTTGATGCCACCACCAGGGACCTTTGAACTCGACGAGCGGTCGTATGGTGCATCGTTGCGAAGGGACTATCAGTTCTCGGCTGAGCAGGAAGCGGAGGCCGTGGGATCGCTTTCACGCTGCGGCAAGTACGTCACCGCAGTAAGGTTGTCGAGCGATGTGGCGCGCCTCTACAGCCTCAGTGCGCAAAAGGGCTACTTCATATCCAGCATCAGTGAAATGCGGGTCATCCCTGGATACAACGAAGGATCTGTCGAATCGTCGTCGAGATCTCAGCGCCACGAGAACCCATGCGAAATCCTTGCAAGGAACATTAGAGAAACCGGATCAAAATACGAGGGACTGAAGAAGACACTAGAAGAGGGGGTTGATGGAAACGATCTAGTGGGTTGTGAAATGGTAGAGCCTTGAGTTCCGGCGATGCCGCCTAACAACAGCATGCAGCGGACGGCGCTACGCGCCGCCGCTGATGCTGAGCGTTATCTGGATCTTCGACCCGACCCTCTCCCTCAACTAAGAGGAAACCTCCTTTCCACTCCCCTCGTAGAGAGGACAAAGGTGAGGAGGAATCACTTCTTTCCGAACAGATCCTCCTCACCTTCTATGCTCAGCGGGAACTCTTTCAATTCCGGGTACTCCTCCATCAAACCCTTCGAAAACGGCGCATTGATCGGCAGATCCAATTTGTATCTGATCATTACGGCGTTGGCGACAGCCTTTGCCGCGAAGTGATTGTTCGTGTACACATACAGCTTCTTGTTCAATCCCTTTATCTGGTTCAAGCCCGTTATGAAAGGATCAAGCTCCTTTGAGGAATAGAGATAGTTGTATTTCTCCGCCGCAGATTTATGCTTGAACCACTTCTCCACATTC
>JBARPX010000005.1:0-2613 GCA_049643405.1 Candidatus Zixiibacteriota bacterium
CGTATTTCCCAATCCTCATCAGGTCCCACTTTTCCACCGGAATAAGCCAATCCCTTTTTTTCGCATCCGTGGTGTGGATGGAAAACTGCAGTTGGAATCTTTCCCGGTACAGTTCGTTCTTGATCTCGGTCAATCTTTCAAAGAACGGCTCAGTCCCTGTGGGAGCTACTGTGGAGAGCGTGGGCATCAGTCCCGGCGCATCATATACCTTAGGAAGTTCCTCCAGCACGTTCAGCACGTTCTGGTTGAGGGCGGGATCTCCCATCCTGGCAAACTGGATCTTGAACTTCGGTACCGTCACCCCACGGTCGGGAAAGCGCCTTTTTATCATATAGTCTATCTGGGACATGATTTCGTCTTTGGAGAGTTTGCCCTGATAATATCCACCGGCATCGCAGAAGCGGCAGCCCACCGGACATCCGTACAACGTGGAGACGATCAAAACCCACTTTTTCTCCCGCGGAATCGGCGGCTGAACCGACTCAACGAATTCAATCAGCCTGCCATTGTCCATCTCCGCGATATAAACCGTGGCTACCTCTTCATTCCCCGCCTTGGCCACTACCTTCATGAATCCTCTCCCCTCACTTTCCTGCAGATTTGCATGGCCGCCATAACACCATCCCCCACACAAATCGCCGTCTGTCTGAAGGCTTTATTCTTCACGTCTCCGATTACGTAAAGCTTGTTCGTATTAACCAGATATTCAAAAGACCTCTCGAGCTTCTCATCCAGGAAATCAAGGCAGGGTTCTCTTCCGGCAGCAATCACCAGGTAATCTGCATAAATCTGATGTTCCTTTTGGTTATCACCATTGAGGCAGGAGAGAAGCAGTCTGTCACCCTTGCCGGTTACTTCCCTCACGGACACATTGATGAGATATGAGATAGCTTCAGATTTCATGCATCTATCCCTCAGCACTTGAATGCACCTATCCTGCTCGCCTCTGTTTAAGATTGTGACCTCATTGTTTTGCGACAGCCCAAGCGCATAATCGAATGCCGCATCGCCGGCTCCGATGATCGCCACTCTCTTATTCTGAATTCTCCGGATTGGATGGATCTCGTAGAATATGCGATCGTCGATGCCGTCCGTAATTCGAATCTCAGAAATTCTCTTGGGCTTTGTGCCACTTGCAATCACGACAATGGAGGATCTGAGCGTCCTTCGGTTGGTTTTTGTTAGAAATGCCCCGTCTTCATGCTCCAGTTCCAGAACTCTTTCAGAGGAGACCGTCACCCCGGCATTTGCCAACTGCCTTTTGAAAAGATCAACAAGATTCGGCCCGGAGATTCCATCAGGAAAGCCCGGGTAGTTCTCCACCCGGTTAGCATTCTTCAGCAGGCCGCCAATCTCCCCCTTCTCTAAGATCACCGGCTCGATTCCATGGCGCTTCAATTGAATCGCCGCAGCTATGCCGGCTGGCCCCGCTCCGATTATGACCACATCCTTGGCTCCCACCTACGGATACCTCCAGCTAATTCTTCTGTAGTTACATCCGTGCAGGTGACGTTTGATCTTCATTTTATCGATCAGCCGTCTGAAAGTCAAGCAGTTTTCAGTTTCGTGATTAGAGAGGGAAGATATTGTGACCGGCTAAGGGAGGGATCGACGCAGAAAAACAGCACCAAGAGCGAGGCTCAACAGACGCCGGCTTCCCTTTCGATATATCCTATTGTCCAGGGGCAGGTTGAAATGCATATTCCGCAGATGGTGTCGTCAATGCCGAGGTTTGCCTTCGCACACTCTCTCGCGGCCCTCTCGCAGGCGAAGACGTCAAAGAACGAATCCCTGTGCAGACCTTTCTCCCAGTTTTTTACGGAGGGAGCCTTCCCGGGACACGACTCGACGCAGAGCGCACAATCACCGCAGGACGAATCGTCTACCGGAACCGATACCTCTAGCGGGGCATCGGTTAGAACCGTCGAGATTCGAATGGCAGAACCATACTCTTTGGTTATCAGAAGCGCACACTTTCCTATCCATCCCAGCCCTGCTCGTGTGGCAACGGTCTTATGCGGAAGGGCCGTGCTTTGCGTTTTCGGGTCAATTCCTGCATGGGTGGGCTTCTTTGAGACGGCCTGGTACCCGTGATCTGCGATCATGCTGCAAGTCAATTCACCTAACTCTGATAACAGAGCGTTGGCTTTTCGATATTCAGCACAATAAGGGTCGGTGGGGCCGTCATTGATATTGGAGATTATGGCTGGATCCAATGCTACGGCCATAGAAATGGCGAATCTCATGGAATCACGAACGTCCGCTGGCATCTCAGACAAGTCAGCAAAACCGACCAGCGATGCGCTCCGCCCAAGCAGTGTTTCCCTTATCTTAAAACAGAGATTACTCCTCTGCATATCTCTAATTGCCAACTTTGAAGGCACTGGTTTCCGGTTCGCGCGTGCCAAGTGCGGGCTCACGGACAAAACAAGTTCTGATGCAGCCCCCTCAGACACGCTTGACTTGCCAAATCGTTACCCGTGGGGAACCATCTTTATGCACTCGGTAGGACAGACATCAATGCAAAGACCACACCCGTAACACTCATCCCGGTTCAACTTCAGTTCGCCGTCATCCATCTTCCTTGCTCGGAAGAAGCAGACCTCCACACAC
>JBARPX010000006.1:0-2975 GCA_049643405.1 Candidatus Zixiibacteriota bacterium
CTGATCGAAATCAGGGCGGGCATGAGCACCCATCTCCACAGCTTTCGATGGGATTTTCCAATAAATCTGGTCACCAGTTTGCTCAACCGTGGATACAAAAGAAGAATCCCGAAGACCGAGGCAAAGGAGAGCTGAAATCCCACGTCGAACAGAAAGAGAGGAGAAAAGAACAGGATGATCAGGCCGGCGAATGAGACCACGTTTATCAGATCCACGTCTCTATACAGAAGAACGCCCAAAAGCACCAGCACCACCATAATTCCTGCCCGGACCACCGGAGGATCGTTATGGACTAAGTTTGCGAATATCAGGATGCAGACTAAGCTCACCAGGGTGGTGACAAACCTGGGAACTCTGAGCAGACTCAAGGCTCCGAAGATCACTCCGACAACCAACCATACGTTGGAACCGGAGACGGCCAGAAGGTGAACCGTCCCGGTATCTCGGAACATGGTGTAAATCTCTCTGGAAATCTCCCTGGTCTCCCCCAAAAGAAATCCGGCCAGCAGCGCTTTGTGGTCGCCCGACAGGGTGCTTTCAAACACGTCCAGAATCCACTTTCGCAAGGGAATCACAATCCCGGAAAGAAAAATGCTTCCCTCTCCCCTATCCAGAATCTCAGCTTGATCTGCGCGAGTAAGGGTCACTATTCCGAATATCCGTTTCCGGTTAAGGTATCTTCTGTAATCGAATGCGCCGGGGTTTCTCTTGGGCGCCGGTTCGTTCAAATATCCTTTGAACGTGACTTCGTCGGCATACGCAAACTTGAAGGTAGGCTCCTTTATTTTCAGCATTATTCGACCCGTGGTGGCGCGTGCCTCTTCTCCAAGCCAGATTCTCTCGGCCTCGAGCGTTATGAAGGTCTTGTTCTTCCTGACGTCTGGTTCGTCAACTATCCTTCCCGTTAGCGTCACCTCGGAATCCAGGCCCAAAAGACTGCTTATGTGGTTTGGGGGAAAGTCAAGGGTCGCCAACTCATACTTGAAGAAGCCGGCCACTATCAGAGATATAACTATGAAGAGATTAAGGCTTACTCGATCCTTAAGCAAGAGGAAGAGAAAACTGAAGAAAAGCGCGAGGCAAAAGATGGAAAACAGTAAGATGACGGGAAGGTCAAAAAGGTTGGCCAGAAGAATGCCTGCGACAAAGAGAAGTAATGCATGGAGGGCAGGACGTCTCATGCTCGGGCCTCAAGACATGGATCACTCCGAATTGGCGATTTCCCACCGATACGATATCTCAGCTTTGTCCTGCAACATGACACCGATCGAGCAATACTTATTCGCGGAAAGCTCAATGGCCTGCTTCACATCTTCCTCTTTGATGCCCCTCCCTTCAAAGTTGAACTTCACCTCTATTTTGGTGAAGTACTTTGGATGCTGCAAAGCTCGATCTGCATCGATTCTGATGGTCATGTTCTGAAGATTCACCCTTTTCTTTTTCAAGATTGAGACGACGTCCATCCCGGTGCATCCAGCCAGGGAGACAAGCAGAACTTCCATGGGCCGGGGACCTTTGTCTTCGCCACCCACGTTGGGTTTAGCATCAAGTAGGATCTGATGTCCGGATTCGGTGTCCGCTTCAAATGCTAATTTCCCCTTCCACGAAACATTGACATGCATAGTCCCTCCTTCTCAGATGTCCACGGAAAACATCGGGGCTGATCCCTTATCTCACTCCCTGAAAAAGGTTACTATCATCAGAGGAGACAGGGTCCTTACCTGGTCTTGTCTTCGGTTTTGCTCTGTTCGCCCGGAACAGGACAGCTTCTCTTCAGTCAGGTGCTGATGCCCAGCGCGGGCAGGATTACGCCGTAAAGAACCAACCATCCCGCTACTATCAGGATGGGGATCAGAATGCTTTTCAGTTCCATGATCTTCTTCCTCACTACTCGTTCCCCTTAAGAAACATCGTCTCAGGGAGGAAACTCCTCCTTATGAGATTGCTATCACGTACAGGTTCTCCGCCCATACCCACAGACGGGACAAATAATCTCGCCGCCCTCTCTTTTCACTTTGGCGAAACGACAGAAAGGGCATTCTTGCCCTTCCGTTAATATCTCGACGATCTCCGGGGAACTCTCTTCCTCTCCCCGCTCTGCCGGAGCTGGATGGCGGATCGGTTCTTTCTCTTCAGTCAAATTCTGCATGCGGACGCTAAATAATTTTCGGAACTCGCCTCATTCACAGAGCACCCTGCACTCTTTCAACATGCATCTGTCCATGACCACGGTGAGTCCGCTTTCCGAAGCCTTGATGGCGGCATCATGATTTACCACGCCCTCCTGCATCCAGATGACCTTGGCGCCGACTTTGATGGCTTCATCGACAATGGCAGGCACGTGTTCGGATCTGCGAAAGATGTCGACTATCTCCAACTCTTCCGGTATGGACGTCAGATCGGGATATGCTTTCTCTCCTAAGATCTCCGTCTCATTGGGATTGACCGGGATTATCTTGAATCCCTGCCCCTGCAGAAATCGGGCTACCCCGTGGGAAGCTCTGCCTGGGTTAGACGAGAGGCCCACCACTGCTACCTTCCTATAGGTCTGAAGAATCCGTCTTATCTCATCGTCCGGCGGATTGGTGTATTGTCGAGAGTCATTCACCGGGAAGCTCCCTATTTGATTATCTTATCGATCTTTTCGACAAACTGCTTCTTGGGCGCCGCGCCAACGATCTGGTCGACTACTTTTCCACCGTCGAAGATGAGAAGGCTGGGAATGCTCATGATCCCATATTTGACGGCGGTCTGACCGTTCTTATCCACGTTCAGCTTTCCTACTTTCAGCTTTCCTGCATACTCTTTGGCTATCTCCTCCACGATGGGGCCCACCATCCGGCAGGGACCACACCACTCCGCCCAGAAATCGACTAAGCAGGGTTTGTCCGATTTGAGCACCTCGCCTTCGAAATTGCCATCAGTGAATTCAATGGTCTCGCTCATCTTTTGCCTCCAGGAGTTTACGAATTAAC
>JBARPX010000007.1:0-2235 GCA_049643405.1 Candidatus Zixiibacteriota bacterium
CCCGGACGGGCCCGTCCGGGGGCGGGCGTCCGCCCGCTGCATTTGCTCCGGGTGCGCTCCCTAATTACTGGGCGTCGCCTTTTCCCTTGTCACCTGATCAATGGCCTTTACCTGGATTACAAGCTCCTCTAATTTCTCCAGCGGCAGCATGCTGTCTTTATCGCAGAGAGCATTCGTCACATCCGGATGAGTTTCCACAAATAGGGCGTCGCAGCCACAGGCCACGGCAGCGCGGGCTAACTGGAAAATGAATTGCGGTTGCCCTCCTGACGAACCTCCGCGGGAACCAGGCAACTGCAAGCTATGTGTGGCATCGAAGACTACCGGATAACCCAGAATCCGCATGATGTAAAGCGATCTCATGTCTACCACCAGATTGTGATAGCCAAAGAAGCTACCCCTTTCGGTCAAGAGAACACTTTTGTTTCCAGCCGACTCTGCCTTCCTAGCGATGGGCAGCATGTCCTCGGGCGCCATGAATTGCCCCTTCTTGATATTGATGGGTTTGCCCGTTTTGGCTGCTGCTAAGACCAAATCTGTCTGTCTGCAAAGAAATGCCGGAATCTGCAAAACGTCCACCACCTGCGAAGCCGGAAGGGCTTCATCCGGATCATGAATGTCGGTCAGGACGGGAACGTCGAATTCCTTTTTGACCTTCTCCAAAACCTTCAGACCATTCTCGATCCCTGGTCCGGAATAAGAGTCAATTCTCAAACGATTTGCCTTGGTGTAAGAACTCTTGAACACAAAGGGGACTTCGTGACGTGAGGTGATCTCTTTTATCTTCTCGCAGGTGGAGAAAACAAGCTCTTCTGATTCGATTACACAGGGGCCGGCTATGAGAACTAGCGGGTTCCCCGCTCCGACGCCAAAATCGTCAAGCCTTAAAGGGGTCGCCATAGCGCCCCCTTGTCCATCTTTTCAAGAAGATATTCTCTTTTCGTCTCCACGGTTTCTCCGCAGGATGATTATGCAATTAAATCCTGGTGGAATATAACAAATGCGAAGGGCGAACACAAATGATAATTCTTTGGCTTTTTAGTGAGAGCAAATGTCGACCCTCGCCGCGATGAAGCGCAGGGGTGGGAGACCAGGCCCTAACTTAAGTTAGGGCCTGGTCTTTCGTATTATATGGAGACCGGGACGAAACAAAGCATACTAAAGATTTGCGGAATCAAAAGAGTGGTGTTATATTTGGTTTGACGGAAGTGGATAGGATCTGGTGGTCCTTGCGGACTTCAAATCCGTGGTCCCCCTGGCTGATCCAGGGGGAGGTGGGTTCGATTCCCACCCCTTCCGCCAATTTTAAGTTCGATCATTGGAAATCGTTTTGAACAACCTGATGAGGGCATTCTTTTCACTAATCCTTCTTATTGTATGGCTTGTTCTGATTGCTTTCGTCCACTCCAGGGAAGCAATGGCTGCCGAGGAGGTTAAGGTCGATTCAACAAGAGCGGAGGTCATCCTGATCACACTTTATGACAACTACCAGCATGATCCTAATCTGAAGACCGGATGGGGCTTTTCCTGTTTGATCAAAGCAGGAGACAAAAACATTCTTTTTGATACTGGTGCAGATAGTCCCACCTTGCTCGATAACATGAAGGGATTAGAGATAGACCCAAAAGATATACATGCGATTGTGTTATCGCACATTCATGGAGATCATACCGGGGGACTCTCGGGAATACTGAAGATAAACCATAACCTCACCGTATACCTGCCGAAATCATTTCCCAACGATTTCAAGAAAGATGTGGAATCATTCAAAGCAAAGGTGGTGGAGGTTGGTGATCCTGTGGAGGTCACTGAAAGGGTAAGCAGCACCGGCGAATTAGGTACGTCCATGAGGGAACAGTCTTTGATAGTTAAGACCTCCAGGGGCTTGGTGGTACTGACCGGCTGTGCCCATCCCGGAATAGTGGACATACTGAAAGAGGTCAAGAAAATCAAGGGAGAGGATATCTATCTGGTCTTAGGAGGTTTTCATCTTCTGAATATGAGCGAATCCGAGCTAAAGGAGGTTATAAAAGGATTCAGGGCATTGAAGGTCAGGAAGGCGGCCCCGTGCCATTGCTCCGGAGATAAGACCAGGGAGTTATTTAGGGAAGAATACAAGGAAGACTTCATTTCAAATGGCGTGGGGAAGATAATCGAACTATAAGAGGTAACTATTTGCGCTACTTTGAGGAGAGTTGGCCTGCCAGGTCAGGGACCTGGCAGGCACAGTAACCC
>JBARPX010000008.1:0-14488 GCA_049643405.1 Candidatus Zixiibacteriota bacterium
GGAACACAGGATCAGAGATTCTGCGGAGGAAGCCGGGTTCTGGTGGCGACGCTCACCTTTACGCTGGAGGATACCACTACGATCTGCCTGGATACGACACATTTTCCGGTTGGCTACCACGCTTTCGGCAGAGCCGACGCTGTAGCCTATATCCCCCGGGACAACATGCCCTACTGCACCAGTATTGAGCTATCGGTGCACGGCGACGCCACCGGGGATGGCGTGATCAACATAGCCGACGTGATGTATATGATAAACTACCTGTACAGGAGCGGTCCCTACCCAGCCTCCTTTGAAGCCGGCGATGCCAATTGTGACGGCGATCACGGCATTCTGGACGTAGTCATTTTGATCAATTTCCTTTACAAGGGAGGACGACATCCCGGCTGCATTTAAAGAGGAGGAGGTAAGATGAAGAAGTATGTTTTACTATCGATGGCAGGAATAGTTCTTTTCCTGTCAGCAGGTTCTGTGGGGGCGCAGTGCCCGGAGCAGCCCAACGATAACGGGATATGCGATACCTTTTACGTGGAATGCTATGACTCGGTGAAATACAGTCCCCCGCCCTGGGAAGTCCACTTCCCCCTCTTGGTTACCAGCGATGTGGCTTACCCTCCCATAGACTCGATTGCCGGATTTACCATTCCCCTCAGATACACCCACACCAATCCGACTGCCTATTGCAGTCTGACTGTTTCGAGGAACAATATCGAACTCTATCCATATCCCAATATAGAGAACAGCATCTTTCGTCACTTCGGGGGAATGGAGAATCGAATGATGAGCCTGTCGGAGCGGCTGGATGGGTCTGAATGGGATACCAGAATTGTGGAGTTTCGATATAACTTCATCCTGATGAACTTAGTGCCCACGGGAGTGCGAGACCAACTCTGGTGGGAGGGGAGCAGGACCCTGTTGGCTACGTTTACCTTTCTTGTGGAAGAAAGCATGATCATCTGTATCGACGATACTGTCAACTTGCCAACCAACCCGTGCCTTTACTTTTCCAGGTCAGATTACGTGACTTACATTCCAAGAACAAACATGCCCTATTGTGTCGGTGTTCAGGTTTCTGAGCGGGGGGACGCCAACGGTGACGGTGTGATCAACATAGCCGACGTGATGTATATGATAAACTACCTGTACAGGAGCGGTCCCTACCCGGCCTCCTTTGAAGCCGGCGATGCCAATTGTGACGGCGATCACGGCAGTCTGGTCGTAGTCATTTTGATCAATTTCCTTTACAAGGGAGGTCGGCGCCCCGGATGTCTATGAGCAATCCATTGTTCTACTTAACCTTACGACATGACGGCACAGTTTGATCTGGTGCTCTCTGCCGCCTGTCTGATCCCTGGCGCAGGCGGGGGAGAATCTGCTCCTGTCCGTCTAATCCGCTTCGTCCGCTGGTATGAATCATATGGTTCATACCGCTGACCGTTTTGCTTTTTCCCACAAGGAATCCAGGAGAGGAAGCCCGGCTTCTTTGAGCGGGATCTTCCTGCGTTTCAACTCCCTTTCCATATAGCTGAACCTCTTTACGAACTTGTCTATGGTCTTTCTCAGCGCGAATTCGGGATTGACGTTCAGATGTCGGGAGAGATTCACCCAGGAGAAGAGAACGTCCCCCAACTCCTCTTCGATTTCCCTCTGCTTCGGCTTCTTTTTTTTGGCGGCTCTTTTTAACTCGCCGATTTCCTCCTCTATCTTCGAGAGGACATCCTCTGCCTTCTCCCAATCGAAATCAAACCTGGCCACCTTCTCCTGAACCCGATAGGCTTTGAGCAGCCCGGGCAGATGACGGGGGATGCCGGAAAGAACAGATTTCCTTTTGCTCCCTTTAGAATTCGTATCTTGTGGATCGGTGCTCAGTTTTATGTGTTCCCAATTCCTTATTACCTCCTCGGTGGAGGCAACTTTCCTTTTACCGAACACATGCGGATGTCTGGCTCTCAGCTTACTATCGAGATGTTCTATGACGTCGTATATATCGAATTTCCTTTGCTCCCGCGCAATCTGGGCGTGGAAGATTATCTGCAGGAGAAGGTCACCTAATTCCTCCTTCAGCCTCTCGTCATTGCCTGCTTCAATGGTGTCCAGCACCTCGTAAGCCTCCTCGATCAGATAGGGGAGAAGCGATTTGTGCGTTTGCTCCCTGTCCCAGGGACAGCCTCTTTTGGACCTGAGCCGCGACATTAGCGCGACTAAGTCAGGGAAGGTGTTTTTATTCTTCTTTTTCATAATCCTCAGAACGAGCTGGTCAAGGCTCCGACTGTTTCACCCAATATAAACGCTTCATCTCCCCGGCCAAAGCCTTTTTGGGGGTTTTTGAGGCAGGAATACAGAACTCTGAAGTTTCGAATCTCATCCTCTGTCCAGCCTTATGGCTATGTGACACCCAAAAAAGGGTTACAGCCGGGGACAAAATAATGGCACTGGTTGCGTAGTCCGCACGGTCAAGCACCTGACCCCGGCAGGTCCCATGAATTCGGGCAAAAAGGGTTGGGAAACAAGAATTTCGAATTTTCGAAAAAAATCGTTGACAAAGGATAATTAATGTTTTAGTTTTGGAGAACCTCTGGGGGATTTTTGGCATTTTCTCCACCAGAGGCGAAGAAATCGTTGACTTGGCGGTGTAAAAAACTCAAAAGTACGAGGTGAAAGATGAAGAGCCGGTTTGTTTTGCTTTGGGCTGTCTTATTCTTGTTTGTCTGCTCAGTTCCTTCTTTCGCCGGCGGGGGTTTTGCCCTCCCCGGGGTCGGCTCCAAAGCCCTGAACATGGGGGGGGCTTTCAGGGGGTTGGCGGATGACTGGAGCGCCGCCTTCTGGAACCCGGCCGGGTTGGCATACCTTCCCAACTCCGAGTTCACCATGAACCTGTATACCCTCAACTTCCGTCCGGAATACACCCCGGATTTCGCCATGGGAGAGTCAGGTTATAGCTATTCTTTTGGATATCCTGACGAAACGTACTACCCGGAGGATCGGGCCTTCTTCCTGCCCAGTTTCTCGCGTTTCCATAAGTTTGCTCAGTATGGAGGTTTCACTGGTGGAGTGGCTTTCTATGTACCTTACAAGCTGGAATCCCGATGGAACTTGTATAAACCGCCTGCGGGATATGATAACAACGTTCCATATCCCCGTTTCGATCACGTGACTGACATTCTGATCTGGGATTTGCACCCCACCGTGGCAAAAACGTTTATGGAGGACAAGCTTGCGCTGGGGTTTGGTCTGAGCATACAGCGGGCTGATTTCGATCTACGAAGACCCGTTTTAGTTCGCACTCCTCCCGGCTACACGCGACCATATGATTTCTTTCCGGTGGATGCCAGAATGGATAGTGTCGACGGTTGGGGGTTCGGGTTCAATGCCGGCATTCTCTATAAGGTCAGTCCCAAATTCCAGTTAGGATTCTCCTATCGGAGTCCGGTCGACATCGATCTCCAGGGGGATCTTGAACTGGAGATGTATCTGCCGATGATCCCCGGATCGGAGATCGAGGGGGGGACCATCTACTATAGAGATGGCGACTTCCAGACCACCCTGCCGCTTCCGGGTGAGATAGGTGTGGGAGTGATGTACAGACCTACCGAGAAACTAACCTTGACCTCTGATGTGAGTTCAGTTAACTGGTCGAGGCTGGAGTTCCTCGACACCAAAGATTACACTTTGGCTGCCGGTGAGTTGGATACGCTCTATGCCTTGGTTAGGGAAACGGAGTTCCCGTTCAACTGGGACAATATAGTCAGATTCAGCCTGGGTGGAGAGTACATCCTGAAGGAGAACCTGTTCCTGCGAGGAGGCTACTTCTTTGAACAATCTCCCGTTCCCGACGAGACGTTCACGCTTCTGATTCCGGATGTGGGCGACAAGCACAGCTTCAATTTGGGGCTCTCTTACCGGATAGACTCGTTTGAGTTCGGCTACGATTACCAGCTGGTGACACACAAGAAGAGAGAGGTGACCGCGCTGGAGGATGCCAACGGAGACGGAAGCTTTGACAACATGCCGGGGACCTATAAGATGCTCTTTCATTGTTCCGGCTTGTCTTTTACCTATCTGTTCTAATCTGAGAAAGCGAGTTGAAAGCGAAAAAAAGGAGCTAGCATGAAAAGAGTATTGTTTGGACTACTTCTGGCGTGCATGATCCTATCACTTTTTGTCAGTTGCGGCAAAAGAGATAATCCTGTCAGAACCCGTTATCTGTTTCATGACGTCTGGCAATCCACCTGGGAGTTTCCTTCTTTGGAGGGAGGTATCGATGGTGAGTGGGGCGTAAGAAGGAGCGTCTACGTCTATCTCCCCTCCTGGTACGATGCTGATGGGCCGCACGGCGCTCAGCTGTTGAACGAGGGTTTCTCGGTTCTGTACCTGCTCCATGATCTGGGTGGCGACTTCTCCACCTTCGTTTCGGTGCATAAGATTGGTCAATTAGCCGACCGGTTGATCGAGGAGGGAGAGATTCAACCCATGATCATTGTTATGCCGGATGCGTCTTCCCTCTCGGTGGGAGGGAGCTTCTATACCAATTCGCCCTTGCTGGGCAATTATGAGGACTACATTATAAAGGAATTAATGGCCAGAATGGACTCGAGCCTGCATACCTACGGTAGCAAACCGGGAAATGACTGGATTCCTGACCCACGTTACCGAGCCATAGGCGGTTTGGGAATGGGAGCGTACGGTGCGCTCAGAATGTCCATGGATTACGACACCACCATGTTTACGGCAGTCAGCGCCATGAGTCCGTTTGCCTCTTTGGAATTCTTTCTCACCAGTGAGACCATAGATAAGGTGTTCGAGGAGAACGGGATCGCCGGTGATTTCTCCTACTCCGCTTACAAGACCCTCAATCCCTGGCCGGACGACGATCATCCCGACAAGACGTACAGCCAGCTTGTTTTCGCCATGGCAGCATCCTTCTCTCCCCGCAGCACCACCGGCGACGACACCACCAATTTCTTCACCCTGGCTGTGGACGGGATACTAAGACACGGTGTGGATTTACCGTTCGATGAGAGCAGGACCATCCCACCCGGTTCCCAAATCTGGAACAGATGGCTGCAATACGACGTGAAGACCAAGCTGGCCAACGATCCGGATGCCTTCACCGATCTGAACATCTATGTAGAATGCGGGGATCATAACGAGTTCGGGCTGCTTGACGGGAACAGAGCGTTGGATCAACTGCTTTCCCTGTATGGGCAGGAGCACACCTACATCGAGTATAGTGGATATCCGAGCAATCCCGCCGGACACGATAACTTCATATACGACCGGCTGGAGGAGGTTCTCAAGTTTCATTCGAGGAATTTCCCACCACCGGCTTATCGAGGCGCAGAATAGAGAACACGCAAGTGTGACATTTCCCTAAGACAATTACTCAGGAAAGAGGTCAGGGATTGATTCCCTGACCTCTTTTTGGTTCGAGGAAAGCCCGCTGACAAAGATGCGAAGCGTGCCCTAAGTCGACGGATTCTCTGTGATTCCGGGAACCACCCGTGCCCTACACTTTAAAAAAAGGATTGACAAGACGAAGAGATGTATTATCATACACCTGAGCGGAGGGATATACACGCCCTTCCCTCGACCTGGAGAGTTTCGATCACAAAAGGCTGTTTTATTGAATCCACGGTTCGGACGAGACACGAACAGAGCGCCTGAATTGAACATGTTCGGAATTTAATCATTTCTCACGTAAATTATGATAAGATTCGTCTTGTTTACGAGATCAAAGAAATCAACATATTAACCGATTAAGATTGTAAAGGAGGTTCAAGGTGGTCACGGCTAAAGCTCTAAATGGGGTGAAGGGATTCATCCTTGCCTCGGCGATTGTTTTTCTGCTTCTTGGCGTTCCCACGTCTGCTCCGGCAGCGGCGAATCAGAGTTGGATTTCGCTAATCCCCAGTGCTGACCGAACTCCCCGAGTGAGTCTGCTGCAGTCTGGTTTTGATCAGGTGGAATTCGAGATTCAGATCCCGGGGATGTGGTCGGAGGAGATCACCACCAAAGGCGGAGAGTTCACTCTGCTCTCCATTTCCAATTCAGGGGTCACAAGCATAATCGGCGAGCCGAACCTGCCGGTCATAACCAGAATGATACAAATTCCCTTCGGAGCAGAGGTGAGCTTGAACGTGGAGAGCTTCCAGGTGATCGAGAGAAGCCTGGATGAATTGGGGATCACCACCAGGATCGCGCCGGTTCAGCCCCCGGTGCCCAAAATCGAGGGCGCCTGGCAGCAGACTGCGTTCGCAATCGATCAGGACTACTACGGGCAAAACGCGTTTTTGCCCGAGACCAAGGCCGAGATAGTGGAGATCGGAGTCATCCGGGGTCATCGATTCGTCACCGTGGCAGTCCATCCGGTCAGCTATAATCCCCAGGCCGGAAGAGTGAGAATCTATTCGGACATAAGGATAAAGCTAACCCTGTCGGGGTCGGATATGCCCACCACCAGGAGTCAGCTACATCGATATGCCTCGCCTCCTTTTGAAAAGCTATGTGGAGAATTGTTCGTAAACTACGAGACCTACGTGCCTACCATCAAAGGGGCGCCCCAGTTGCCCATCGGCTATCTTATCATCACGCTCAACTCCTTTACTTCTCTCCTGAACGATCTGGTGGAGTGGAAGACCAAAAAGGGTTTTGACGTGACCGTGGCCCAGATTCCGGATATCGGTACCACCAAGGAAGCCATAAAGAGTTACATCGAGGATGCCTACGATAACTGGGACATCCCTCCCACCTATATTTTGTTGGTGGGGGACGTGGAGTACATCCCGCACTGGACCGGATCGTACAGCTCGACGGCCACAGATTTGAACTACGTCAAGATGGACGGCGATGCTTTTGCCGACATGTTCCGGGGAAGACTGCCGGCCAAAAGTACTTTAGATGTCAACGCTATGATCTACAAGTTACTCTACTATGAAAATCCCACCGCGGCCGATCTCGACTGGATGGGAGCCGCATGTTTCATGGCCTCCGATGACGCCGGTTTGATGGCCGAGCGCACCCACCGATACGTGATACAGAACTACCTAGCGCCCGCCGGGATGGAATGCGACACCATCTGGGACAGGACGGGAGGCTACACTTACGAGATCACCGACTGTGTCAACGCGGGGAAGAGCATAGTCTGCTATTCCGGTCACGGCTCCACAGGAGGTTGGGCATGTGTGCCCTTCTATCAAAACGACGTTCGGAACTTGAGCAACCCGAACGAGTATCCTTTCGTTCTCTCCCACGCTTGCGTGACCGGCACCTACAGTCTCTCCGAGTGTTTCGGGGAAACCTGGGCCAAGCAGATCAGCAAGGCGGCCATAGCCTTCTGGGGAGCTTCGGCCAACACCATGTGGGACGAGGACGACATCTTAGAGAAGCGGATGTTCCAGGCGGCATTTGCCGAGACCTGCCATGCCATCGGAGACATGACCGACAAGGCCTTGTATCGTCTCTACCAATATTACAGCGGCGGGGGATACACCAGGTACTACCTGGATTGTTACAATATCATGGGCGATCCGTCCATCGATCTGTGGACCTCTGCGGCTGAGTCCTTGTATGTGGACTGCCCGACGACTGTCAGCACCGGAACGAATCCGGCAAATATCACCGTTCAAGAATCCGGCGGCGCGCCGGTGTTCGGAGCTTTAGTCTGTCTGTATAAAGACGGAGAGGTCTTTGAAACAGGATATACCAATGCTTTGGGGCAGCTTACCCTGTATCCGTCTCCCTTGACCACCGGCTTCATTGACATCACCGTCACCGCACACAACCATTTACCGTCTGTGGGCGTTATCGAGGTTGGACAGCAGAAAGGGGATCTAACCGGCGACGGGCAGGTCGACGTCGGCGACGTGATCTTCTTAGTCAATTATCTCTACAGAAGCGGTCCCGCACCCAATCCTCCGGATATCGGAGACGTCAACTGCGATGGCACGACCGACCTGGGCGACGTGGTCTATCTGGTGAACTATCTGTACCAGAACGGCCCACCACCTTGTTCCTGATGAATATGTCATGAGAGAGTTTCTCAAAAGCCCCCCGTACGGGGGGCTTTTTTGTTTTTGGATTGGTTGAGAGGTGTCCGGGATTGTGTCCCGGACGACCACCGGGATAGAATCCCACAGGCTACAAAAACCTGGAAGGTTTGGTCCTGTAGTTGCCCAATTCATTGGGCTTCTAATTCGCTCGATAAATCGAGCGATTACAAGAAAAGGACTGTAGGAATCGGATTTCGCACGGACCCGTAGGACATCCGGCCCGCCGCATAACGGAATTCGATTCCGCGGGGCAGGATGCCCCGCCTACCTGTTATTGTGTCAATTGCGAGGCATCCGGGATCGTGTCCCGGACGAGCACCGGGGCTGAATCCAGGTAGCCTCATAGATTCCGCGGGGCAGGATGCCCCACCTAAGTTTTCTTCTGTAATGGCCCAATTCATTGGGCTTGCCGTCGGCCCGGCAAATGGCTTAGACACACGGCATGTTAAACTACAGAAAAATGTAAGGCCTTACGGAAAAAAAACGAAACCCCACCGGGGCAAGGAATGTATAAGAGATTGATGTTAGAGGTGAAAGGGTATGCCATTGCTTATCCGTGAGAGGGAATTAACAGAACGGTTCACCTCTAAATTTGGAGATATAAAACATGCCAAGTTGGAAATGGATTTTGATCTTAGTTTTTCTTTTCGTCCTTTTTCTCCTCTTGAGTTACTTCGACGTGATGGCTCAGGAAACGGATGAGGATACGGTCAAGAGCATCACCGCCGTCCGGGTGAATCCTGGAGCCAAGATAGATGGGATACTGGATGAAGACTTCTGGCGGCAGGCCGAGCGCTCAGGGAATTTCACCCAGTTTCAACCGGACGAGGGTCAGCCGGCTTCGGAGACCACGTTCGTCAGGGTGGGCTATGATGATGAGGCCCTGTATGTGGGCATGGAGATGTACGATTCCGAGCCGGAAGGGATCATCAGCCGCTTAACGCGCAGAGACAGGTACGTGGAGAATGATCTGGTCAATCTAATCATCGACAGCCATCATGACCATCAGACCGCCTACGCCTTCGTGGTCTCGGTATCCGGAACCCAGCGGGACAGTTACTACTACAACGACAACTGGAACGATGACAACTGGGATGCGGTGTGGGAATCAGCCACCAGGAGGACCCCGTGGGGTTGGGTGGCGGAGTTCAGGATACCCTTTCACTGTCTGCGTTTTGCCTGCGAGGAGAACCCGGTATGGGGATTCTA
The DNA here is from genome assembly GCA_049643405.1 of Candidatus Zixiibacteriota bacterium. Lineage (GTDB taxonomy): Bacteria > Zixibacteria > MSB-5A5 > MSB-5A5 > SM1-73 > SM23-73-3. The sequence goes on from JBARPX010000008.1 coordinate 9,258, forward strand.
CTGCAGCCGGCGCATCGCCCGGAAGAACGAGCTGGACCGGTGGATATATATTCCGGAGGAGGCCAGCGGTTTCGTCTCCCATTTCGGTCACCTTAAGGGATTGAAGAATCTTAGCCCTCCCGAGAGATTGGAGATTCGACCCTATGTGGTCGACTACCTGCAGACAGAACCGAAAGGGCAGGGCAATCTTGACGGCAGGGACTTCACCAGGAATCTTGGATTTGATTTCAAGTATGGCATCACCTCCAACATAACCCTGGATGCCACGGTCTATCCCGACTTCGGGCAGGTGGAGCAGGACGAGACCGTTCTGAACCTGTCCGCCTTCGAAACCTGGTATCCGGAAAAACGTCCCTTCTTCTTGGAGGGATTCAAGATCTTCGAGACCCCCTTCGATCTCTTCTATTCCCGCAGGATCGGGAGGTCGCCGCGTGGTTACCCCGAAGACGTGAAATACATGATAGATCGACCGACCGCGACGAGCATATTGTTTGCCGGCAAGGTCAGCGGAAAAACCAAAGGCGGCACATCCATCGGCATTCTGGAGGCAGTGACTGAGAGGGAAAAGGCAGAATTCAGGCACGAGGATGGTTATCGCACCAAAGAGGTGGTAGAGCCAGAGGCCAACTATTTTGCGGCTCGGCTAATGCAGGACGTCCTGAAGAACTCAGTTGTCGGGATCATGGCGACCGCAGTCAACCAGGATGGGCGTCACCCGGCTTACACCGGATGCTCGGACTGGAAACTGCGCTTCCACAACGGGGATTATGAATGGGTGGGACAGGTGATAGGCTCAAGAACGGGACCGGACCAGGAGGGCTGGGGTGGAGCGATGAGCTTCAGAAAACAGGGAGGGGAGCACATCCGTGGAGAGATAGGGGCGGAATACTTGGACAGAGGAATAGATTTGAACCACATGGGCTTCCTGACGCGTGATGATAACAAGGAGGTCTGGGGTTGGCTGCAGTACAGAACCACCAAGCAGTGGTGGATCGTCAGGAAAACCTGGAATAATTTCAATGTCAATTTCACCGACAATTTGTCCGGGGTGAAACTGACCCGCGGCGGGAACTTCAATAACTCCATCGAACTGGTGAACTTCTGGAACTTAGGCGGCGGAATCTGGCAAGACTTCGATAACATCTACTCGGACCGGGAGACCCGGGGAGGACCGCCGTCCCCTATCCCCATCGGACGGAACTGGTGGATTTGGCTGGAAACCGACGCGCGGAAATGGTACCAGATCAACCCGTATTTCGAAACGGGAGACACCCGGGACGGTCACTTCATAACTTACAGCCTGTGGGTCAATTTACATCCCAGATCAAACATTGAGTTCAGTGTGGGGTCGGGTTACTACCGGAGCGAAGATGTTTCCAGATGGCTGACCAACCTCGAGGATGAGGATGGCAATAGAACCGATGACATCTTTGGCGAGGAGTATATGGAACGGTTCGACGTAACCGTAAGAGCAACGTACACTTTCACCAAGGATTTGACTCTTCAGGCTTATGCCCAGCCATTTATGGCAGCCGTGGACTATCGCAACTTCAAGAAACTCGTTCCGCCCGACGGGTACGAGTATGTGGATGAGACGGTCTACGACGAGGAAGAGGAGGAGCCGGATTTCAACTGGAAATCCTTCAACTCCAACCTGGTATTGCGCTGGGAATATCGACCGGGCAGCACTCTGTTTTTGGTCTGGACTCAGAACAGGGATAGCTGGGAACAGGGGGTGGGGGATTTCAGATTCCGGCGTGACTGGAACGAAATGTTCGATCCTTACCCCGGCAGCACCTTCTTGGTCAAGCTTAATTACTGGTGGAGTTTGTAAAAGCTTAGCTGATTGTTCGGCGGGCACGTGACCTGGCCTGCACGACTTAGTATCTAAGGGGCAACTGACCGGGCCTGAAGCGTCGTACTTTGATGTGCGGCGCTTTTTTTTAGAGCTTGACAAATCAACATCGTGGGTTATTTTCAATTAGGAGTGCGTGTTTACTCGAATCAGTTCACCCCAAGAGTACTCATGGGCAAGAAGGTCTACTTACAAACATTCGGATGCCAGATGAACGTGTACGACTCGGAAAGACTTCAAGGCTTGCTTGCTTCCGAGGGACATTCCTTAACCGGGAATGCCGAAAATGCGGACGTTATAGTCCTGAACACCTGCTCGGTGAGGGGGACGGCGGAGAGACGGGCATTGGGAAGGCTTTCTGAGCTGGATCGATATAAGCAAAAAAATCCGGACGTGATGCTGGTGGTGGTCGGCTGCATGGCTCAGAGAATGGGAGGAGAGCTGCTCAAGCAGAAGCCGTATCTGGACTTGGTCTTGGGTCCGGATCAAATCTTTCAACTTCCCCGATATTTACAGAATCACAGCGATCGTGCCAGGGTTGACGTTTGCCCCTCTCGTAGAGACTTTGACTCGCGAAAGATATGGGAGCACGAGATACTCCCGCAACGAAAAACACCCTTCACCTCCTTCGTTGCCATCTCCCGCGGCTGCGACAACTTTTGCTCCTATTGCGTGGTTCCCTATGTCAGGGGACCGGAGAGGCATCGCCCCGCAGATCAGATCACAAGGGAGGTTCAGCTTCTGACTGAATCCGGTTGCAAAGAGGTGACCTTGATCGGGCAGAACGTTAACTCCTACAAATTCGAGGGCATAGATTTCGCCGACCTGCTCCGGATGGTCGCAGAAGAGACAAACGTCGATTGGATTCGCTTCATGACCTCTCATCCCAAAGATCTGTCCGAGAAATTGATCGATAAGATCGCCACACTTCCGAAGGTTTGTGAACACATCCATCTTCCTCTGCAATCCGGATCGGACAAAATTTTAGAGAAGATGAGCCGGCGTTACACTTCAGGAGACTACCTGAAGCTGACCGAACGAATCAAAGAAAAAATACAGAATGTGAGCCTCACCACGGATATCATCGTCGGTTTTCCCTTCGAGACTGAAGAGGATTTTGAAAAGACCCTGGACCTGGTGAGAAAGGTGGAGTTCGATTCTGCCTTCATGTTTCGCTATTCCATACGAGAGGGAACCAAAGCCGCCTTGCTGGAAGATGACGTCCCGGAGGAGGAAAAACTGAGCCGACTACACGTTCTGATTGACCTTCAAAAGGAGATTTCCAGAAGGAAAAACCAGAGGTTGGTGGGCAAAACTTTTCAAGTTCTGGTCGATGATAGAAGTAGAAGAACCCCAGGCAAATGGAAAGGGAAGGCCAGGAGCAACAAGACGGTAATTCTTGAAGGGGACGAAGACCTTTTGGGAAAAATCGTATCCGTGAAGATAAACGAAGGAGACAGTTTCACCCTGTTTGGATCGGCATCGATGGTTTACCACGAGCGGGGTTAGGAGAGTAGAACCATAACGAGACGACCGATACTCTATAAGAATCCTTGAGAGAAGAAAGCCCTATGCGAAAGACACTCGAAATTCTGGTTGAACAGTTGACTGATTTCTTCGGCTTCAGACACGTTGCCATCTTTCAGTTAAATCCTTCGGAGCGTGACTTAGATATGGCGCATTCCTCAGGTTTTAAAGACGCATCGATCAAAAGTCTCCAGGACTTGAAGGCGGAGGAAGGGATTCTCAAGCGTCTCGTCGACACCCGCATTCCTCAAGTGGTAAACGATATCCGCGAAACCGAAAGAAGTCTGGCGGCTTTAGCCGAGGAAGAGGGATTGGAGTCGATGATCTGCGTCCCGATCTTCTCAAAAGATAAGCTCTGGGGCATCCTTGCTGCATTCAGCCAGGAGAAATCGAGATTCAAAGAAGAAGATGGGAAAATCATAGCCCTTTTTGGCGGACAGATCGGACAACTGTTGGAACACCTCTCGCAGTCTATTAAAGACAACCTGGATGAGATTCTGGTGCCGATTTTAGGAAGCATCGAACTTTTGAATTTCAGATACAGGGATAGAGAAGCTGTGACCGTACCCGAGATATTAGAGGCGCAGGATCGATTCAGAAGAAGGGTTCTCTCATACATAGCCGGGCTGGAGCAGGGATCGCTGGAAAAGATGACCGGCGAAGAGAAGAAAAAGGAAAAGGGGATCAAACTCCCTTCCGGGGATGAGTTGAGCGTTGAAGAGGTGATAACCATCAAGGGGGATGAGAATCCACCTCCGAATGCGAAGAAGGTTTTAGTCATAGACGATCAACCCATCGTGACCGATCTTTTGGTGAGCGTGCTGGAGAGAATGGATTACCAGGCCCAGGTGGCCTCCTGTGGTAAGGAAGGTTTGGAGATGTTCGAGAAGGATCGGTTCGATCTGGTGATAACGGACCTGGGAATGCCGGATATATCAGGTTGGGAGGTCTCCAAGGCGGTGAAGCAAAAGAAACCTTCTGTCCCCGTTGTGGTCATAACCGGTTGGGGAGTAGATCCCGATCCCAATAAGGTGAAGGACTCGAAGGTTGACTTGATCATAACCAAGCCCTTCCAGGTCGACCAGTTGGAGAAGACCATCAGGAACTTTGTGGAAAGATGAATAAGTCCTTCCTGACGTTACCCCGTTAGTCTGCCGTCGATTGAACAGCGATCAGAGGTTAGGCGAAAACCAGCAAAACAAAAAGAAGATCATGCTGAAGACCACGGTGGTAGGGAGCTATCCCAAGATTACCGAGGACAAGAGCGCGGTGAATCTCCGTCAGGCACGGAACAGGTTTGATCAAAAGAAGATTTCCGCAGAAGAGCTTGAGAAGGCCTATCAGTATACAATAAGAAGAGTCATAAGGGAGCAGGAGGAAGCCGGAGTCGATCTGATCACGGATGGGCAGATCCGCTGGGATGATCCGGTCACTCCTTTTGCCAGGAACATCGATGGAATGGAGATAGGTGGGCTTTTGAGGTTTTTCGACAACAACGTATACTACCGTCGTCCCGTAATCAAATCCAAGCTCTCTTTCAAAGACTACTCAGTTGTGAATGAATTCAAGTTCGCCTGTGTGAATTCCCAAACGGAGATCAAGCCGGTCATCGTGGGAGCTTTTACCTTTGCGCGGCTATCTAAAGATGAATTCTATCACGATGAGGAAAAGCTGGTTCTTGATCTGGCGAACATTTTGCACAAGGAAGCAGTGAAGCTGAGCCAGGAAGGCGCAAAGATAATCCAGATTGACGAGCCCTCCTTGTGCTTCCACCCGGATAAACTCGGACTGGTGGAGGAGTCTCTGAAGATAATCACCAGAGGGATAGAGGCCAAGTTTGCCCTATATC
>JBARPX010000009.1:0-41128 GCA_049643405.1 Candidatus Zixiibacteriota bacterium
CCGAAATAATCCTGTCCCTCCGGTGAGTTGAAGGGTGCGCAGGAGAGCTCCCGGTCCAGTATCTTCAGCCCGTACTTTTTCATCACATTCAAGAAGAGCTGAAGGTAGTCCGTGGCTATCTGGTGACCGAACCCGCGCGAGCCGCAGTGTACCATGACGAAGACCTGGTTGGGCTTGTTGATTCCATACACCTTGGCGGTTTCCTCATCGTAGATCTGGTCGGTCAACCCAACCTGCACCTCCAGATAGTGATTTCCCGATCCCAGAGTGCCCAACTGACCGACTCCGCGCGAGATGGCCTTGTGGCTTACCTTGGACGGATCAGCGCCCTTCATCTGCCCGCACTCCTCTATCCTATCACGATCCTCCTGCCAGCCGTAACCGTTTTCGATGCACCAATCCACGCCTTTGCGCATGATCTGTTTGAAGGTCTCCGCATTCAGCTTGACGATTCCACTGGAACCTACTCCGGCCGGCACCGCCTTGAAAAGGGCGTCCATGAGAGTGGTCATCTTTGGCTTGACCTCTTCCAGGGTGAGATCGGTTCGGATCAGCCTGACGCCGCAGTTGATGTCAAATCCGATTCCGCCGGGCGAGATCACGCCGTCCTCGGTGGAAAAGGCGGCCACCCCGCCGATGGGGAAGCCATAGCCCCAGTGCCCGTCAGGCATACACAGGGCGTGCTTCTGAATACCGGGAAGGCAGGCCACGTTGGTGATCTGGTTGAACACTCCCTTGTCCATGATCTCCATCAACTTATCCGAAGCCAGGATCCTCGCCGGAACCCTCATGCCCTCCTTCTCGGTTCTGGGAATCTCCCACACACCGTCTTGAATCTTCTTCATCTCCATGATAGTACCTCTTTTCGTAAAAGGAACTCGAGGCTCGGTTTCCGTGGCGAGGCTCGCAACGAAGCTCAATGTTTAAACCTTAGACCTTTAACCTTTAACCTTTAACCTTAAACCTTAAACCTGATACGAGCACCGCTCCCGTTGGACGATCTTCGAATGTCGGATCACGTATCCAGGATAACCCTGGCCGTCCATTTGTCATCTTCCTTCTTTACTTCCAGCAGATGGTAGGTGACAGCTTTCACGTCCACCCTGACTCGATGCTTCTTCTGATCTGCGGGCTCGCCCCATATCGAGGCTTTCAAGCTGTAGCCGTTCTTCTTCTGGATTTCTATGTCGAATTTGCTGAAAAGCATGGATTTCAGGTCCTTCAGGTAAATCAACTCCGCCAGCCAGTCGAAGAGAAGTTCGTCTAAGTTTTGTCCGGCCAGCTCCACCTGCTCCCTGGACCTGTGCTCGATGGTCTCTGTATCCGCCATCACATCGAAGGCAGCTTGTGCGCAGAGCGCAAATAACTCCTCCAAGCTCTCCGCCTCGGCTTGGAAAGCCGCATCCGCAATAGCCACGTCCTCAAGAAATCGATATGTGCCCATATTTAAAAGATCGTCACCTCTTCTATCTGACTCTTATACGTGCCTATCCAGTAGCACGTTTTGGCTTTCGCTTTCTCGGTTTAGGATGAAGAGTCAGGAGCAGAGACTGAACCAGGGGCACAGGTGGAGAAAGAATCTTGTCTCCAGCGGAACGCCATTGCCATTTGCGAAAAAGATGAGGAAGGTTTTTGTGCACCGGTCCATTATCAAGCAGGCATTCACTCCAGGAGAATCGCCAAGCTCATAAGAAAGTGCGCCGGCGGCAAATCAGATGCTCGATCCCCTGCTTGCTTCAAACGGCGCACTTGTTTTACACTATGATATCTGTTTTTAACCGACTTTCTCAATGCATTCGACCGGGCAGATTTCCACGCAGCGGGATCCTCCCTCTATACCTTCGCATTCGTTGCAGGTGTTCGGGTCGACTAAGTAGACGTCACCTTCGCTGATAGCTGACTGAGGACACTCCGGCATGCAGAGTCCGCAGGCTGTGCACTCCTCGGTGATCTTCATCGTCATACAGGTTCACCTCCTCCTTAGGATGTATTTCCTTACCGGTTCCTTTGCTGGCGTAATATACAAAACCGGCAATCCGGTTGTCAATTGTAATTTGGAAAAAGTTCTGTGTTGTTCCCCCAAGGATGATCCTGGCGACGAGGCATTCAAAAAACGAGAGGAAATATGACCCTGCTGCGGAATGGTCCAGATAGAGGAAGAGGGTGTGCTTTGGTAAGGGTAGAGGGGGGCTAGGAACTACCCAAAGCTACAGGGCACACCCTCGGGATGAACTCAACTATACGTTACTCAATATAACTGCCTTCCTCTTATTGGCAATCGGCAGTTCACCCTATTTTGCCAACATGCGCACCTGATCTGAATTGGCCCTGTCCTTATTCTTTCCGGACAGGTTTCCCCTCTTGTGGGGGAAACCTGTCACAGCTGACTCAGTTCAGTCTGGAGAAGCCGTCATACGTTCAGGTCGACCAGGCCCTTCTGGATGGCATACTTCACCAGCTTGGCAATATCATGGATGTTGAGCTTCTGCATGATGTGTGCCCGATGGGCTTCCACCGTCTTGACGCTGATGAATAGCGACTTGGCCACCTCACGGTTGGTGTATCCTTCGGCAATCAGCTGCAGGACCTCTCTTTCCCTGTCGGTCAAGAGATCGAACGGGGTCTCGGTCTTGCCGGTCTCCATCTTGCGCATGTATGCATCTATCAGCGTCTTGGAGATGGAAGGGCTCAAGAAGGACTTGTCCGAATTGATGGAACGAATGGCGGAGACCAGTTCCTCCACAGCTCCCTCCTTGAGGATGAACCCGGAGGCACCTGCCTGAAACGACTGAAGGACATATTCCTCGTTTTTGTGCATGGTTACCATGATCACCTTGGCTGACGGCAACTGCTTCTTTATCTGCCTGGTTGCCTCCAGTCCGTTAAGGTTGGCCATGGCGATGTCCATGAGGATGACGTCCGGCTTCAACTCGATTGTCTTCTTCACCGCCTCGCGTCCGTCCGAGGCTTCGCCGACCACCTGCAGGTCGGACTCCTCTTCCAACAGCTTCTTGATGCCCTGGCGGAAGATCTTGTGGTCGTCTGCCACCAGGAGTTTGATCTTCTTCATACTGCACCTCCTGAAAAAGGGATTTGAATGTTTAGTTTGGTTCCTTTTCTTGGGCGGGAGATGATCTCGAAATCCCCCCCAAGCATGTCAACTCTTTCTTTTATGTTAAGAAGTCCCATGCCCTTCGGCGCCAATAGGGCTTTGTTGGGATCGAATCCTATGCCATTGTCTCTTACCGAGAGTATGGCGGTGGAACCCTTTTGGGACACCGAAACGGATGCCTCGGTGGCGCCGGAATGCTTAGCCACGTTGGTCAAAGCCTCCTGGATGATGCGGTAAAGCGTTATCACCACCTCCGGAGGAAATCGGTACTCCTTGTTCCTGGTCTTTAGGGAGACTCTGATACTTGACCTCCTGCCGTAGTTGTCGATGTACCATCTTAAGGCAGGAATAAGCCCGAAATCGTCCAGCATGCTTGGCCTCAGTTCGAACGTCAGGTTCCGGATGTCGTCAATGGTTTCACCCAGAAGCTTTTCGGTGTCCAGTAGCCAGTCTTCCATCCTCTCCAGCTTCTGAGGCTTAGACGTCAATCCCCGTTTCATCCAGTCGAGATTCATCTTCATGGACTGGAGCATCTGGCCGACCTGATCATGCAACTCCTGCGCAATCTTCTTTCGCTCATTCTCCTGAGTCTTCAGTAACTGCGAGTACAGGTCCTTTAGATCTTGGGCGTGTTTCTCGACCACCTGTTGTAGCCGGGCATTCTCGATGGCAACTCCAATCTGATTAGCGAGGGTCTGGACTAACTTGACCTCCTCCTGACTGAAAGTTCTATGTTTCTTTATGCTTGTAATGCTCAGAATGCCCACCAGCTTGTCGCCAAAGAACATGCCGCTCCCCAACACGGACTTTATTCCCGCCTTAAGAAAATACTCCTTCGTCTTACCCTCAGGAGAGACATCGGAGGTGTTGTGTATGATGAAAGGCTTTCTCCGTTTTATCATATTGCACATATCCGGTATGTCATTCCAGACGAACTTGGCTCCGATGGTCTTCCGATCCTGCGCCCGATCCCTGGAGTAGAGGCCTTTGACCGTTAGCTCGTAGTTCTCCTTGGTCACAAACGTTATAGCGCATCGTTCCACTCCCAGAGTTGAACCCACTACCTGACTTGCGACTCTGCCCACTTCGTCCAGATCCATGGTTCTGGAGAGCGCCCGGCCCACTTTCAAAAGGATATCCTTTTCCCGCGTCTGCTTTTTCAGCTTTGTGGCTTGGTCTTCGATCTGAGCGTATTTCTGTTTTAAATCCTCTAATAGCCTGTAATTTTCTATTGTTACCGCTATCGGGTTCGAGATGGTCCGAAGAAGCCTTATCTCCTCTTTGGTGTAGTGATGGATGTCAGTCACAGTGGCGGCGGTCAAAAATCCCAGGCATTTACCCCTGGAAAGGAGGGGGACGGCAACGGTGGACTTTATTCCCCGGCTAAGGAAATATTCTCTTGCCGGATCGTCCTTGGGGAGGAGAGAAACGTCGGGGACAATGAACGGTTTGTGCTTGAGCACGGTTCCTTTTAATTGAGGGTAAGCATCAAAAGTGAAGGTAGCGCCCTCAAAGCTGCGAGGTCGGGGCGTTCCTCGAACGTGAACCGCCCTTACGCAACAGCTCTCTTCTCCGGGACCAAGGAGAGCAACAGAACCTCTTTCGGTTTTGAGAAACTCAGTCACCTTTCTGGCGGCGGAGGCAAGCAGCTGATCCAGATTGCGGCTCGAGGATAGTGCTTGAGTCAACTCAAACATCATCTTTTGCTCTCTGTACTGTGTGCTCAAGAGTTGAGTCTGTTCGATTATCTGGGCATGCTCTTTTCTTACGTCCTCCATGAGTCTGCAATTCTGCAAACCCACTGCCACCTGATTCGCCATGGTACGGGCTAGTCGCTCCTCCTCCATGTTGAAGGTTCGGGTTTTTCTTCTCATGCCCACGTGAAAGACGCCCAGCATCTTATTTCTTAGAAGTATTGGAATGACCAGAGCACTAACCATTTCCGTTTTTCGAATGATCTTTTTTCCCAACTCCGGCGCCAGATCGGTGCGGACGTCAAAAATCTGAATACTCCCTCGCGCCTGCAGGGATCGCTTGTAGGAGGATAGATGTTCTTTGGGGACCTTCAGGTTCCAGGCGGGGAACGCGTCCTTACTCTTGTTCGGAAAAGTATACACATTCACCGGGACTGTTGAGCCTGAGGCGTCATCTTCCGGCAGCATTACAGCACAACGGTCTGCATTGAGTGCCTGTGCCATCTTTTCTGCTCCCAGCTTCAGGACCTGATCGAACTTTAGGGTTCGGGAAAGCGATCTGCTGGCCCCGAGAAGTATGTTGTATTCACGGGCTTTCTTGATTTCAGTCAGGTCGGATACCACGCCCAGCGTGCCCCGGAAGCTTCCATCCGGATTCCGCAATGGAGCCGCTGAAACATAAATGGGTTTTGGCTTTCCCCTTTTGGTGAGCAGCGTGATCTCGTATTTTGAAGGCTGGCCCTGTTTTCTCTTCTTGGTTTCCTCCCTGAAGACATCATACTGCGTACTATCGGAGATCTCTTTTAAGTTTTTCCCCAAAAGCTCGTCTTTCCGGTACCCGAGTAAGCCCGCGAAGCCCCGGTTGACGAAAACCAGATTCTCCTTGGAGTCCACGATGCCGATTCCCTCCTGAGCCGTTTCCACCAGAGTGCGATGCATTTCTTCCGATCGGCGGAGCGCCTCCTCCGCCTCCTTCGCCTCGGTTACATCGGTAATCGCCACGACAGCCTTGGACAGCGTTTCCTCGTGGCCCGGGGCCACAGACCATGTCACTGACACATGTCTGCTGTCCCCCCTCAATGTCCGGGCGTCGGCTTCCTTTTCGAAGTGGGTTCTGCCTTCGGCGATTGCGATGAGTTCTTCAGTGAACGGATAATAAGATTCTCTCGCGAAGATCTTGCCTAACCCGGATTTGAGATCTTCCTTATTCCTGGCTTTGTACAGCCTCAAGGATGCCTTATTCACGTCAATCACCTTCACCAGGCTCGCGCATCTGGCCACAGCTTTTGGGTGACTTTCAAAATATAGCCTGAAATCTTTAATCCCCGAATCTCGTAGGCGGTCAATGTACTTCTTGACCTGGGAGAAATCCTCTTCCCACAGCGAGATCGGAGAATCTTCAAATAGGCTGCGATATCGATTCTCGCTCCTTTGCAGGGCTTCCTCCGCCCGCTTGCTTTCGGTTATGTCCCTGCCCACGGCGACGACTTTGACGACATTGTCGTTTTCGTCCAACACCACGGTGTTCACCCAAGACTGCCATCGCCATCCGTCTACGGTCTTGGCTCGCTCTTCCACATAGGCAACGTGAGGCGGTTCATAAATACCCGCGAGGGCCTTTTTCACATTTCCTCGATCGTCCTTGTGAATCAGCGGCATGAATTTCTTGCCAAGTATTTCGTCTTCGGATTTGCCGAAAGCCTGGCAATATGAGGGACTGACGAAAAGCAGGCGACCTTCCGTATCGAATTCCACTATCATGTCAGTCAGGTTTTCCACCAGGAGTCGATATTTCTCCTCGCTTTCCTTCAGTGCCTCCTCCGTCCGCTTACGCTGGGTAACATCAATCGCGGTCGCAGACAGGAATAGGGGCCTTCCTCCATCATCCTTTATGACCGTGGCGGTCATCAAAGTGGGGAAGACAACGCCATCTTTCCTCGTATGCCACACCTCTTCAGCGACATAGGAACCTTCCCGCATAAGCTTCCTATTCAGTCGATTCACATCTTTCAACTGCGAAGTTTGGTGAAGGAGGGAGAGGTGTTTGCCGACAAGTTCCTCTGGCCTATATCCGTGCATCCGCGCAAAGGATTCATTCACGTAAATGAGATTCCCCTTCAGATCGGATATGGCGGAACCATAGCCGGCCCGGTCAGAGATGGTCTTGAATTTCCTGATCTCTTCCTCCGCCCGCTTGCGTTCGGTGATGTCTCTGTCTATACCCCTATATCCTCTAAGTCTGCCGGTCTTATCAAGGATGGGAATCCCATTGGTCTCTAAGACTACCAGGTGCCCATCCTTATGGCGATTTGTGTTTACCAGTCCGTAAAATGGTTCCTTTTTGATGGTTATTTCTTTGAAGGATCTGGCTATTCTTTCCTTTTCTCCTTCGGGCATAAGGTCAAATGGTGTCTTACCCAACACCTCATTTGCTTCGTAGCCTAATAGTTCTTTGACTTTGGGACTGACATAAGTATACACCCCCTTTTCATCAACCTCCCACACCCAGTCAGTAGTAGTTTCCGTTAAGTCTTTGAACTTCTGTTCAGATATCTTCAGCGCCTCCTCCGCCCGCTTGCGCTCGGTGACATCATGACCGATGGCGATTGCCACTATCTCGTTTTCGTCGGGTCCAAGAATCGCCGTATTGGACCATAGGATTGTGCGAATCTCGCCGCTCTTGGTTACGATGGGACCCTCATATCGGTCGCTGGGATGGGCACGGACCCATTTGACAAAGGATTTCAATTTGAAGTGGTGATGATCAGGCGGGAGGCACAGCTCGGGCCATCGTTTTCCTGTCACTTCTTCACTTCGGTAACCGGTTACTCGCTCACATTCCTGGTTGAAAACCGTAATCTTAGCATCTGCGTCCAGGCAAACGATCAGGCTGTTGGCGGTTTCCAGAATCGATTGCGAGAAGTCGCGTTCCTGTTTCAACACCTCCTGGGCCTCCATCTCCCGGACCCGCGAAGCGGCGGCCTCAACCAACATCTCCAGGGCTTCAAGTGTCTTAATATCGGGACGGCACCCGTCGGTGGGAGTGTCCACCGACAGGAATCCCATGATCTTTCCGGAAAAATCGCGCAGAGGGACAAACAGTTCGTCGCCCGGTTGCCAGTCGCCGCCAACAGAGGTCCCTTTCTTCTGAGGGACATGACGACCGGTCTTGCTGAAATCCACACCGGCCTCAGCCGGGACGAAGAAGGAATCGGAGATGCGGAATTTTTTGCTGGTTATCCGGGCTCTCGTCTTTTGATCCAATGGGGGCGCTCGTCGTGCGCGTCTAACCAGATCAGGAGGTAATCCTATCTGACCAAGGTAGGAGATTTGTCTTGCCTGGTCATGCAATGTGATCACTGCACGCTCAAACAGCCCCGAATCCCGAACTGCCTGGCAAACCCTTGCAAGGATATTGTCAATTTGATCCAAGTCACGTAAGTCGGTCAAGAGCCGGGCGCGTTCCCGGGCGGTCCGCTCATTTTGAATCAACGCTTTCTCCGCCCGCCTGCGCTCGGTGATGTTCCAGAAAATGCCTAATATGCCAGCGATATGTCCGCTTTTGTCTTTGACAGGTGTTTTGACCGTATGCACAAACACTTTTTGTCCATCTTGGATATAGGTCTCTTCTATATCTTCCATCTTCCCGGACTTCATAATCCTTTTGTCATCTGTGTCATATTTCTCAGCTAATTCCTTAGGGAAAAAATCGTAATCTGTCTTTCCAGTAATCTCATCAGGTTTGATATTCAGATCCTGAGCAAAGTTGTCATTGCAGGATATATAAACCGAATTTTCATCCTTAAAAAATATTCTCTGGGGGAGATTTTCAAGTAGCATTCTGTACTTGTTCTCGCTTTCCCTCAATGCCTCCTCTGCCCGCTTGCGCTCGGTGATGTCGTGGGTCACGATTTGAACACCAGCTATCTTGCCACTTTGATCTCTGACCGGCTGTAGATTTGAAGAGATAAGTCGCCCGCCCGGTGGGAGCTCCACAACTTCTTCAAAGGTCTCTCCGACGCCCGATTTGATGATCCTGCGGAATCTTTTCACGAACTTACCTGCCAAGCCTTTCGTAAACGTATCATACACGGTCTTGCCGATATAGTCTTCAGGTTTTCCCTTCAACCAATTCGCTGCCAAACTGTTCAGAAAAAGATAGGTTCCGTTTTTATCAAAGAAAGTAATAGCAGCATCGGAATTCTCTATAAGTAATCTGTATTTTTCTTCGGATTCTTTTAAAGCTCCTTCTGCCTTCTTGCGCTCAGTGATGTCTCTGGCAACACCATATAAGCCGCTCATTTCTTTGTTTTGAAGAATTGGAACCACACTGACTTCAACGACTACTGTTTTTCCGCTTTTGTGACGCAAACTAATTTCCAGGTCCTGAATGGTTTCTCCTCTCTTCACCTTTCTAAACAAAACTTGCGCTTTCGAAACGTCAGATGGTAGAATAATACTGCTGAAATCCATTCCTACTCTTTCCTCAGGAGTATATCCAAGCATGTGTTCAATTGCTGGGGAGCAATAAATTGTTGTGCCGTTTTTATCTGTTTGAAAGCTATACTCAAGACTCGTTTCAGCCATCAAACGAAAGTGCTCCTCGCTCTCCTTCAGCGCCTCTTCCGCCCGCTTGCGTTCGGTGACGTCTTCAATGATACCCACCAGGTGGATTATCTTCCCGGATGAATCCTTCAGCGGAGCTTTCTTGGTGTGAAGGTGATGCAACTTCCCGTCCTTGTCGGTGACGGGCTCCTCCGGAATGTCTACCACCTTCCCGGTGCGGAACATCTCCTCGTCCTTTTTACAGAAGAAGTCGGCCTGATCCTTGGGGAAAAAGTCATAGTCGGATTTTCCCAACATCTTTTTTCGTGAGTGTCCCACCAATTCTGAAAACGCTTGATTCAGAACCACATAACGGTGCTTTCTGTCCTTGATGAAGACGGGGTTGGGGATATTGTCGATGATTCCCTCAAGGAAGCTCTGAGCCTGCTTTGACTCGCTTTCAGCCGCCCTCATTCTGCTGACCACAAGCACCGAGCCCAACATGGTTAAGGATTTTAGGTCCTCTCGGGTAAAGTCCCGGGCGTCGCGGCCTCTGCCGACGTTCAGAACCCCGATTGACCGGCCGCCCTTTTTGAGCGGAACCCCCATGAATTTCTCGATGTTTCTCTGGTGAAGGAATCTATGCAGAACTCTGTTCTCTTTGTAGAGCTCTCCGATGCGGTTACATATTATAGGATAGGTGCGCTTCAGGATCTTCGGAGAGAGCTTGAGCAGCAGCTCAGATCCGGCCGGGCCTCTCGGGCTGGCAGCGTCACCCAAGCCCTTTAGGATGGTTCTGTCTTCTTCCACCAAAAACATCCAGCATATTCTCGTCCCGAGAGTCTTTCTGATCTCCCTTAAAGCCTCAGAGATGATGCGATCCGGATCGGTCTTGGAGAGCGCTAAGGAGGAGAGGCGAACCATTGCAGAGCAAAGCTCACCGTCGCTCACCCCGTTTCTTAGTGCCTTATTCTGATCCCTTATAGCCATATAGTAAAAATCCGTATAAAACAACCCAGATTTGTTTAAGTATACGAAGAGTTACGCAATTTGTTGAGAAAATTTTTACATTGCCATCGCAGATCCAGAAACCATGGGGAAAAGATGGACTTGACATAAGGCGGTTTTTGGCTATTTTACTGTAGTCGACTAAGGGAAGGGAGCGGCTGTATGCGGCCAAAAAGCATGAGGTTAAAGGAAGGTTACAGATTGGCGGGATGCTGTTCGCCCCGGCCGGATGATTCCATCAAGGGATACTTCAGCTACAACAATGTGATCGTTGTCCACCAGGCCTCCTGTAATGATCTCAGCAGGACTGAACCGGGGCGTTTGCTCCGCCTGTCCTGGGAGGAGATTCTGGAAAGGGTTGCGGAAAAACCGGGGGAGGATTTCGATTCGTTAGACCAGCTCGATTTCGACACCCTGAAACACCATAAGGAAATGGGGGTGGATTATTCCCTGATGGTCGCGAGCATCTTAAATATTGAACCCGACCAGGCGTTCGAGCGCCACAAGAAACTGAGAGGTTTGAAACTCTTGAAAAGAGTTGAGAAAGTCATGATCCGGTATCGTAAGAATATAGTGGACAACAAATGGATCAAGCATCGCAATCATACCTATTATGAGATCACTCCCAAAGGAGAGAGGTACCTTAATTTCTATCTTTCTCAGAAATCCGATTAGGTTGCCCTGCGCTACGAGGACGGGAGGCGAATTTCACTTCTTCAAATTCTAACGGTTGCGCAGCGAGCAAGAGTGGAAACGTATGGGATTCTTAAGACAATTATTCTCCAGGCCACCAAGACCGGGTAAGCCGCTCCCAGTAACCGACGCATCCTTTGGAGAGGACGTGCTGGAAAGCGAGATTCCGGTGGTGGTGGATTTCTGGTCGGCTCGATGTTCACCCTGTCAGGTGATGGGGGGGCTCTTAGATGAGATCGGTCCGGATTATGTCGGCCGGGTGATGGTTTTCAAATTGAACGTAGACCAGAATCCCCAGACAGCCGCGCAATACCAGGTGCGGAGCATTCCCACACTGGTCTTGTTTCGCAAAGGAGAGCCGGTGGATCGGATCATGGGTCTTCTGCCGTTGAATCCTCTGCGGGCCAGACTGGATGAACTTGCCCGGACGAGTCGTGAATAACGCCATCAGATGTGCGGTGAACTGAAGATGTGGTCAGGCGCCGCTGCGGACAGCCACGAGGGCTGTCCCTACGAATTGGGGGGCTAGAGGTTGAGAACCATTTATGAAGGAGAAGGGTAACATGTCACAGATAAGAATCTCAGCAAAAGATCTGGGAGTTTTGGCTCTGCCCAACTTTTGCCCTCGTTGCTTCTGGATCAAGAGGCACTGCGCGGGCAAGCTTCCGTTTCAAATTTTCCCTGGGATATTCTCTTCCATCGACTCTTACACCAAGAAGGTCACCAACGTTCACTTTGACCGATACAGTAGGCTGCCTTCGTGGCTGGAAGAGTTAGTGGAACTGGGCAAGCCGGTGAAGGTCCCGCACTACTCCAAGTTCTCCGTGACTGATGAGAATTCCGATGTCGTGCTCAGGGGTGCGCCGGACGAGATCCTGCAAATGGATGATGGTTCACATTTCATCATCGACTACAAAACTGCCAAGTTCACCAAAGCACAGGACAGCCTGCTCCCTCTTTATCAGGTCCAGTTGAACGCCTATGCATACATAGGAGAGCGCCAGGGATTCGATCCGATCTCCGGTTTGGCCTTGGTATATATGGAGCCGCAGACGGATCTCGCTGCGGATGAACTTCATTCCCTGGTAAAGGAAGAGGGTTTCCTGATGGCTTTCGACGGGCATATTCTTCAAATCGAACTGGATGCGGATAAGATGATTTCCCCACTACTGAGGGAGGTCCGCAGAATCCACGACCTTGAGTCTCCTCCTCCGGGCAGCGATGGATGTCGCGACTGTCAGCTTCTGGACGGGCTCATCGCGACAGCGACGCATGCGACTCCAGGCTCAGGATAACGAGCGAAGATGACTGGTCATCAGAATCGGTATGTGGCCCCGGCCAACGAAAAAACGGCACAACTCCGATTTCTCCGGACCATCTTAGAGATCAACCAGCGTTGTGTTAGATGGTCTCAAAACAATTGGAAGGACAAAGGGTATTCCCCTATCAGGTAAGATTCCAAGCCAGCGCCTAACTTAAGTTAGGTGCTGGCTTTTTTTAATTCCGGGGAGAGCTCACTCGGCCGGGGTTCGTTTAGATATTGTTTGACATGGAGTTGTGACACTCATATATTCTTGTGCGAGGGCTTTGGCAAGCAACCCGATTAGAATTGGCTATTTTGGCTTTAGCCGCTCAATCAGGTCAACGAGCACGATTCGTCTTAGCAGAATATGGAAAACAGAGTCTACACAGTAACAGAGATAACGCGAGAGATAAAGAGCTTACTTGAAAGGAACCTCCCGGCCGTCTGGGTGCAGGGCGAGATCTCCAATTATCTCCTGCACTCATCCGGGCATCGTTATTTTACCCTGAAAGACGAAAATTCACAGATAAAATGCACCCTGTGGAAGTTCAGGGGCGAGAGACTCCAGTTCCAGCCGGCTGACGGGATCAGCGTGATGGCATGGGGCAACGTTACGGTTTATGAGAGGGGCGGACAGTATCAGTTGGACGTGGCCGAACTGGTGCCGGTCGGCTTAGGAGAACTGGAGATAGCTTTTCAAAGGCTCAAGGAGAAACTCTTCGGTGAAGGGCTGTTCGACGAGGAGCACAAGAAACCCGTCCCCCAGTTCCCGGAGTCAATCGGGGTGGTGACCTCTCCCACCGGTGCGGTTGTGAGAGACATAATAAAGATCGTTCTTAGTCGTTTTCCCAGCGTACAGATAATCGTCAATCCGGTTCGGGTCCAGGGCGAAGGAGCGGCCGAGGAGATCGCTGGGGCTATAAGGGAATTTAATCGCTACAAGAAAATCGACATGATGATAGTTGGAAGAGGGGGTGGGTCTTTGGAGGATCTGTGGGCTTTCAACGAAGAGGTGGTGGCCCGGGCCATCTATGATTCCGAGATTCCCGTGATCTCGGCTGTGGGGCACGAGATTGATTTCACCATCTCGGATTTTGTGGCGGACTTAAGAGCGCCGACTCCCTCTGCGGCCGCGCAGATGGTGGTTGGCGAGAGGAACGTGCTCTTGGAGCAAATAAGCGCCAGCATAAACAAGCTGAACTCATGTTTGGTTACCCTGATTGAGAGCTCGGAACAAAGGCTCAAATCGGCTGAAGAAAGCTACGGTTTCCGACGACCTTTCGACATCATCACGCAGAGATTCCAGAAGACGGACGAATTGACCCGCCAGATCGAGACTGAGGTAAAAAACTACTTGGAAATCAAGTCAAATGCCGTATCTTTATTGAAAGAAAAAGTGAACGCCCTGTCGCCTCCGTCGGTTCTGAAAAGAGGATACTCTATCGCGCGAAAACTGCCTGAACTGAAGGTGATCACGGACGCCGGTATCCTGAAAGAGAAGGACAGGATTGAGGTCAAGATGTTCAAAGGAAGAGTGGAGTCGAAGGTGGAGCTGATAGATCCGGAGAGAGACAGAAAGAGGTAAAATTGGTTGGCAGAAGATCGGTTCGGGGAAAAAAAGAGAAAAGCTTCGAAGAGGCTTTAACCAAACTGGAAGAGATAGTGCTTGAGTTGGAGGAGGGGGAGCTGTCTTTAGAGGAGGCTCTTAAGAAGTTTGAGGGTGGAGTTGAGCTGTCCCGATTCTGCACTCAGAAGCTCACTCAGGCGGAGGAAAAAGTCAAAAAACTGATCAAGACCGCCGAGGGCAAATTTAGGACTGTGCCGCTTGATCTGGAAGGAGAGGGTTAACGTTCTTTGGTGCGATCAGTGAAATGCTTGCAGCTGCCAGCGTGCTTCAATTGAGAAAAGGTTGAAGGAGGCAGCCGTCGGTCTTGGCGCTGAAAGCATTAGTCCCAGTTGATGTATGGTTTCCGGAACTTGAGTCTTTGTCTGTCTTTGTTTTGGAGAATGATATGGCCACCCAGGCAATAGATCTTTTTGCTGAACTGGAAAAAAGAGAACGGTGGGTAGCATCATATTTGAATTCGGGGGAGTTCAAGAAGTGGTTTCAGCCCGCCCAGTTGAGGGAGGCGGTATACAGTTACGTCCACCGGGCGGGAAAGCGCTTGCGTCCGGGGGTCCTGCTTTTAGCCTGCGGAGCAGTGGGAGGGAACGAGGAGGAGGCCATCCCGGCCGCGGCTGCGGTGGAGATTTTTCACACCTGGAGCCTGGTTCACGACGATCTGATCGACAACGACGAGAAAAGAAGAGGTGGATACACCGTTCACGCGCAGTGTTCAAAGACCGCAAAAGAGCAGATGGGCTACACGGATCACCAGGCCAAAGACTACGGGCGTGACGTGGCCATACTAGCCGGTGACGTGCAGCAGGGATGGTCGGTGAGCCTCTTGTGTGACTGCTCCCTGAAGGGGAAGGTCAACCCCCAGGTGACCCTGACCTTGATTCGTATGCTGGAATCTTACGTGCTGAATACCCTGGTTTCCGGGGAGACGCTGGACATCCTATTCGCCAAACAACCCGTTGAATCCTTTGAACCGGAGCAGATCCTAGACATGCTGTGGAGGAAGACCGGAGCCTTATATGAGTTCGCGGCCAAAGCCGGCGCCATGATTGGACTAAACACCACCGACGCAAAGGACGAAAAGGTCGCAGCCTTGTCCAATTTCACCAGCAGATGCGGCACCGCTTTCCAGTTACAGGATGATATCCTGGGCATCGTGGGCGACGAGAAACAGTTGGGCAAGCCGGTTGGGTCTGACATTCGGGAAGGAAAACGCACCACCGTCATCTACTATGCTTTCAGAAACGCTTCGCCTGGGCAAAAGGAGAGACTCTTAAGTGTCCTGGGCAACCAGAAGGCAACCGAGGGCCAGATCAAAGAGACGGCTGAGCTGCTGGTGCAGTTGGAAGGCGTATCCGAGACGAAACGCATGGCCAAACGAATCATAGAAGAGGCACGCACCGAGCTTGACGTTTTGCCGGAGTCGAAGTATAAGGAGTTGCTTTTAGCCTGGGCAGATTTTATGATCTCCCGAGATTTCTAAGGAGTTTAAGATGAGCGGCTGGTTGGATCGAATAGACTCACCTCAAGATTTAAAAGAAATCCCCGTGGAGAAGTTGGATGAGTTGGCGGTGGAGATCAGAGAGAAGATCATAACCGTGGTCTCGAAAAACGGAGGTCACTTAGCGTCCAACTTAGGAGCGGTGGAGCTGACCCTGGCTCTCCATCGTGCTTTCAACTCACCCAGAGATAAGATGGTCTGGGATGTGGGGCACCAGTCTTACACCCACAAGCTTATCACCGGGCGCAAGGATAGATTTGACACTTTGAGAAAATACAAAGGTTTGAGTGGATTTCCCACCTGGCGTGAAAACGAGCACGACATTCTCATCGTAGGGCACGCCTCCACTGCCATCTCCTCAGCTTTGGGAATTGCCAGCGGACGAGACCAGAAGGGGGAGAATTTCTCAGTCATCGCGGTGATAGGTGACGGTGCCTTGACCGGCGGCATGGCCTTTGAGGGATTGAACAATGCGGGAGCATCAGGCAGGAATCTGATCGTCATCTTGAACGACAACAGCATGTCCATCTCCAAAAACGTGGGAGCCTTTTCTCGATATCTGACCGATCTATTGACCGACGAAAAATATAACAAGCTCAAGGCGGAAGTCTGGGATCTGGTGGGAAAGTTCAAAAGAAGAGATAAAATAAGAGCCATGGTAGCCAAGGTGGAGGGGAGCATCAAAGGATTCTTGGTTCCCGGCATCATCTTTGAGAAGTTGGGATTCAGATATTTCGGTCCGGTGGACGGTCATGACATTGGCGGGTTGATCAAGACCTTAGAACAGCTTAAGACCTTGAATGGTCCCATCCTGCTTCATGTTCTGACCAAAAAGGGGAAAGGTTACAAATATGCCGAGGAGGATGCGCCCCGTTTTCATGGCATCGGCGCCTTCGACAAGGTGACCGGAAATTCAAATGGGAAGGTGGGGGGACTTACCTATACCGAAGTATTCGGAGATACTCTGGCTAAGCTGGCTGGCCGGGATGAAAAAGTGGTGGCCATCACCGCCGCCATGACTCTGGGCACGGGATTGGTGAAATTTGCCAAGACGTTTCCTGAGAGATTCTATGACGTGGGAATTGCCGAACAGCATGCTGCCACGTTTGCCGCCGGGCTTGCCAGCCAGGGCCTCAAACCCGTCTTCGCGGTATACTCCACGTTTCTCCAAAGAGCTTTTGATCAGACCATACACGATATCGCCCTGCAGAATCTGTCGGTGATCCTGGCTGTGGATCGGGCCGGGTTGGTGGGAGCCGATGGGCCCACCCACCACGGAACCTTCGATTTAAGCTACTTAAGGCAGGTTCCCAACTGGGTGATCATGGCTCCCAAGGATGGCAACGAGCTAAAAGATATGCTGTATGCGGCTGCGAGTTGGGGAAAGGGACCAGTGGCGATAAGGTATCCGCGCGCCGCAATTCCTGATGAGATGACCGACGAGATTGCGCCAATCGAGATTGGAACCTGGGAGAGACTCAGAAGCGGAAAGGAGTTGGCAATCCTGGCAGTGGGATCGATGTTCCATCCGGCCCTGGAGGCCTCACACGAGTTGGAAAAGGATGGGATAAGCGCAGAAGTGATAAATGCCCGCTTTGTGAAACCGTTGGACGAGAAAATGCTCCTCTCCATCCTGAAGAAATTCGATAAGATTATATCAGTCGAGGAAAACGTTCTTTCCGGTGGTTTCGGCTCGGCCGTATTGGAGTTTGCAGAAGCTCATGACATCAACAAAGTAGTGATCAAAAGAATGGGGATTCCGGACGAGTTCATAGAGCATGGTTCCAGAGGACAGCTCTTGAGCGATCTGGGACTGGATAAGGACGGAATCGCCCGCAAGGCCAAAAAGATTCTGGAATCGACGGTAGTCTCCAAAAAGCCGAAGGTGCGGAGAGCAAGGTCTCGGGTGTGATATTTCGTGAATGCCCGGAAGAATCAAGCTTGGAAGAACGAAGCCGCATTCCCATGAAGCCTGACGATGGGAACGTAACGAGTGGAGCTAATTTACCTTGACCGGAAAGATGAAAAGCATCGGAATCATCGCTAACGTCAAAAAAGAGCTAACCAAGGGGGTGGTCGAGGAAATCATCGAGTGGGCCGACAAAAACGGCTTCGATTTTTTCATTTGTGAGGAACTGACGCCGCTGGTTGGCCAAGAGGAGAAATCCTTGTCCAGGGCCGAGTTGGGGAAAGAAAGTGACGTGTTGATCTCCCTGGGTGGAGACGGGACCATGCTGGCCTCAGCCCGGGCGGTGGGCCAACGTCAGACTCCCATTTTGGGAATAAACCTTGGTGGGGTGGGATTCTTGACCGAAATCAACTCCAACGATCTATGCAATGCGCTGAACAAGCTCAAGAGGGGAGACTACTTCATCGAGAAAAGGATGGTCTTGGAGACTGAGGTTGAAGGAATCAAGAAGCTTGATCAGTACGGCCTGAACGATGTAGTTCTTGATAAGGGCGAGGTAGCGCGGCTTTTCCTTTTGCATCTTTATCTACAGGATGAGTTCATCTGCTCCTACTCGGCCGACGGTTTGATCGTCTCCACTCCCACCGGGTCGACAGCTTACTGCCTGGCAGCCGGGGGGCCGATTATTAACCCACGGATGAATGCGATAATCGTCTCTCCCATATGTCCCCATACCTTAGCCTCGCGTTCCATAGTGTTCTCGGAGAACGAAACTCTTAAGGTTGTGGTGGAACTCTCTTCGAGACAAGCGGTATTGACCATCGACGGACAGGTGGCCTTCAAGCTGAAATCTGGCAGTTCGGTCTTGATTCGCAAAGCCAAGCACTCGGTCAATCTGGTCAAATTCCGGGATAGATCGTTCTATGATATCTTGAGAACCAAACTTCACTGGGGAGCCAGGCCGAAGACCGGGGAGTAGGGTAGGGTAGAAGTTCAAGAGTTCAAAGGTCCAATAAGTCACGGGCACATCACCTGCTGTTGCGATTTCAATCCCTATCGAAGTTCTAAAACCAAGGAACACAATCCCTGGAAAATGCTAAAGAGTCTCAGAATAAAAAACTACGCTCTGGTGGACCAGTTGGAGGTAGACTTTCAGCCTGGTCTGAATATCATCAGTGGAGCCACGGGCGCGGGAAAGTCGATTATCGTGGGAGCGGTAAACTTGGTGCTGGGAGAAAGGGCCAGCAGCGAGGCGGTCAGAACCGGATTCGATAAGGCAAGCATCGAGGCAGTGTTCAGGCTGCAGGATGACCCGGCCTTAAAGGACCTTTTGGCCAAACTTGGCATGGTTCTGCAGAACGATGTTTTCATAATTCGAAGGGAGATATCCAGCAGGGGGCAAAACAAGTGTTTTCTCAACGACCGGCTGATCACATTGGCGACCTTGAAATCGATTGGGGACAGGCTGGCAGACCTTCACGGACAACACGAGCACCAATCGCTTCTGAACGTGGAACGACATATCGAATACTTAGACGATTATGCGAGTCTGGGCGAGATCAAAGCACGAGTTAGCCAGACCTTTCATCTGCTGAAGAAAAAACGAAGAGACTTAGAAGAGTTGCGGAGCGGCAAATCGCGAGACGAGGAGAGGAGGAAGCTCTATCAGTTCCAGATACAGGAGATCGAAAAGTCTAATCTGAGTCGGGATGAGGAAGGGAAGCTCGGTGAGAAAAGGAAGGTCCTGGAGAACGCTGAAGCGCTGTTCGAGGCAACCTCCAGTCTCCATCACCAGCTCTATGAGGCAGAAGGCTCGATACTGGATAAGCTCACCTCGATGTCCAGGGAGCTTAAGAAAAGCCATCAGATAGATTCGAAATTGAAGGAGCCGGCTCAAACCTTGGAATCCTGCGTGATCGGGCTTCAGGATGCAGCCAGATTTCTGGAGGACTACAGGACTCACTTGGAGTTCGACCCTGAAAAGCTTGAGATGATAAGGGAGAGGCTGAACCTGCTCAATACGTTGAAGAGAAAATACGATAAGAGCATCGAGGAGATCCTGTCATACAAAGATCAGATGCAGGGGGAGCTTGAGCGGATAGAGAGCAAGGACGAAGTCATCAGTGACCGGGAGAAGGAAATCGTCGGGCTTTCTGGTGCCCTTATGGAGGAGTGTTCCTTGCTTTCCCAGAAGCGGAAGTCGAAAGCCTCCCGGCTCTCCACCAAGATTCAGAAGGCCCTGGTCGATCTGGGAATGCCTAAGACGAAATTCGAGATAAAGATCAGCCGGCGGGCGGATGAAAACGGACTGCTAAGGATCGATGGGAAAAGATACTTTGTGGATGAGAGAGGGATGGATCAGGTGGAGTTTTTCGTATCTCCCAATCCCGGGGAGGACCTTAAACCCCTGGCTAAGATTGCATCCGGGGGCGAGATCTCCCGCATAATGCTGGCGCTGAAATCGATCCTGGCAAAGGTAGACCGTCTGGAGACGGTGATCTTCGACGAGATAGACTTAGGAATAGGTGGAGAGGTGGCATCGGCCGTGGGCAGAAGCTTGAAAGATCTGGGCTCCTCGCACCAGGTCATCGTGATAACGCATCTGCAGCAGATCGCTTCGCAGGCGGATCATCATTTCAACGTCTTCAAGGAAAATGCCAAGGGCCGAACAGTCACCAGAATAAGAATCCTCGACCGGGATGAGCGAGTGAAGGAGATAGCCCGAATGATCTCCGGTGAAAAGGTGAGTCCGGTCACCTTGAGACAGGCAAAGGAGATGCTTAAACCCGCCGACCGACCGGCGGTCGATTGAATCTACGAACCCTGGGGGGTCGGATTTCCTGCGGATCTGAAGGAGATCCGACCCGAAGAAAGCTTTCCTATGGCTCCTTAAAGAGTGGGCATAGAAGCTGTGGCAAAATGATCATAAGAAAAAGAGACTTCTTTCTAATCCCCAATCTGTTGGCAATTCTTCGAATTCTGCTTTTTCCTTTCATCTTCTACTTCTTAGCTCAGGACACCCATTCGAGCCTCATCGTGGGAATGGTTTTGATAGCGCTGGCCGTGGGTTCGGACGTATTGGACGGTTACGCCGCCAGAAGACTGAACCAGATCACGGATCTGGGACGGATCCTGGATCCTGTGGCGGACAAACTGGGCCTGGGGATTTTCGTGATTTTCATAATCATCTATCGGGGTTTTCCAATCTGGGCAGCCGTCCTGTTGTTCTCCAAAGACCTTCTGACGCTGACTGCTGGTCTTCTTATGGTCAGAAGGAAAGGCTTCGTCCTTATGTCCAACAATTGGGGCAAGCTGAACTCCTGGATCTGGGTCTTCACCCTGGTCATCTACATCGTCCGGATTCACCAACTCCAGCAGTGGTTTTTGGTCCTTGTCACCCTCTCCACCTTAAACTGCATCGTACAGTATGTCAGGATGTTTGCGGCTCAATACCGGGTTGAGACTAAGGACGGTTAGAATTCTTTTCCCACCAACATCTAAGAGCAAGATGAAGATCAAAACAATTGCGCAAAAAAGCATCGCCCTGGCTCACAAGATTTCAGCAGGGGATGAGCTTCTAAAGATCAATGGCCATCCCATAAATGACATCATCGATTACAAATTTTTCTCCGCCGATCATCCGCTGGAACTCAAGCTGAAGTCTAAACGTGGAAGAGTGAAAAAGGTCTCCGTCAGAAAGCCGCCGGATGAGGATCTGGGGTTGGAGTTCTACTGCATCAGATACAAGAGCTGCAAGAACAACTGCATATTCTGCTTCGTCCATCAACTTCCGAAAGGGCTGAGAAAGGCTCTTTATTTCAAGGACGAAGACTATCGTCTTTCTTTTCTGCACGGTAATTTCATCACCTTAACCAACACTTCAGATGAGGATATAAAACGTATTGTACGCCAGCGACTTAGTCCCATGTATATCTCGGTGCATGCGACGGATGAAAAGTTGAGGAAAGAGATTCTGTCGAATCGAAGAGTCCCGGATATCATGCCACAGGTTGCGAGACTTGCCCAGGGGAGAATAGAGATGCATACCCAGATCGTCTTGTGTCCCGGGATCAACGACGGCGAGTACCTGGAGAAATCTGTGAGAGACTTATCTGTCTTCTATCCTTATGTAAAGTCTCTTGCACTCGTGCCTGTAGGTTTAACCAGGTTCAGGGAGAAGTTGCCCAGAATCAGACCGGTCGGCAAAACGTATTCCAAACAGGTTATTCAGCTTGTGGATCGTTGGCAGAGGTCTTTCAGACGAAGGTGGGGATGCGGATTCGTTTACGCAGCAGACGAGTTTTTCACCAGGACGGGGCTTGACATCCCGAGCTCAAGATACTATGATGATTTCTGTCAAATTGAGAATGGCGTAGGGATGATGCGCCAGCTCCTGGATAGCTTTCAGGCAAAGCGCAGACTCTTGCCGAGAAGCTTGAAGAAGAACCTCAACATCACTCTGGTGACCGGTGTATCAGCCTTCGGGCTGATGAAGCAGATAGTGAACGAGAAACTAAGTTCAATATCGGGTTTGACGACTCGGCTGGTGGCAGTGAAGAATGACTTCTTGGGGTGCACCGTTACCGTCACCGGTCTTTTGACTGGTATTGATATATTGAGCACCTTGAGAAAGCGAAAGAAAGTGGGCGACATCGTGCTTCTTCCACCCAACTGCCTGAATGAGGATGGACTTTTTTTGGACGACTTGACTCCTGGTGATCTGGAGAGGGAGCTCGACCGAAGTGTGGTAGTCGCATCCTATGATTTGGTGGAGAGTTTGATCAGAATATTCAAGAAGTGTTAATCTGAGAGACTAATCTAATCCGTTTAATCCGTCCGGACGGACGCCCCCAGACGGGCCCGTATGGGCGTCTGGGCATTTCATCCGCTGACCATGCCTGTTCCAATAGTAGCCATAATAGGAAGACCGAACGTGGGGAAATCCACTCTGTTTAACCGTCTGTTGAAGAAACGGATTGCAGTGGTGGATGACCAGCCGGGAATCACCCGCGACCGGAATTATGCATCCACCACCTGGAACAAGAAGAGCTTCTATTTGGTCGATACCGGCGGATACGTACCCACAAGCCCAAACGAGATGGAGAAGCTTATTAAAGCTCAAGCAGAGATAGCCATTTCTGAGGCAGACCTGGTGCTTTTTCTCGTCGACGCGAAGGTAGGCTCTCAATCACTCGACTTAGAGATAGCAAAGGGGCTGAGGAAAACGAAGAAAGGTGTACTGCTGGTCGCCAATAAAGTAGACAGTGACAAAGATGAAGCCGAGGTGCATCCTTTGAGAAGATTAGGCCTGGGAGAGCCGATAGGGGTTTCCGCCCTGTCGGGTAGAAACATCGGGGATCTCCTGGATCAGATCGTCTTAGCTTTGCCGGAAGAAGAGGTCTATGAGGAAAAAAAGGAGAGCATCCGTGTAGCAGTAATTGGCCGGCCGAACGTGGGGAAATCGTCCTTCGTCAATGCTCTCTTGGGCCAGGAGAAGCTGATAGTCTCGGAAACGCCCGGCACCACCAGGGATGCAATTGACACCGACATTGAGATAGACGGCAAGTCTTTCACCTTAATCGACACGGCAGGTTTGCGGCGTAAGACCAAGATCAAAGAGAACCTAGAATACTATACCACCCTGAGGACCTTAAGATCGATCGAAAGATGCCACGTGGCGCTGATCTTAATCGAGGCTCCGGTTGGTCTATTAAAACAGGACTTGAAGATAGCAAGCGAGGTACAGCAACTGCGAAAAGGGATAGTGATTGGAATAAACAAATGGGATTTAGTTGAGAAGGATGGAAAGACCGCTGACGTTTACACCAGGTCGATGAGACAGAAAGCTCCACTTCTAAAGTTCGTGCCTTTCATCTATATTTCAGCCATGACCAGACAAAGGGTCAGAACGGCATTGGATTTAGTTGCCCGGGTCCATCAGGAGAGGAAGAAAAGGATAGAGACCTCGGAGCTGAACCGTATATTGGAAAAAGACATCAAAGCCAAACCACCGGCTTCGGTCAAAGGGAAGTATATTAAGATATATTACGCCACTCAAACAGACACCGAGCCTCCCACATTCGTATTCTTCTGTAATTATCCGGAACTCTTGAAGAAGTCATACATGAGATACCTGGGGAACAAAATCCGTGAGCATTTCGGATTTCTGGGCGTCCCGCTGAGGATCAAGACCAAGAAAAGAGAATGATGGGTTGGAACAGACGGTCGTCTTAGAAGAAGGGTCGGCGATCATGCCCGGGTTCTTTTCGGATGAAATAAGCGTGATAAGGGACGAGGAGACCCGAAATCCGATCTCATTTATCTGGAGAGACAAGGAATACGGGATCAAGGAGATCATTGCCTTCTGGCCCGATTTCAGCTATTCTGAATCCGGTTCCAAGAGAAAGAGATGGTGGCAGAGAAGACACAGAAACTACTATCGGATCTTGACCGAGGACGAGGAGGTTTTTGAAATATACCTTGATCGGGGATCAAAAACGGAGGCCTGGATACTGTACAGAAAGATGGATTAGCTTTTGCTCCCGCTGGATGTTATCATCCAGCGGAACGGTAGGCGGATGATAACATCCGCCTTGGAGCGGGATCTTAATATGAGAAACCGGTATATATCTATAGGTTTGACCTTTGCTATAGTTCTCATCTTGCTTCTGCATACAAACTACCTCCGCTTCGTCTGTGACGATGCCTTCATCTCCTTCAGATATGCCAAGAATTTCGTGGAGGGACATGGGCTGGTCTATAACATTGGCGAGAAAGTGGAGGGATACTCGAATTTTCTCTGGACTATGCTTTTGAGCCTGTTCATGAAGATGGAACTGGATCCGGTGGTAGTATCCCAGATCCTCGGAGTTCTGTTCAGTCTTGCCACGGTTTTTCTGCTATTGCGGCTGAACAGACGGCTTTATCCGGAGGAGAATCTCTTCAACTATCTGGCGCCCCTTTTTCTGGCCTGCTGCGGAGCCTATGCTGCTTGGTCCACAGGGGGACTGGAAACCTCCTTTTTCACCTTCCTGGTTCTCCTGGGTTCGTTCTTTTTCATCTCAGGGTTGGCCGAATCCAAACACTTGGCATACTCCGGGTTCAGCTTTGCCCTGGTCTGCATGACCCGTCTTGACGGATTCATCTTGGCTGGTGTTTCATTTGCTTTTCTGCTATACCTCTTGGTCATCAAGAAAAGGGTGGAAGCAAAGAGCCTTACGCTCTGGACTTTTTCCTTTTTGATTCCCTTCCTGTTGTACTTCTCTTGGCGATGGTCATATTATGGAAAGCTCTTGCCCAATACATTCTACATAAAGGTGGCTGGGGCCTCCTACTATCACCAGGGATTTATCTACCTTCTTGGTTTTGTTGAAAGATTCTGGATCTGGTTCATGGTAATCCCCCTGCTGTTTCTGGGCAAAGGCATGAAGTTGAATACGAATCTCAAGCTCGTGGTCTTCTACTTCACGTCCATGATACTGGTCTTTTCCGGCTACGTGGTGTATGTGGGCGGCGACTTCATGGACATGTTCAGGTTTTTCGTGCCCGTCTTACCCTTGTTCTTCTTCTTGATACAAGAGGGATTCAGGGGGATGTACCGTTATCCCCAGCCATTTTCAAACAGGAAACAGAGGATGAGCCTAATTGCCACAGAAATCCTTCTGGTGGGATTGGCCCTGTTCGTTCTTGTGTCTCCATCGAAGGAGACCAACGAGGTTTGGCATCGGAAAGACATAGACAGCATAGGTATGTTGAGAGAGACTGCTCTGCTCTGGTCAAAGGTGGGGTTGATGTTTAGAGAAAAGGCAAAGCAGGGTGAAACCTTGTCCACCAGTGCCGCCGGAGCAATCCCGTATTACTCAGAGCTGTATACTATCGATGAGCTTGGCTTAACTCTAGCGTCTCAAAATGATCTGAAGGTGCGCAAAACCCACCGACCCGGCCACTCGAAGAGGGTGACAGACGTGTTTCTTCTGTCTAAACGACCCACCTACTTTGTGGGGCACCCCAAACTCTATGACGAGTTCAAACAAACCAGGGGGGTGTGGGGTTACTTCAGTGAGCTGTTCCTGCGAAACGGATATACGGCGGTTGTCTTTACGGTGAAGATATCGGAGAGTGAGAACAAGTACCTATATTGCCTCAGGCTGAAGAAATCCCGCGCCGGAGCAACCGATTAACGGAGTCTGATGACAGAGAAGCTGGAGGATAGTGAATGATGATGCTGACCGCCGTTGCGATTGCGATTTTAAGCTATCTGGTGGGCTCGGTTCCCTTTGCCATAATCATATGCAGAATCTGGAAAGGGATAGACATCAGAGACCACGGATCAAGGAACGCCGGGTTTACCAACGTCTACAGAGTCATCGGGCGCCTGCCCGCTGCCATCGTGCTGATCCTTGATACCGGCAAGGGTATGGCGGCAGTGCTCCTGCTGATTCAGATTGTTCCGGATACCTTCCCTTTGAGTTCGGTGGATCTCAAGATTCTGGCAGCCTTTTGCGTCATTTTAGGCCACGTTTTTCCCGTCTTTGCCGGATTTAGAGGAGGCAAGGGTATCGCCACGGGCCTGGGTGCGCTTTTGTCCATAATCCCTCTGGAGGCGGTTGCCGCTCTGGTCCTGTTCGTGTTGATAGTGGCGATCACCAGATACGTCTCTTTGGGTTCGCTTTCTGCGGCAAGCTTTATCTTTCTTGCGTTGTTGTTCGAAAGGTATTATCTTGGAAGCGAGGTGCCAAGCGAGCTAATCTTTGCGATGTTTATTCTGGCTGTTTTTGTTTTCTTCAATCATAGAGGCAACATAAGACGGTTGTTGGCCGGCACGGAGAATAAATTTGGTCGGAAACGACGCGAGACAAGCTGAGAGGACAACAGGATGAACTCACCTTATGCGTGACGCCGCCTTGCGCAAAGCCGACGGCAGTAAGTGAGACAATCTTATCGTGAAAGAAGCAGACACGGATTCTTTCTCTCGATCTGAGTTCAGCGCAAGTCAAAAAAGCTGCGCTGGTTTTCATTCTGTGGAGGACTGACGGTCATGGCGCAAATTGCAGTTTTGGGTGCAGGAAGCTGGGGGATTGCCGTCTCCACCCTGTTGAGCCACAACGGACACAAGGTGACCATGTGGGAGTTCGACCCAGAGGAGATGAAAAGGCTCCGTGCCCAGAGAGAACACAAGGAAAAACTTCCTGGCGTCATCATACCGGATGAGGTGGAAATAACAAATCAGCTTGAGCCGGCCGTATCCGGCGCGGAGATGCTGGTGCTGGCTCTCCCATCTCATACGGTAAGGCAGGTGGTAAAAAGGGTAAGTGGAGTCCGGTTGAGGGATCCGGTTGTGGTCAACTTAGCCAAGGGGATCGAAAACGATACTCTTCTCAGGATGTCGGAGGTGTTGAAACAGGTGTTGCCGCCTGTGCTTCACAGTAAGATCACCACCCTCTCCGGTCCCAGCCATGCGGAGGAGGTGGCCAGAGAGGTCCCCACCACCGTGGTGGTGGCTGGATTCACCGAGGATGTGGCCAGAGAAGTTCAGCACGTTTTCATGAGCCCCCATTTCAGGGTGTACACCAACAGTGACCTCATTGGAGTCGAACTGGGCGGTTCGCTGAAGAACATCATTGCCATCGCATCGGGGATCTGTGACGGAATGGGCCTGGGTGACAACAGCAAAGGAGCATTGCTATCCCGCGGGTTGGCGGAAATCATCCGACTTGGAGAAAGACTGGGAGCAAACAGAGAGACCTTTGCCGGGCTCTCCGGTTTGGGCGACCTGGTGACCACCTGCATCAGCAAGTTCTCCCGGAACAGATTCGTGGGAGAACAGATAGGCAAAGGGAGATCACTCAAAGAGGTTGAAAGCGGTATGACCATGGTGGCTGAGGGAATAAAGACCGCCCGGTCAGCCTTTCAGCTTTCCCTAAAGCATCAGGTTGAGATGCCCATCACCGAACAGATGCATCAGGTTCTCTTTGAAAACAAAAGGCCCAAAGAGGCCATGATCGAGCTGATGACCAGGGATCCGAAATCGGAAATTTGGAGTTGACTTAAGAAGCCAAAAACCATATCTTTTTACTTGGGAGTTGAAGAATGGAAGTGACTAGAAAGGTGAGGGGAAGATTTGAAGGCTTCAAATAAGGATAAGCTTTACTATTCCATCAGTGAGGTTGCGCAGACAACCGGAATTAAACCGTACGTGTTAAGGTTCTGGGAGAAGGAGTTCGGTCTGCTCAAGCCCAAGAAGAACCGGGCCGGAAATCGTTCTTACCAGCAGAAGGACATCGATCTGATCAGCCAGATCAAGCATCTTCTGTACGAGGAGGGATATACCATCGAGGGCGCTAAGTCGAAGCTGAAGGGCCTCAGGCGTGACGATAAGGGGCCTCTGGTGGCAGAGAAGATGCGTCTTGAGAGTCTTCTGGCTGAAATTAGAAAGGAACTCTCCGCGTTGCTTGAAGTTTTGTCTTGATTTTTTGCGGACAAATGGCTATGTTGATAGTATTGAATCGGGGCGTGGCGCAGTCTGGTTAGCGCACTTGCTTGGGGTGCAAGGGGTCGGCCGTTCAAATCGGCTCGCCCCGATTTTTTAGAGAAGAGTCCCTTGACTGACATTCCGACCCGGGACCCTTCAGGGGTTAGCGTTCTCGCATGAAAAAAATCGCGGTGATCATCCCCGCCTACAATGCCGGTTCCACCATCGGCGAGTTGATCGACAAAATCTCAAAGTTCGTCAGCAAAGAGGATATAGTGGTCATCGACGACGGCTCGTGTGACCAAACGTTTGAGACCGCTCGGGCGACCGGTGCAGTGGTCTTAAGACACGAGGCCAACAGAGGCAAGGGGGAGGCTCTAAAGACCGGGTTCAGGCACACCCAACGAAGAAACTACCCCGCCGTTATCACCCTGGATGCAGACCTGCAACATGATCCTGAGTCCATTCCGGCTTTTGTCCGCAAGACCAACGGTTTCTGCGGGATCATGATCGGAACCAGAAAAAGAGATCTCAAGGTCATGCCCTTTGCCCGCTGGCTCATCAATAATCTGACGTCGATCATAGTCTCCGTTCTCTCCGGTCAATCCATACGAGATAGCCAGTCAGGATACAGGCTAATCACCACCCAGGTTCTAAAAAGCGTCAAACTGGAATCGAGAAAATACGATCTGGAGTCGGAGATTCTGATCAAGGCTAAAAGAAAGGGATTTGAGATTACCGAGGTTCCCATCAGGACCATCTACGCTGGAGGGAAGAGCTTCATCAATCCCCTGATCGATACGATCCGATTCATCAAATTGATTTGGAGAAGTCTCTGGTGGTGAGTCGAACAGGATGACGTTATCCGGGGATTTCTGTGCAAAAGTTAGGCTTCGCCTTCATTCCCAAAAACGTATGTTACAGGGAGCGTTATGTGCTCGGTTGGAAGGTCGGAACCCTGCCTTCGAGCTGCTGATAGGAGGGGAGATTGATAGTCCTGCTCACCAACGATGATGGGGTAAACGCAAAAGGCCTGTTGGTCCTAAAAAAGGAGCTCTCCAGAGTCGGCCAAGTCTGGGCGGTGGCGCCGGATAGGGAGCAGAGCGCCACCAGCCATTCCCTAACCCTGCAGCACCCTCTGCGCATAAACAAGATCGGGGAGAGATTTTACAGCATAGACGGCACCCCCACCGACGCGGTGATGCTGGCAGTTCACGCGATTCTGAAGAGAAGACCCGATATCCTCATCTCCGGCATCAATCACGGACCCAACATGGGTGACGACGTTTCCTATTCCGGAACCGTGGCTGCGGCAATGGAAGGAACTATCCTGAACATTCCCTCCATAGCCGTCTCTAACGTCAATTGGGACGCCAGGTATTTTGAATCCGCGGCCAGGTTTGTGAGGAAGTTGGCGAAGTTCGTCTTAGAGAACGGGCTTCCCCAATATACCTTCCTCAACGTGAACGTCCCGGATAGGAGGCAGACCGCAAAGGGATATAAAATTACCCGTTTGGGCAAGAGAGTATACAGTGACGTGGTGATCGAGAAGATCGATCCCCGGGGTAGGAATTATTACTGGATCGGAGAGCAGACACCGATCTGGGAGAAGAAGGCGGATGACACCGATTTTGCCGCCATAAAAAAGGGATACATCTCCATTACTCCCCTGCATCTGGACGCGACTGACTACAAGGCCATGGAGGAGATTAAAAGTTGGAAGAAACTCTGACAGTGGCCGGAGAAGGTTGACTATCTAACGCTGGCGCTTACGCCGTTGTCTCTTATTGCATCAACGAGTCTCGTGGAAAGAGGAACTTCGCGGACGATGATCGCCGGAGGGTAGGTTCAAGCATATTTTGAACTTACCCCATTTTTTTCTTGACAAAGAGAGACCAGACTCTTAAATTCGGCCAAATTATGTCCGGAATGCAAAAGAGGGACAAAGAAAAGCAAAACGAATCTCAACATGACTGGAGATACACAAATTAGATAAGGGAATACGCTAACCATAGTACCACATGACAAAAACTTTGAGAAGGAGGTGGTTAATAAGAAGTCAAGTGAAAAAGATTCCAGGCTGTAAAGTTCTTAAACATAAAGAAACTTGAGGAGGTAAAAAACGTAAGAATTATGTTAAAACCAAAAAGGTCTTTGATCACTTTGGCTTTAGCTCAAAGACTTGGGGGGGGGTGAGTAGTGAAGCTAACGAGTGAAAACCTGTAACGGACGAGGGAGGAACAAATGAGAAAGTTAAGTCTGTTAACCGCGGGCTTGTTGCTGATTTCGTTTCTGGTTTGCAGTTTTGCCGTGGGGGCAACTGAGGTAAAGGTGGGAAAAGGGGACTTAAAGATTGGTGGTATCCTTCAGGCTGGTTTCAACTATTTTGCGGATGATGAGACGGGAAACAACTCGTTCTTTCTGAACCGAGCACGTTTCCTTTTTTGGGGCACCATCGTTCCCGACAAGGTGAAGTATTTCGTACAGCTTGACCATAAGGGAAGTATAAGCGTGCTGGACTACAAAGCGCAATTCTTCTATATCGAGAAGACCGAGATCGCGGTCGGTCGATTTCTGCCGAACTTCACCCTGTACATGCCTTACTCCACCGCCAAGCTGGAAATGATCAACTATCCCTACACCACCACCATGTATGCGGTGTGGCGACAGTGCGGCATTCAGAGCACCACCAAGACCGAGTATGTTGACTTCAACCTGGGAATATTCAACGGCGGCGATATCCCGAACAACTGGGCCGACAACAACGATGCCAAGGACTTCCTGCTTCGGGCAGACGTCAAGCCGCCGATCGATGAGGCCACGGTGCGTTTTGGCGGTTACGCCTGGTTAGGTTTTGCCCCGCCTCCGTTCGGTTGGGTAGATGGTGACGATACTTTCAAGCGCAATCGTTTTGGCGGCTTCGTCAAGGCTGACTACACCAAGGATGAGGTGACGGTCCGCTTCAGGGGAGAGTTCCTGATGGCACAGGACGAGTATATGGCGGGCGCCGATGAGAAAGAGACCTGGGACTCGCAAGCCTTTTTTGGCCACGTGGGTGTTCAGCCGGTTCCGCAGGTAGAGTTCCTGGCTCGCTACGATTCCTACGATCCCGACACCGATATGGATGATGATGGAATGTCTGCCATCACCGGCGGGGTGAACTACTACATCGACGGCATAAACGCCATGTTCTACCTGAATTACATCCACAGCATGTACCAGGACGAAGACAAAGACGCCATCGGCGTAGTGCAGGCGCAGGCACAGATAACCTTTTAGGTCAGGTGCGCGGCGCCCTGCCGTCAAGGTTTAGATATTAATCCAGGGGAGGGGGAAGCAATTCCCCCTCTTTTGTTGTATATTCTTTGAGGAGGTAAAACATGTGTTCCGGAGGAGGAGAGAAGGCGAGAGACATTAAGGTCAAGGTGAACGGCAAAGACATTCCGCTTAATCCATTTGCTACCAATATATTGGGGAATGCCATCTGGGCGATGATCATGTGCTTGCGCTTGGAAGAGAAGCCCACAAAAGTGGAGATAGAAATCTCGGAATAACCGGGCCAACTCCACCGAGAAGCCTCGGTCGGTAAGACATTATCACAAAGACCCAAGAGAAATCGTTCTCTCTCTGGCGTCAAAAGAAACGTCCTAATGCAAAATGCTAGCGGGATTATTCTGGCTGGGGGGAAGGGGAGCAGGATCAACAAGGACAAGGCGTTGATCACGCTCCCCGACGGGAAAGCCCTGATTCAAAGAAGCATAAGTGTCTTAAAGGAGTTTTTCACGGAGATACTTATTGTCGCCAATCAGAGGGAACCGTACGGAAACTTCGGCCTTCAGGTGGTCGAGGATCTGATAAGGGACTCCGGACCTCTGGGGGGTATTTTCACCGGGCTGTGTTTTTCCACCTCACATCTGAATCTTGTGATTGGCTGTGACATGCCGTTTCCCCAGCCGGGCCTGATCAGACTGCTCTTGGAAAAGCGCGGCGACTACGACGTGGTAATCCCGGAAGCCGCTGGGGAAGTGGAGCCTCTCTTCGCCGTCTATTCAAAGAAGTGCCTCCCTGTGATTCTTCATCGTCTTCACGAACGTGATTTGAAAGTCCGCAATATCCTGGCCAGGCTAAAGGTCAGAAAAATTGAAGAGAGAGAGATTAATAGGGTGGATCCGGAACGGCTGAGTTTCTTCAACATCAACACCGACGAGGATCTGAAGAAAGCTCAGGCCATACTGCTGATGTCTAACTCCGGACACCAGGATTAAAATCCTGCTTCATCAAAATCATCTTCCTGGCTTTGGGAGTCAATTCAAGGGGGGAAAGATTACAAGGGCGGCTGGCCCGGTCTCCGTAAGATGCCTCCAAAGTCCGCAGAAGGGTCTCTCGGGAATCCCGCCGGAATGCGCCATCTCTGCAGATTTGGCTAACCGGACGAAAGGAAGTTAAGTCTCCAGAGGGTCTCGCGGATAGGCAGACAGATGTTAACGAGGGGGCGAGTTACTTTTCTTTACTTTTTTCTATGATCTCTTCGGCAAGAGAGAGGGCCACGCCGGAGAGCATCACTTCCACTCCCAGCTTGGTGAAATCTCCGGACAATACCTCCCGTTTGACGTTGGCATAAAGCGAACAGGCGGCCTGTCGTTCTACCACCAGCCCGGAGACCTTTCCGGCGGACTCACCAACGAAGGTCACCTCTCCCAGCTCTTCACTGACCACGTACCCCGAACAACTATGCAGTTGGAGGTGTGCATTGCCGGTGTAAAGCACCAGCATGGGTCCCTTTCCCTTCCCCAGGCTCACCTCAGGGTAGATTTCCAGAATCAGAGTTCTCCGTCCCTCGTCAGCAGTTATCTTTATGCGGAAGTGGTCCTTCTCCTTGCGCACACTTTCCGCTTTCAGGCAGGCGGAGATTTTGTCAACGTCTTTCTTGGCGAAAATGGGCATGTCTTAATCCCTTTCTTCAACCCGTTCGGTTCTCTTTCTTTCAGGCGAGGTACAACTGCCCGGTAGACGCCTGGAAGTTATTTCTTTTCTTCCGACTCCGTCTTTTTCTCCTCAGCGGGCGGTTCAGGTTTGGTAAGCTCGTCCTGCGTCTCCTTCATGGCTTTTCTGAACTCCCTCATCCCCTTGCCCAAGCCCTGTGCCATCTCCGGAATCTTCTTGGCCCCAAACAGAAGAAGGATCACCAGAAGTATTAAAATCAGTTCCTGCGCGCCGATTCCTCCCAACATGGATTACCTCCTTCGGATAGATTCGATCCAGAATAGCATACGTTGGCCTTTACTCGATAGTTCTGCTTTCTTTTTCGACAGATCAGATTGTCTTCTCCTAAAGAAACCACCACCGGAAATAAAGCAGCACCATAATCAAAAACAGGATGCTGACGAAATTTATCGTGACCATCAGGCCGATGGTAAAGTTGATGGCATAAAGGTCCACGGTCAGCGGCTTAAATCCGATGGAGATGGCCTTTTCAAAAAGGGTCTTGACTGCACCTTCGGGCAAAAACGATCCTATGATATCTCCAACAAGTCCTCCCACCACTGCAGCCAGCACTAAAGAGACAAGCAAGAATGTCACTTCACGCGTCTTCACTTACGTTTCCCCTTCACTTCTTTTGGCGGAAGAAGTCGACTATTGACTCGAAAATGTATTTCCCGTCGTCAGATCCCAGTATCTTCTCCGATGCCCTCTCCGGGTGAGGCATCATGCCCAACACGTTCCGGCTCCGGTTGCAGATTCCGGCGATGCTCTCCAGGGAACCGTTGGGGTTCGCCTCCGGGGTGACGTTTCCCCTCTCATCGCAATATCTGAAGGCTATCTGGCGATTCTCCTTAAGCTGCCTTAAGCCGTCTTCCGGTATGAAATAGTTTCCGTCGGTGTGAGCTATCGGAATTTTGAGAACCTGCCCCTTCCTGCAGAGTTTGGTGAAAGGAGTATCCTGTTCCTCGGGCCGGATATGGACGAACTTGCATATGAAACGGAGAGAGGTGTTTCGCAGCATGGCCCCGGGGAGAAGACCTGCCTCCAGGAGTATTTGGAAGCCGTTGCAGATTCCCACCACCAGTCCGCCGTCTTGGGCAAAATCCATCACCTTCTTCATGATGGAGGAGAACCGGGCGATGGCGCCGGTCCGCAGGTAATCGCCGTAGGAAAAACCGCCGGGTAAGATGATGCAGTCGCAACCGCGAAGAGAGGTGTCCTGGTGCCACAGGAAATCAACGTCCTGTTTTATCACGGCCTTGATCGCCATGAAGGCGTCATAGTCGCAATTGGAGCCGGGGAAAACTATCACGCCGAATTTCATTTGACTATCTCGAAGTTAAATTTCTCTATTACCGGATTGGTCAGAAGCTTTCGGCAGATCTCGTCTATCAGCTCCTCAGGTTTTCCTCCACCGTCTTTCTGGAAGGTAATCTCGAAGATCTTTCCCGACCGAATCTGCTTTATCCCCTGATAGCCCATGTC
This sequence comes from Candidatus Zixiibacteriota bacterium, assembly GCA_049643405.1. Taxonomy (GTDB): domain Bacteria; phylum Zixibacteria; class MSB-5A5; order MSB-5A5; family SM1-73; genus SM23-73-3. Next base: position 34,326 of record JBARPX010000009.1, read on the forward strand.
GTCTAAGGCTCTCTCTATGGTAGACCCCTGAGGATCCAAAACTCCATCCTTGAGCTTGACATACACTACCGCAAAACCGTCTTGCTTTTCTATGCTCATGATATCCGCCTGCTCCTTTTTGAAATTTCCGCTTCCTCAACTAAAAATAGCTTCCTTGAGCAAGTTTGCAAAGGAGTTTTTTTCGTTTGCCGGTGAGTTAACTCTCTTCCAGTTCGGGTTAAGTTGTCAGATGTTCTGGTGCTCCGAAAGATAAATCCTTGCTAATCTGTAAGTTTTCAAAATGGCCTGCGTGCACCTCCTCAGGTTGGTTCCTCCGGTCTTTCGGCCTTGAATAATTCGTAGGCGCCCTTGACAAATCCGGAGAGGACGTAGAGCATGCAAAAGGGAAACAGTGCCAGCCGGGGATTGATTATCAAGGCTACCAAAAACACGAAGAGATAGACCAGCTTGATCCTGTTTCTTCTGTCGCCGAAGGAAAACTTGGGCAAAGTCTCGTACTTTATTCCACTTACCATCAGTCCGGAAAAGACGACGATCATGGTGATCAGGGCTTTGGGAAATCTCAAGGTTCCCCATATCTCGTAGCAGAACAGGATGAAGCTCACCAGCGTCACCGCCGCGGTAGGAATGGGCAGGCCCACATAGGGGAGCTTCTCCTCAAGCTTGGTCTGCTGGAGATTGAATCGGACCAATCGGAAGACGCCGCACAGGACGAAAACAAAACCCAACATCGATCCCCATCTGCCTAAAGGGTAGATGTTCAGATTGTAGAATAGCACTACGGGTGCTACTCCAAAAGAGAGGAGGTCGGCAAAGGAATCCAGCTCCATGCCGAAGCGGGAGGGTACTCCGGCGAATCTGGCCACCTGCCCGTCGAGGACGTCGAAGAAGGCAGCCAAAACTATCATCCACGCGGCAAAGATCGGCTCTCCATCGAAGCTGTGTAGAATCGACACGAAGCCACAAAACATGTTGCCTACGGTGAATATCCCCGGGAAAAACCCTTTAATGTTTCTCATTTCTTGAACACCCCTATGACGGTTTCTCCGGCCCTGACTTTTTGTCCCGGTTTTACTCTTATTGCCACGTTTTCAGGCAGAAGATGGTCGACCCTTGAGCCGAACTTGATCATTCCAATACGCTGGCCCGCGCTCAGCTTATCTCCCGGCCTCACCTTACATACGATCCTACGCGCGATGATCCCCGCTATCTGTTTTATGATGACCCTACCATGCGTGTTCTCGATGCCCAGCTCGGTCTGTTCATTCTCCGACGAAGCCTTATTCTTGAACGCGGGAAAAAATTTGCCCGGATTGTACTTAAAATATTCCACCTTCCCGGAAATGGGGGCACGGTTGACGTGTACGTCGAAGACCGACATGAATACACTCACTAAAGTTCCCTGCCCGCCAACGAAGTCCACGCTCTGGAAAGGTTTTACTGAGATAATCTTGCCGTCTGCCGAGGAGAGAATCAGATTCCCCGCTTCGGGAGCTTTTCTTTCTGGATCTCGGAAGAAAAAGATCAGAAAGAGCAAAAGGAGAAAAGCGATTCCGGCAAACGGAAGAAGTATCAGGTGAGAGCTAGCAGCCCACGCTGAGAATAGAATGAGTGATATCCCCAGAGTCGGAAGAACGAATGCATACCCCTCTCTTATCATCTAAACACTCTTCTGAAAATGTAATCCACGTTTCTCAAACAGTGATCAAGATCGAAGTATTCTTCAATGTCTTTCTTGCTCAGGTACTTCAGAACTCTTCTGTCTTTCAGGATCAGCTCCTTGAAATCTCCCTTTTGTCTCCAGGCTTTCATGGCAATGTCCTGGACCATGCGGTAGGCATCCTCTTTGGAGGGGGTCTTCCTGCCAAGCTCTAAAAGCAGTCGCCCGGAAAAGATCATCCCTTTTGTCCTGTTCAGATTCGCCATCATGCTTTCAGGAAAAACCAGAAGATTCTCCATTACGCGGTTGAACTGGACCAGCATGTAGTCCACCAGAATGGTGGAATCCGGGATTATGACCCTCTCCACTGAAGAATGGGAGATGTCCCGCTCGTGCCACAGCGCCATGTTCTCCATGGAAGCTTCGGCATTGGTTCTAACCAGCCGGGCCAGACCACAAAGCCTCTCGCAGGTGATGGGATTTCTCTTGTGGGGCATGGCGGAGGAGCCCTTCTGGCCCTTGCTAAAGCCCTCCTCCAACTCCAGAATCTCGGTCCTCTGCAGGCTCCTTATCTCGGTGGCGAATTTCTCGATCGAGCCGGCGATGAGTGCCAACGTACACAAGAACTCAGCGTGCCGGTCTCTTTGGACTATCTGGGTTGATATGGGGGCGGGTTTAATTTTCAGCTTCCTGCAGACGTATTGCTCAACTTTCGGATCCAGATTCGAGAAGGTCCCTACAGCGCCTGAGATCTTTCCCACGGAGATGGTCTTAATCGATGCTTTCAGGCGTTGGATGTGTCTTCCGACCTCGGCAAACCAGAGGGCGAACTTGAGGCCCAATGTTATCGGCTCAGCATGAATGCCATGAGTTCTCCCCATCATGGGCGTATGCTTGAACCGGAGGGCCCGTTTCCTGATAATCTTGGCCGACTTCTGTAGATCCTCCAAGATCAGCAGGCCGGCCTCCTTCATCAACACCGAAAGCGAAGTGTCCAGAATATCGGAGGAGGTCAGGCCGAAGTGGACGTACCTGGATGCTTCGCCTACGTTTTCAGCCACGTTGGTGAGGAACGCAATCACGTCATGCTTGGTCTTCTCCTCGATCTGCGAAATTCTCTTGACGTCGAATTTGGCCCTCTTCTTGATCTTGGCCAGAGCAGACTTGGGCACGATTCCCAGATTGGCCATGGCCTCACAGGCCAGTATCTCGATATCCAGCCATTTCTGGAATTTGTTCTGGTCGGACCACAGCTCCTTCATCCGGGGAGTGGTGTATCGTTCAATCATCTTCGAAATCTCTCCATCCGTCAATGAGCGCTCATGAGGAGTACAATATCTCCGCTACCATGGTTGAACGTAGGGACAAGGCTTGTCCCTGTCCGGTACAGAGCACGGACAGCCACTCCACCGAAGGCGGATCCGCCTCTGGCGGAAAGGACTGTCCCTACGTTCCCACCTGTAGCCACTACTTGTCCACCTTTTTCCAGTCCTCCAAGAACTTCTTTATCCCGATGTCGGTAAGGGGGTGTTTGATCAACTGCCCGATCACCTTGAAGGGAATAGTGGCGATATCTGCTCCCATGGTGGCCGCTTCCACCACGTGAAGGGGATTCCTTATGCTGGCCACAATTACCTCCGTGGTGATCTCGTAATTCTCGAAGATGGTCACGATGTCCTCCACCAGATCCATTCCCACGTGGCTGGCGTCGTCCAGCCTCCCCACAAAGGGACTGACAAACGAGGCTCCCGCCCTGGCAGCCAACAGCGCCTGGATAGGGGAGAAGATCAGGGTGCAGTTGGTTCGTATTCCCTTCGAATCCAGAATCTTTATGGCCTTCAAGCCCTCCTTGCACATGGGGATTTTCACCACGACGTTTTTGTGCAGTTTGGATAGATCCTCAGCCTCTTTCACCATCCCGTCAGCATCCAGCGCAACCACCTCGGCGCTCACCGGACCATCCACCATCTCACAGATTTTCTTAATGATGGTCCTGAAATCCTCCTTGCCTTTTTCCTTTGCCAGCAGAGTGGGATTGGTGGTTACCCCGTCCAGGATACCTATGCCGGCGGCCTCCTTTATCTCGTCTAAGTTTGCAGTGTCGATGAAGAATTTCATGTGCCAACCTCCGTAAGTTGTTTATGTACTGTGAACATCTTCAAGGGTCTATGGAACCAAGCCTCACAGCGGGAAAATTCCCGTCGCGATGCGAAAAAACGAATAGTCCGTCATAGAACAGGATATTTAGTCCTGCCTTTATTGAGGGCCAATTCAGTACTTCACCTCAAACAGACAAAGCCCGCAGGCCGGCGCCGTTGGACCCGCTTTCCTCCTGTCTTTTGCTTTCATTATGTCACTGAAGTCTTCAACTGAAAAATATCCTCTGCCGACTTCTACTAAAGTTCCTACGAAACTTCTGACCATGGTGTGAAGAAATCTGTTGGCTTCAATTTTGAGTAACAGCTCATCTCCGTATTCTTCCCAGGAGGCTAAGGTAACGTTGCAGACGCTATTGTCTTTCGCTGATTCAGCCACACAGAACGAGGAGAAATCATGTTCACCTTGAATTCCTTGAGTGGCTCTGACAATCCTCTCCAGATTAAGCGAATAGAGAACCTCCCAGACATATCTTCTCAAGATTGCAGTCCTGCCTCGATAAATTCTATACCTGTACAGCCGGCTGGTTGCATTGTATCTGGCATGGAAATCAGAATCCACCTCCTGCACCTTTTTGACCGCCACATCGTGGGGAAGAAGTCCATTCAATCCTTTGAGAATCGTTTCGCTATCCAGTGGGTTGTCCGTCTTGAAATTTGCCACCTGGCTGAGGGCGTGCACTCCCACGTCGGTCCTGCCCGCTCCAATCAGGTTGACCTCTTGGTTTAAGATGGTCTTGAGTCTCTCCTGGATCTCACCCTGAACCGTGCGAAGCTTTGGTTGTACCTGCCAGCCGTAGAACTCCGTTCCATCATATTCGATTTCAAGTCTAATGTTCCTCTGCATCCAGTGTCCCCTTAAACCACCTTAACCAAATAAGATACTCCTGCCAGCGTGAAAATCAAGCATAAAAAAAGAAAGTCGATCGGCTTTAAGGTCAGCCTCTGGAACGAGCTTCGACTCTGTCCGCTGCGGAAGCCCCGCGCATCCAAAGCCAGAGCCAGCTCGTCCGCCTTTCTGAACGATGAGATGAACAGCGGAATCAACAAGGGCAGGGTTTTCCTTACCTTCTTGATCAATCCTCCTTCAAACGACGCTCCGCGGGACATCTGAGCCTTCTTTAAGGTGATGGCCTCCTCCAGCAGCAGAGGTACGAATCTTAGGGAGATCATTGTGATCAAAGAGAGTTCCTCCACCGGGAATTTGAATTTCTTCAGAGGAGAAAAGGACTTGAAAACAGCATCCGTCATCTCCACCGCCTGGGTGGTGAGACTTAGGAATGCCGCCGAGAAAATAAAGATGGCAATCCTCCAGCTGTAGACGGCTCCGTTGAACACCCCCTGCTGGCTTATTCTCATCAACTTGAGATCCCAGTACTTGACTGCTTCCGTCGGGGCAAAGAAGATATGCAGCACAAAGGTGAGCACAAACAGCCAGAAAAATGATCTTAGATTGCGGAAGAAATAGGGGAGAGGCACCTTTGACATTAAACAAAGGGAGAGCAGAAACAGCGATATCAGAAGATAGACCCGCAAATCGATCGTCGCCACCGTTAGGATCATTACAGCCAAAATCAAAGCAAGCTTGGTTCTCGGATCCAGCCGGTGAATCACCGAATCAGCGGGAACATACTGCCCTATGGTAATGTTTTCTAAGAAGGCCATAGAGATGAATATGAACTTACCCTTTACCTCTTGTGACGCCGTCAATATATCACGCCCGATTTTCTTTGTCAAATGCAAACTTCAGAGACGGCACGACGAAGGGAAATGCGACCGGTGGCCGCTGAGTCGGGCGTCACTTCCGCGTGCATTCACCCGGGATCTAAACCGATCAAGGGTTCGGGAATGTGGGGCTAACGTTCACTGAAATAGAGTCACTTATGGCTGTGCATAGCTGCCCTTTTCCTCTGAAGCCTCCAGAGTGCGGTTGCCATCAGAAGGGCGACCAGGATCAATTGCCCGAGACAACGTGAGGTGGGCACCTGTGGGCTTGGGACATACTTTATGGTGGCGTAGTCAGCAGATGTCCCGATGCCCCAGGAGCAGCCGGTCACGTAGACATTGCCGCTAAGGTCTGTCGCTATGGCGGAGGCCTGGTCGTAGCCATTTGCCCCGCCATCATATCTTTTGACCCAAGCCGTACCTCCGTGGGGAAGATACTTTATCGTAGCATAATCCTGGGATGTCCCCCCGCTGCTTGCTCCGGTCACATAGAAGTTGCCCCAGGCGTCGACGGCTATAGCTTCGGCACAGTCACCTTCATTGTCAGGTCCATTGTATTTCCTGACCCAGGCGGTATCCCCGTTGGGAAGATACTTCAGCGTGGCATAGTCCAAGTTGGTTCCGTTGTCCCAGCTGAAGCCGGTTACGCAGACACCTCCCCAGCGGTCAACGGCTATAGCGTGGGCTTCGTCCCGGTCGTTTGCCGGACCATCATACCTGGCCGTCCAAGCGGTGTCCCCGTCCGGGAGATATCTTATGGTGGCATAGTCCCGGAGAGTTCCGGGAGAGCTGCTGTACCCGGTGACGTACACATTGCCCCAATCATCCACCGCCAGCGCTGTAGCCCTGTCTTCCCCGTTGGACGCGCCATTGTATCTTCTGGAACAAAGCTGGTTCCCACCCGGGTCGTACTTGACCGTGGCATAGTCGAGGTTAACCAGTCCACCCCAGCTGAACCCGGTCACGTAGACGTTTTCAGAATCGTCCACGCACACCGCACATGCTTGATCAGAACCGTTGACCGGCCCGTTGTACCTCCTGACCCAGGCTGTATCTCCGCTGGGGTAATACTTTATGGTAGCGTAGTCATGGGAGGTGCCGTTGCCGGAACTCGCTCCCGTCACGTAGACGTTGCCGTAATCGTCCACGGCTAAGGCATAAGCTATGTCTTCACCGCCGGCAGGTCCATCGTATCTTTTTGCCCAAAGCTGGATTCCATCCGGATCATACCCTATGATCAGGTAGTCTAAGTCGGTATTACC
>JBARPX010000010.1:0-3778 GCA_049643405.1 Candidatus Zixiibacteriota bacterium
CCGGATCTCCAGCGAAAGAAGGAAGTGGTGGAGAGGATGATCGGGGAGCAGGTGGTGATCCTGGAGGCCTACAAGGAAGGACTGGACAACGCCATAGTGGCCGACACCAATTTCGCCAAACAGAAAGAGAGGATACTCCTTAATCTGCTCTACCAAAAAGACATCGTGGATAAGTCTCAACCCACCGAATCGGAGATAAAAAAGGAATACCAGATGATGCAGCAGGAGGTGCATACCTGGCACATACTTGTGGAGACCAAGGAACAGGCCGACGAGGTTTATCAGATGTTGAAGGATGGGGCGGATTTCGCCGAGTTGGCCAAGGAGAGAAGCATCGACCCCACCGCCAGGGACAACGCTGGGGATTTGGGATTCTTCCGCTGGGGTAAGATGGTGCCGGACTTCCAGGAGGTGGCATTCAAGATGAAGGAGGGGGAACTATCCAGACCGGTGAAGACGACCTTCGGATACCACATAATCAAGTTCATCGAGCGCAGGGAGGTGGAGCAGCCCTCCTATGAGGAGACCAAGACGCTGATTATGCCCAAGCTGAACCAGGCCAAAAGGGAGGCCAGGGTAAAAGAGTATTTCGCCCAGTTGAGGAAAAAAGTGGGCTTCAAGATAAACCAGGATGCTCTGGACCTGGTGATGTCAAAAAGTGAGGAGGTGCCGCCGGATAGCCTCAGCCTGAGAAGGCCCGCAGACGCTCTGGATCTGGACACGTTTACCCCTGAAGAAATGGCCATGACCCTCTTTTCCTATAACAAGGGAGAGGTCACCGTGGAGAAGTTTGTCCAGGATTTCAGCCAGATACCCCAACCCTACCGTCCCAAGCTGTCCGACCGGGAGAAGATCACAGAGATAGCCTTCCAAAGCCTGGTGCGAGATCTGCTGATGGACGTGGCCGAAAAGCAGAACTTAGAGGAAAGCAAGGATTTCCAAAAGGACTGGAGTGTGATAATAGAGAAGGAGATGGCCGCCAGGATGAAAAACGAGGTCATCCTAAAAGGGGTGGGAATATCAGACGACGAGTTGAAAAGCTACTACGACAGACACAAGGACAGATTCACCGTCCAGGCCAAGGTCAAGATAGGGGAAATTCTACTCAAAACCGAAGAGGAGGCGCAAGACGTTCTGAAGCAGTTGAGGGGAGGAGCCGACTTCACCCGGCTGGCCCAGGAAAAGACCATCAGAACCTCAGCCAAGGGATCGGGAGGAGACTTAGGAGAGTTTACCCGCCCCCGGTATCCGGAGCTTTTTGACGCGGCGGTGAAATTGAAGAAGGGGAAGGTGGACGGTCCAATTAAAATACAGGATCGTCAATTCGGCGAGGGCTATGCGGTGATCAAATTGACCAGCAAAACAGAGGAGACCCTGCAGTCTCTGGAGGAAGTTAAGGACAGACTTACCAAGATGGCCCGCCAGGAGAAGGACAACAACATATACAAAAACTGGATAGAAAACAACAGGACCCGCTACAAGATCGAAGTATTCGACCAGGTGATAGAATCCACCATACAGGAGGAAGAGGCGCCCCCAGGACAGGGTTAATTCACCCACCTTACTTGAGAATTGAGAGGAAACGAGGATTATCTGAATGCAGGTCAGGCGAAATGGATTCGTAATCCTCGTTTCTCCTGATAGAATGAAAACTTACGGAACAGGACTCGTTAGCAGAGCAGAAGGGATGATCTTTCTTCTCCTCTGTATATTCCTTCCCATCTCCAGCCTAGTGCATGCTCAGCAGGTTCTGGACAGGATCGTGGCTGTGGTGGGAGATCAGATCATCTCGGACTCCGAGCTTGAAGTGCAGTTGGCCTTGTATGTCAACCAGATGAGAATGGAGTTGAAAAGTGAAGCCCAAAGGGGCCAGCTCAAACGGGAGATACTGGACCAGATGGTCAACGACCGGGTGCTTTTGCTCGCGGCGCAGAAGGATACCAATATAGAGGTGACCTCAAAAGAGGTGGAGGAGTCTGTCAAGGAACAGTTGAATAGGATCAAATCAGAGTTCACCGAGGAAGAATTCAAGGCTCAACTCAAGGCAGAGGGCTTAACCGAAGGCGAGCTTAGGAAGAAATACAGAGAGCAGACAAAAGAAAAGATGCTGACCGATCGCTTGATAGCCTCCAAGCTTTCCAAGGTATCCGTGTCGACCAGGGAGGTTAAGGATTTCTACGAGACGCATAAGGATAGCCTTCCGGATCAACCGGAGGCGGTAAAGCTGAGCCACATCCTTCTGGAGATAGTACCCTCTTCCGAGACTCTGGATTCCCTGAAGAGTAAAGCAGAGAGGATACGAAAGCTGGCCAACGAGGGTGAGGATTTTGCCCGGCTGGCTTCCACCTATTCCGACGATCCGACCGGCGAACGGGGTGGAGATCTGGGCTTCTTCAAAAAGGGAGACATGATCCCTAAATTCGAGGGAGTGGCTTTTGCCCTTGAACCGGGGGAGATCAGCGACGTGGTGGAGACCGAGTTTGGATATCACATCATAAAGGTGGAAGAAAAGAAAGGCGATCAGGTGCACGCCAGACATATACTCCTCTTGGTTGGCTCGTCCGAGAGAGATACGATGAGAACCGAAAAGCTTGCCGACAGCCTCTACCACCTGCTGCTTGAGGGAGCCGATTTCCCGGAACTGGCCAAGGAATTCTCCTCAGATGAGGAGTCGCAGAAGATGGGCGGAGAGCTGGGCTGGTATCCTGTCGAGCAGATGACCCCGGAAATCAAGGAAGGGGTGAAGGATTTGGAGATCGACCAGGTGAGCCGGCCGCTGAAGAGCCAGTTCGGCATCCATATCCTCCGGGCTCTGGACAAAAGAGAAGGAAGAGAACTAAGCTTAGAGGACGACTGGGACATCCTAAAGGACATGGTCCGGCGCAAGAAGACCAACGACGTTGTCACGGAATGGGTGGAGAAGCTGCGCGAAGAGATATATGTCGAGATACGGCTATAACACGTCCGCAGGTGTGCGCCGGATGGTGCACACCTCAGTCCTTCGACTTCGCTCAGGACAAATCCGCCGCCAGACCCCCCCCATGCGTTTAGATAGCTACCTTTCAGACACCAGGCTAATAAAGAGGCGCGCCCAGGCTAAAAAAGCATGTGAGAGCGGGGTGGTTTACCTGGATGGAAAGGCGGCTAAACCCGGTAAGGAAGTGAAGCCGGGACAAAACATAACTATTAGCTTCGCAAACAGATTCTTAGAAGTAGAGGTGCTGGACATTCCACTGCGCAGCGTGAGAAAAGAGGAAGCAAAGAACTTTTACAGAATAATAAGGGAAGAAAAAAGAAAAGAAGAGCTGTTTTAATTGCAGTTAGTTTTTGTAAGCTTCCGAAAAACTGCTTGTGGTTCGACCTTGCTCAGGGACAGTGAGCGAAGTCGAACTGTCACCACCCTGAACGTTCTGAAGGGGAGAGCACAACTTGGAGTACACCAGCTTGTCGTAGCTGAGCGTCTGGGCGAAGACCCCGACCTGGCGGGGCTGGCGCGAATTCTGTTGTTTCCGTTTAATCAGTTCTATACATTGGCACGAACCGTACGGTTCATGCCGTTGACCTAGATTTTCCTTGCCTTAAAAAAAGAACTCCATTTAATTGTTCGGTGAGTGGGTTGGGTTGTAATCTCCCTCCTTAGGCGGGACAGCCCGAGCTACTGACCCCTGTTGACCGTGAGTTGAAGATAGATGATACCGTTAAAAGATGACATCCCCTCCTACAGCCCGCCGGTGGTGAGGGTGGCATTGATGTCGATCAACTGCTTGATCTTTTTCTA
>JBARPX010000011.1:0-16647 GCA_049643405.1 Candidatus Zixiibacteriota bacterium
CTCGGGACCATTAGATGAGAACACTATTGAGAGATTGAATATCACCGCAAGAAACCAATCTCTGCGAGTGAATTATAATCACGAAATCAAGAACCTCAGAAAGAACCGAAAGCTGCTTGCGCGCATGAAAACAGATTGGCCTTCACTTCTAGACAAAGATGAACAGCTGAGAAGAAGCTATTTCGAGGAGGACAAATGAAGCAGTCGGCAGACTTAGAGGAGATTGAGAAAAGCACTGTTGTTCTGCCAGCGCTCGAAAAGAGTACGGCGACTCAGTGCGGTGATGACCCTGAAAGACCTCGGAGGAGTAGTCGGCTCGGCGCGGGACAATATTACGAATGGCTTCGCAGTGGCGTCGACGAGGATCGCTATCCATCTCTATTCCCGGGGGTTGTGCTCAGCCTCTATCTCGTCCTAGGAGGGAAAGGCTCGCAGAAGTATTTGGTGAGCAGTCCCCTGCGAACACTGGCGAGAAGCGGACAGTCAAAACCGTTGCTCTCTGGCGAGCAGTCACTGGATGCTGTTAAACGACTCAGTGACATTGTTCTTACTCAAAATCAACTTCTAGGTGTACAGTATGAAGAGGACGCTGCACCCATCTTCGAGCCACCGCATGATTTTGTGGTCGAAGGGCTACAGATTGATTGGAAATGCGCATTTGAGCAACACAGAAGGTTAAACGAGTTGCGAGCAAGGCATGGGATTAGACGGGTCTAGCGAGAAAGTATTGTCCGGTGAGGAACTGTATGCGGAGTGCTTCGACGACTCAATCGAGCAGTCAGCAGTTTTTGACGGAGTCCTTTTTGAGTGTGTGGGCCAAGAGTTGCCTGCGATCGTGCTCACCCCACATTGCGATATACTTCACCCGAGGGGGCAACCTTTACTGACAGTCTCCGGTGTCTTTCCAGCATCAATTGTATTCGAGCAATTCCTAAGGGACAAGCTTCTGCCAGAGGATCAGATCGTGGGGTCGGAGCCGGCCCCGAAGAAAGCCTACAAGGCGTTTTCCAATGAGTTCAAGAAATACTATTTGAAGAACAGAGTCTTGGAGTTCCACTTCCTTCCATCATACAAGGACAAGCTGCCACATTCTTTCGTGGACTTCAAGATTGTAAAGACACTTGGGGGAGAGGAATTGAATGGTAAGAAGAAGATCGCCCAGCTGAAACCGCCGTGGCGAGAATGCGTGCCCTCAAGGTACGCTGCATACTCTCTCAGAGTCGGAGTAAAGGAGTTTGCGGCTGATTTCCTTGATCATGTGATGGAGGATGTTTCCACCGTTCGCGTTTCGTAGTAACCCACCTCAGGGAAATCGATTTTTGTCTCTTGTTGTCTGGCCCACTACAGAAACTCCCCTCCCCTGAAGGGGAATTCACCCATGTCTTGAACCGTCAAAAACATCCTATTCCTTCGCGTTAGTGTAATCGTCAATCATTTCTTCCAGCAGATCCAGAGGCAGGCTGCCGTTCTCCAGGACAGTCATGTGAAATTCCTTCAGGTCGAATTTCGGGCCGAGCTCCTTTTTGGCCTTTTCCCGGAGTTCCATGATTTTCAATCTTCCTATGGTGTATGAGCAGGCCTGGCCCGGCCAGACCGTGTAGCGGTCGATTTCGTTGTCTGAGCTCCAGCCTAAGTTGTCATACATGTATTGTTTGGCCTCGTCCTTCGTCCATTTCTTGTAGTGAATTCCGGCGTCCACCACAATCCGCACCGCCCGGAAAAGCTGTGAGTTGAGTTCGGATATGCGTGCATAGATGTCCGGCAGCCAGCCCAACTCCATAGCCAGGCTTTGCACGTACATGGCCCACCCTTCCGCGAATCCCGTTATGAAGAACAGATTCTTGAACATCCGGCCATGGGTCAATTCCTGCTGAACCGCAAATTGATAATGATGCCCGGGCACGGTCTCGTGATAGAGCAAAGAGGGCATGCCGGGCTTGTCGAAGATGTATCCCATGTTGACGTGAAAGGTGGCCTTTCTCTTGCCGTCTAAGGAAGCCGGCTCGTAATAGGTCAGTCCGCTCCCTTCCCTGTGTTCAGGAACAGCCTCGACTGTAACGGGGGTTTTGACCATGTAGCTGAATGCCTCTGGCAGACGCACCAGGGCGCTGTCGAGCAGACGCTGGTAGTCCCTTAGAACCATCTGCCTCATCCGTTCCCCCTCGGGGTAATAGAACTTGTTCTTGATATAGGGGTCCTGCCAGGTGGCCCGGTACTGGCCCATCAGCGCGCCGAAAGTTGTATCTCCGCTGATTCCGAGCGAGTCCAAGAGAATCCTGGCCTTCTTTTGAAGCGCCTTTACCTCCTTCTGTCCCAGCTTGAAGACCTTCTTCGGCGACATGACACTTGAGGTATGGAATTTCAAGCAGTAGGCGTAATACTTGTCCCCGTCCGGCAATTTCCAGAGGCCGGGCAGGCTGTCGGCATACTGTGCAGATGCCCGCAGCCGCATCATGAACTCGTCGTAAGTTGGATAGATGCTTCGTTGGAGGGTCGACCGCGCCTTGCGGCCCAGATTCTCCCGGATGGAGCGGTTGATGTTCTGCACAGCGGCGAGTTTTTCCATCAAATCCAGATAGAGCAGGTTGAACTTCGACTCGGGCTTCTTGAAGGCCCCCATGTCCGCGATGACCCTCTCGATGATGTCAACCGGCGGGCGTATACCCTTTACCTCCTGCGCGTCAAGGCGCTCCATCACCTGACGGAGAGATATGGGGATCTTTTCCATACGCTTCAGATAATCCTCGGCGTCCTGAATGTCCTCGATGGTGTGGTACTCCGTCAGCAGGTTTGTCAACTGACTGTGAACTCCGAAAAGATGGTCGATCTGGTATTTGTGGTCTGCGAACTTCTCCTCTTCGAGTTGAATCTCCAGAAACCAGGTCAGTATCCTGGCGTCGATGTTCTGTGATCTGGTGATCTTCGCGGGATCGATTCCTTTCAACTGATCCAGATACTTCCTGGACAGATCATAATTAGCATTTATCCCGGCATAAGAGACGTCGTTGAGGCCGCCCCGGTCGAACTTGTATGGGCTTTCCTTGGGTAAACCCAGCTCTGTACCCTTTTCGGGATTGAGCCTCAGGTATTCTCGAAAGTAGTTGTCGAACAGGTTCTCGATTTTGAGCGAATCCTGACATGACGCAGACTGGACCAATGGTACGTAGATGCCAGCCAACACCAATAATGACGCCAATAGCAGCTTTTTCATGATCTCTCCTTTGCTCGAATGATACATAGGTCCTTTCTCAAATCACCCCACTACCCTTGTCTACGCAGATGGACCCAGGAGCGTTACGTATACTTCTCGCCCTACCTTCAGAAATGACTCGGCTGACCGAGCCCTCTTGTGCACCAACTGAACAGAAAAGAAACTACGAATAAACCGGATATGAACCCCGACACATTTTCGGAACCAGCGGCAATCCCCCCCCGTAAACAAGAATGAAGAACGATAACGGGCCTGATGCTCAGTCTGGCCTATCGTTGCTGTTAGCGGGGAGGAAACTCGAGGGAGATAGAGATAGCAGAGACCAATCGGCTCTGACCTATCGGGAGTGTTAACCAGCAACGGAAAGGATGGAAGGGATGAGAAAACTCGTTAACGTCCGCAAGGTGTGCTGGATTACAGTAATTATTGCCAGCGTAGTACTTCTGAGCTTACCCGCCCTTGCTTCATCCCCATTTGAACCGGTGTTCCAGCCAAGACTTGAAACCGAAAAATCAGCCGGGGCGATCAGCATCGACGGCGAATTGAATGATGCCGAATGGAAAAGCGCTGCTCGCGTGGCCAACTTCGTGGAGCGTTCCCCCGGGGACAACACCAAGCCCGAGGTCGAAACGGAAGCGTTCATCACGTACGACAACGACAATTTATATGTGGCTTTTGTCTGCTATGACGACCCGGCTGCGATCCGCGCCACCATGTGCCAGCGGGACCAGTTCAACGGAGATGATGCCGTTTGCCTGCTTATCGACACGTACTGCGACGCATCCTGGGCCTATGAGTTTTTCGTGAACCCGTACGGAATCCAGAAAGACCGCCTCTGGACCAGCGTGGGGGGCGAAGGCGGCGGATTCGAGGATCTCGGATATGACCTGATCTGGGAGTCGGCTGCCCGGATAACCGCCTCCGGCTACCAGGTAGAGATGGCCATCCCCTTTGAGAGTATCCGCTTTCCGAACAAAGAGGCGCAAACCTGGAAGGTCGACTTCTGGCGCAACCGACCCCGGGAGAGCTACACCCAATACTCATGGTCTGCCCGCGATCGGAATGAGCAGTGCTGGCCCTGCCAGTGGGGGACGGTTGAAGGAATCAGAAACGTGCGACCGGGAAAAGGGATCGAGATCCTGCCCACGGTCTTAGCCTATCAATCGGGCAGCCTGCATAATCTAAGCGAGCCGGATGTACGCTTTCGGAACAGCAATCCCGAAGGAGAACTGTCTCTGGGTGGAAAATACTCTGTCTCTTCGGACGTCACCGTCGAGGCGAGCATCAATCCCGATTTCAGCCAGATAGAATCGGACGCCGCCCAGATAGACGTCAATACCACCCACGCCCTTTACTACCCGGAAAGAAGACCGTTTTTCCAGGAAGGAAGCGACATCTTTCGCACCCTGTTCAACTCCTTCTATTCCCGCATGATCAATGATCCCCAGCTTACCGCCAAAGTCACGGGACGAATGGGCCGGACATCTATCGGGTTCCTGGGGGCGCTGGATGAGAACACCCCTTACATGATCCCTCTGGAGGAGGGGAGTTTGGTTATAAACTCGGGAAAAAGCGTGGTCAATGTCTTGAGGGGCTCGCGAGGCTTCGGTGACAACTCAATGATCGGCTTCATAGTCAGCGACCGGCGTTTGGATGGAGGTGGTTCGGGAAGCATAGCAGCGATCGACGGAAGAATACGGCTTTCCAAGAACTACAGCATCGATGGGCAGTTCATCGCCAGCCATACCAGGGAGCCGGACGATACGCTGCTTACTTCAGATTTCAACCGCATCCGATTCGACAACGGAAAACATACAGCCGCCTTTGACGGTGAATCCTTCTATGGCAGTGCCTTCATCACCAGATTTAACCGCGACGCGCGCAGCTGGAACTTCTTCGTCGATTACAATCAGGTGAGCCCCACCTATCGAACCGAGACCGGCTATGATCCGTGGATCGATTACAGAAACCTTACCGTATGGACCGGCTATAACATCTACCCCAAAAGCGGCATCTTCGAGCGGATAACCCCGCAGTCACACGTTCACAGAAGATGGAATTTTGACGGGGTGAGGAAGATCGAGGAGAACAATCTGGGCATCAACGGTCGAATCAGGATTGCCCAAACCTATTTCCACGCATCCTTTAGCAGAAACTATGAGTCTTGGAGCGGGGTGGAGTTTGACAATCTCTGGATGATAGACATCGACTTAGGCAGTCGCATAATCGATCAGCTTGGATGTGATGTCGGCTTCCGCCGCAGGCAGAGCGTAGTGCACCGTTACTTAGTCAAAGGTAACGAAACGGCTGTGGACGCATCCATTGATCTCAAGCCGATAGACAGGCTCATTATTGAACCCGGCATAAACTTGTACAGAATCACGAGCGTTGACACAGGAGAGGAACTCTTCGAAGGATACATAACCAGGACCAGAATCCGCTATCAGGCCAACCGGGAACTGTCTTTCAGACTGGTACTCCAGTACGACGACTTCTACCAGATCTGGGAGGTAGATCCGCTTCTGACCTATCGCCTCAGTTCATTCTCGGTTCTATATATCGGATCGACCTACGATTACAGCAACGTGGAAACGGATTCGGGTGTCGATCCGGCTTGGAAAATGACCTCGCGCCAGTTTTTCATGAAACTGCAGTACCTGTTTCAGACATAACAGGCACTCGCAGACGTCGAAGCTGCGTTTTGCGTAAGCGAATTTCTAGGAGTAACAGGGGGGATTCCCTGCTCTGCCAGAGATTACATCCGCCTCAGAGCAACAGATGCGACAAGAGACAAACCGGAGTTCACTCTCAAGGAGATTGAAATGACGAGAAGCTTTCGAACCGTAGTTTTTGTTTTGCTGACCTTTTGGCTGGTGACCTGCCTTGCTCAGGCGGACTTAAGCGACCCCTACGAGATTCTTGAGAAGCATTATGAAGTAGTGGGAGGCGTGGATCAAATCAAAGCGCTCAGAACCAGGCACGCCGAAGGAACCATAGTGATCGAGGGGACAGGCTTCGAAGGGACGTTCATCGAGTGGAGCGAGAGGCCGATTCGAAGCCGCCAGGAGATCGACTTAACCGTGTTCAAGATCACCGAAGGTGATAACGGTGAACACTCCTGGAGGATCGATCAAAACGGCAGACTTCAGATCAGGCGGGACGAAAGGTCGCTCAAGGAGCACAGAATTAGGGCCCTGCTGGCCCAGTTCGATCATCTGAACAGGAATTCTCCGAATTTCGATCTCGGTCTTGAGGGAATCGAGAAGGTGGGTGATGCGGATTGTTACGTGATCAAGATGACCAACATCATCAATGAGGACGTCACCACCAGCTACTACCATGAGTCGAACTTCCGCCTTCTGAAGACCGTGCTCAAGAAACCGGATTCGGAGATGCACACCCTGTTCTTCGATTATCGTGAGGTCGACGGCGTGCTTATGGCCTTCCGGGAGGAGGCGACCGAGCATCCCACCAAGATGAAGCAGATCATGCAAATCACCAGTATCGAAACTAACATACCGGTTGATCCATCGACCTTCGAGCCTCCCGCCGAAGGGGTTGCCGATTTTAGATTCCTGAACGGTTCCAGCGCCGAGAATATCCCCTTCAGGTTCATCGAGGATCATCTGTTCTTGGAGGTCGAACTCGGCGGTAAGAAGACCTTGTGGTGCCTCGACAGCGGCGCCGGTGCGACGGTGGTGGAAACGAGATTCGCCGAGGCGCTGGGGCTTGAGCCAATGGGCAGTCTCAAGGGAAAGGGCGCGGGCAGCGTGGTGGACGTTTCGTTCACCAAACTGCCTGCATTCAGCCTTCCGGGCATAGAGTTCGGCGAGCAGAAAGTGGCCATGATCGATCTGTATTGGTTGTTTTCCGAATGGATGGGCATGGATGTGGCCGGTATTCTCGGATTTGACTTCCTGTCACGCATGGTTACCAGAATCGATTATGCCGACGAACTGATATCCTTCTACCATCCTGACTACTTCGAATACCAGGGGACGGGGGTTGTCTTCGATGCTCCGGTGTCTCAGAGCAACAGCTTTCACCTCCCGGTGACCGTAGACGGCAAGTACAAGGGCATGTGGAATCTGGATACCGGCGCAGGGGGAATGTGGTTTCACTATCCCTTTGCAGAAAAGCACGGTTTGCTTGATCGCCCCGGCGTGTACGGTATGGGCGCCGGTGCCGGCGGCTCGGGCAGGCACCTTCGGGTTAAATTCAGCAGTATGGAGTTTGCAGGTATGACCATCGAGAATCCGATATTCTCAATCCCCCTGGGGAAGGGTGAGGGGGCATTTGCCAACGAGGCCCTCACCGGAAACATCGGCAACTCGCTTCTGCGGCACTTCGTGATTTACTTAGATTACAAACGCGAGCAGGTGATCGTGGAAAAGGGAGACAACTTCGGCCATGCCTTTCCTCGAGACAACAGCGGCCTGCAGATCAGGAAAAGACAGGATGGGGAGTTGGAGGTAATGTTTGTAGCCGAGGGGACACCGGCCTTTAAGGCAGGCCTTCAGGCCGGAGATATCATCAGGTCGGTGAACGGCATTGACACCAAGTATCTGGGCGGGCTGATCTCTCTTCGTGGAATGCTACGCGAAAAGCCGGGTACCGAATACAAGATTGAGATCGCGCGCGAAGACGATTCGAAAGTGCTCAAATTGGCCCTGAGGGATCTCTACGAGAGGTAGACCGTTTCCTCGCGGGGGTGTCGAACCTGTAATAACCGGGGAGCGAAATCCGTACCAGATATGAAAGACGGCTGTTTTCGCTTCTCGGGGCTTCTGAGTAAAGCAGCCGCATTATGATCCTACAGAATCCTTACCTGCGAGGTAACAGACAATGAAGAGGATGACGGCAGTGATCCTGGTTCTAACCGGGCTTGGGGCTGTTGCCATGACGGATAACACCGGGTACCGCGTCAAGAGCTTTCAGGAAACAATCGTCGTCTCAGAACCTGTCATCAAGCATTGGAATCAATATGTGATCGTAACTGCCGACGAGGCAGCTGCTGTTTTGTCGAAAGCGGGCGAGCCGGTTCTGCCGGTCGTTGAGAAAGTGTTCACCCTCCCGTTGGGATCGAAGGTCCGTCAGGTTGATGTGAGTTTCTCTCAACCACGCGAGATTAAGTTGTCCAAACAAGTGCAGCCAGGTCCTGAACCGGTCCCGAAGACCGGTACTCAGAGGGTTCCAGAACGAGTGAGGAACGACGAGATCTACAGAAGCGCTGAATTATATCCATCTGATAGCTTTAGATACACTGTTGGGGCGGGAATCAAAGGAAATGAGCGCGTCATCTTCCTGAAGGTTCATTGTTACCCGGTTAGGTACTCTCCTGGTCTGAACACGCTCCATTACAGCGAGAGGATCGACATGCGAGTGACCTATGATGAGCCAACAGCGCCTGTATCGTTTCCCGATGTTTACGACATGGTTATCATCACGCCAGGCACGTTCTCAGATGAACTACAGCCATTAATCGCGCATAAGAATAGCCGCGGTGTCCAGACGGTTCTCAAGACAACAGAGGAGATCTACGCTGAATACCCCGGTCGGGATATGCCCGAGCAGATCAAGTATTTCATCAGGGATGCGATTGAAACCTGGGGTATAGACTACGTCCTGCTGGTGGGCGGTGCAGCTTATCTGCCCTGCAGGTATACACACATCTATTTCGATTATGATTACCAGGACTATTGGGTTTTCCCGTCAGATCTGTATTATGCCGATGTGTACGATGACAGTCTGAACTTCTGCAGCTGGGATGACAACGAGAACGACCTTTTCGCTGAGTATAACTGGTACGGCAGCTTTGATACGCTGGATTTGTACCCCGACGTTTACCTGGGCCGGCTTGCCTGCGTCGATGCGACTCAGGTTAACACCTGTGTGAACAAGATTATCACCTATGAAACAGGGGAGGCACATACGCAGGACTGGTTTACCAATCTGGTGCTCATAGGCGGAGACTCGTTGCCCGGTGACGCCGAGGCGGTGGATGAGGGGGAGTACGTCAACCAGCACGTGGCCGATACCCTGGACGGGTTCATCCAGGAAAGAGTTTGGGCGTCGAACGGGCTGCTGTGGCAGGCATCCAATATCAGTAATGCAATCAACAGCGGGGCGGGCTTTACGTTTTTTAATGGTCACGGTCACACCACCGTGTGGGCCACGCATCCTCACGAGAGTTCCCAGTGGATTCCACCCGGGAACTATACCAATTCACATATCAACGCCCTTGTCAACGGAAACGAGCTTCCCATCGTGGTATCTGACGCCTGTTATCATTGTCAGTATGACGTCGCCCCCCACTGCTTTGGGTGGACGTTTTTGACGAACCCTAATGGCGGCGCCATTGCCTACCTCGGCGGAACCGATATCGACGTCTCTTACGCGGGAACGGCCATCATCACCAAGGGTATCGAAAGGCTCTGCCTGATTATGTCCGGCAACTACAAGGGCGGCGATGCCACCTTCGGTGAGTTGTGGGCTCATGGTGTGACCGACTACATTAATCCTGTTATGGACGAGATCGACTACATAACACTGGAGGAATTTCAACCTTTCGGAGACCCATCGCTAGTGATCGCAGGTGATTCAGAGAAACCGGCGAAGCCGGCCACGCCGATGGGTGAAACAGAAGGAGGCGTGGAACTGGAATATACCTACACTTCCAGCACCACCGATCCGGATGGAGACAGCCTATATTACCTGTTTGGCTGGGGGGATGAAACCTACTCAGAATGGTTAGGACCCTACGCTTCCGGCGATCCTGTAGAAGCGAGTCACACCTGGGCCGACACGGGCAGTTATGAGATAACCGTAATAGCCAAAGATGAAAACGGTGTGTTCAGTGAATCGTCCGATTCTCTGTTCGTTAATATCTGTCTTCGTTACGGAGACGCAAACGGAGACATGATCATAGACGTCGGAGACGTGGTCTTCCTGGTAAACTACCTCTACAAGGGTGATGCGCCTCCCAATCCCCCAGAAGTTGGAGACTGCAACTTCGATCAGGTCATCAACATCGGAGACGTGGTTTTTCTCATCAACTATCTGTACAAGGGTGGAGACCCTCCAGGCTGTCCGTAGGATTTCTGCTCATCTGTCAAAGACTCAGCCGAACCTCTGGCTTAAGAGGTTCGGCTTTTTTGTGAGCCCTCAACTTCGTTCAGGACAAGCGGAGTCGGGCCGCTGTGTTGTTTCCGCGTACCATACCTGCCTTACATACCCTTACAGCCATGCTGCAGAAACGTCTTCGGGAAATTTAACTCGGTCGTTTCTTCGGTGAAGAAACTCCGATTTTTTCACTTGACAAACGGAATAGGTTCATATATTGTATACTGTGGTTTGACAAGAGAGAGATAAGGAGTTTTCCTATCGGAGTCACTTCCCACATGAAGATTCGGGAGGATAAGCGGGATCGACAGGCTCGCGTTTCAAGGAGGCTGCGACCAAGTGCTTATTCTCGCTACGTATGCTGGCGTCTGCTAAGGGGGACATGGCTTGTAAGAAGGGGTTGATCACGTTTGGTTTCAGTGGCCTTGGTGAAGATAAGCTTGTTTAAGAGTCGGGTGATTGTACGACACCTGCTCGGCAGGTTAAGACGAGGATATAAATCTTTATTCTGATGAAGTGTTCAATCTGATCTCGTACGATGGCCGACAGAATCGAAGGAGGCAGATTATGCGAATGAAACTGAAGGGCTGAAAAGGAAAACAAAACGTTCACACTCACGAAAGAAAGGAGGAACACCATGAAAAGCGTTCTTAGACTAGCGATGGCAACGGTTTTCGTGTTCGCGCTGGTGCTCGGCTTTTCTCAGGTACATGCCCAATGCCCGGAAGACCCAGATGACCGGGGGAACTGTGATACCTTGCATGTAACCTGCTTAGACTGCGAACAAACTCCGGGCACCGGTCCGTGGCAGGTTCGTTTTCCCTTATTGATTACCCATGACCAGACACAACCAGATGACTCCATTGCCGGATTTGTCATCCCCATCGGTTGGACTCGCACCAACCCTGCGAAAGGCTGCACCCTGAATCCTTACTGGAATACCTCCTCCGCCCTGTGGTTTTACCCCGACTTCAGCAGGAGCGTATTCCGGCATCTGTTGAACTTGTCTGATCCGACCGACACCCTGATGCATAATCGCATGGGCCACTTGGGAGATGACTTCATGGGGGGAGAGTGGGATACGCGTATACTGGACCTGAGCACGGATGACGCCTATGCCCGCATGTCCATTGTTGCCACCGGCACAGCAGATCAGAAGTGGTGGGAAGGTGACAGGATCTTGCTTGCCACCCTGACTTACGTAATAGAAGATACCATGACCATCTGCATGGATACCACCTTCTGGCCGCCTACCGGCAACCTGCTGTTCAGCCGCGGCGATGCAGTAACCTATACGCCCAGAGACAACCTGCCGCACTGCTTCACCGTGGGAGAACCCCCACAACCTGATTTCACCATCGAGGCTGCACCTGATACTCAGACCGTGCAGCCGGGACAGGCGACGGACTACACTGTTACCCTGACCTCGGTGGCCGGATTCGACTCGCCGTGTACGCTTACCGTAACAGGTTTGCCAGGCGGTGCTGCGGCTTCGTTCGCTCCGAATCCGGTGACGCCAACCAACACCTCCACAATGAACGTCACCACGACAGGGGCAACGCCCGAGGGGACTTATCCCCTGACCGTCACCGCTACCGAGATCATCCCGCCGCTCGCACCGTTCTCGATGGGCGACCACAGCGCGACCGGCCCGGTCCAGATTCAGCACAGCACCCAGGTGGTATTGAAGGTGATTGCTGCGGAGTCCATCACCGTCACGGCGCCAAATGGAGGCGAGGAATGGTGTGTCGGCAGCGTCCAGAGCATAACCTGGACTTCGTCAAGCATTGATACAGTGAAGATTGAGTACTCCACCGATACTGGTTCAAACTGGATCACCGAGGTGGAAAAGACTCCGGCTGCGCCGGGCACTTATTCCTGGACCGTACCCAACGCGCCTTCCCCGCAATGCCTGGTGAGGATATGCGATGCCCGCGATGGTACTCCCTGCGATCAAAGCGACGCGGTCTTTACCATCCAGGCGGTGCCGGCCGCCCCATCCGGATGCGTCGCCAGTGATGATCTTTGCGACAAGGTTCAGTTCTCCTGGACAGACAATTCCGGCAATGAGGATGGATTCATCGTCTACCGGGAAGGCTCGGCACTGGATACCGTGGAAGCAAACGTGGTCTCCTATGACGATCTGACTGCTGCGCCCGGAGTGACTTACAACTACTGCGTGTCGGCTTACAACGACTGTGGAGAGTCGAGCCAGTGTTGTGATGATGGTACCAGGAGGGCTCCGCCAACCGCTCCGTCTGATTGTGTTGCCAGCGATGACCTGTGTGATAGGGTTCACTTTTCCTGGACCGACAACTCCGGGGATGAGATGGGATTCATCATCTACCGGGAAGGTTCGGCATTGGATACTGTGGGATCAGACGTGACCTCCTATGACGATCTGACCGCGACGCCGGGAGTGACTTACGAATACTGCGTGTCGGCCTACAATGACTGTGGAGAGTCGAGCCAGTGTTGTGACGAGGGTACCAGGAGGGCTCCGCCAGCCGCCCCGTCTGACTGCGTGGCCAGCGACGATTTGTGTGATAAGGTTCATTTCTCCTGGACTGACAACTCAGGCGATGAGATGGGATTCATCATCTACCGTGAAGGGTCGGCATTGGATACCGTAGGAGCCGACGTGACCTCC
Organism: Candidatus Zixiibacteriota bacterium; assembly: GCA_049643405.1. GTDB lineage: Bacteria > Zixibacteria > MSB-5A5 > MSB-5A5 > SM1-73 > SM23-73-3. The sequence goes on from JBARPX010000011.1 coordinate 12,984, forward strand.
TATGACGATCTGACCGCTACTCCCGGGGTAACCTACAATTACTGCGTGTCGGCTTACAACGACTGTGGAGAGTCTGGCCAGTGTTGCGACGAAGGTGCAATAGCCACTGAAACGGTTACGGTCACCGCTCCCAACGGTGGAGAGGATTGGGTTGTTGGCACCAACCAGGACATTACCTGGAATTCGAGTTGCCTTGATTCGGTAGACATTGAGTATTCCACAGACGGAGGTTCCAACTGGATTACCGAAGCGCAGGGTGTTTTGGCTGCGGGGGGAAGTTATTCCTGGACGATCCCCATGGCCCCCTCAGAGAACTGTCTGGTTAGGATATGCGACGCAGCGGACGGCGCTCCCTGCGATCAAAGTGATGCTGTGTTCACCATATCATGTGAGGGAGATTTCACTATTGAGGTCATTCCAGAGCGTCGGAAGGTGTTAGCGGGTAACGCTATAGACTATGATGTGGAGTTGACATCTCTGGACGGTTTTGCATCTCCCTGCACCTTGACTGTCGCCGGTCTTCCGGCAGACGCCTCCGGCGATTTTGACACGAATCCTGTCGTTCCCACCGGTAGCTCGGTCATGACCATCAGTACGTCATTGACTACCCCGCCAGGGTTTTACGACCTCACAATTACTGCCTCAGAGATTGGAGGATGCGGAATCGAACACAGCACCCAGGCGGTATTAATGGTGGCCGTACTGGAGACCGTGACGGTTACTGCTCTTTACTCCTCGGTGGATTTGATTGTCACTGATCCGGTAATGGATTCTATCAGCCTTGAATTCAATACCGTCCTTGGCGGTACTTATGAAAACATCCCGGGTGGAAATGGGGAGTTGGATGACCGGGTGACCATTTTGCTGCCTTTGCTGGGAGAATACCAGATAAGGGTCTTGAGAGAGATCGGTGCAACGCCTAACGACGTTTTCTCTCTTGTTGCAAAAGTGGGTGGTCGAAGCGATGTTTTCCTGGCGACGAATGTATCCGTGCCTACAGGTGGGCATACGATCGACTATACGTTTGCGTGTCTTCCCTATTTGATAGGAGACGCGAACGGGGACGATGTAACCAACATCGGGGACGTGGTCTACTTGGTGAACTATCTTTACAAAGGCGGTTCACCTCCTGACTTTGAAGAGGCCGGAGACAACAACGGCGACGGGATAATTAACGTGGGAGACGTCGTCTATCTGGTCAGTTATCTCTTCAGAGGCGGCCCACCGCCGCAGTCTTAGCCACAAAAAAACAATCACTTGTTAGGGACGCAGCCGAATCTCCTGCTTGGAGGTTCGGCTGTTTCGTTATGATCACCCCCTGTTTCCCCTTCAGGGTGAAGCTTGAAGGCAAACCCCTTGTCGGGGGGACAATACGGGTTTCCCCCCTGTTAAGGGGGGATTAAGGGGGGTTATCAAGACCACGATCATACAGATCACGAAGGTTATCCTGTGATGGAGTCTGGATTTCATGTTTAACCTATAAAACTGATACTGCTTCAAGGGTCTTCATCGATGGGATCGTTAATGTTGCGGACGTGGTTTATCTGGTGAACTACCTTTACAGAGGCGGCGATCCCCCAGGCTGCCGGTGATCATCCTTATTCACTTCTCAAATGACAAGCCGAATCTCTATCGGGGTTCGGCTTCTTTCTTGCCGTTCGGGCTGACGGCCTTACAGCGGGTTGCATGCCTGCGGCCTTCACTTCAAGAGAAGCATCTTCCTCACCTCTTGGTGAGACCCTGATTTCAGTCTACAGATGTATATCCCGCTTGCCACGTCTTTTCCCCGGTCATCCTTTCCGTTCCAGACGACCTGATAATCTCCGGTCATCATCTCGCCGTCGACCAGAGTCCTCACCAACTGCCCCCGGATGTTGTAGATCTTGAGGGACACGTCCGCGGTCCACGGTCCTTCGACTTCGCTCAGGACAAGTCCGCCGTCCACGGCTTTCCCATCCCCGCCCACAACTGCAAACTGAATGGTCGTTGTCGGGTTGAACGGATTAGGATAGTTCTTCAGCAGGACGATCTTGTCGGGCTTTCCGCTGTCTGTCCACTCGACAGAAGTGGTGGTGTCGATGCAGAAGGTCAGGGGAATGATCTTCGTCTCTAATTGGTGGTTCTTGTCCCAACTTTGAACAAGCAGATCGGCGTGGTAGACTCCTCGGGAGTAGGAAAGCGGGTCGAAGGTAAGAGTCAACGTTTTGCTCTCACCAGGTTGAATACAGCCCTCCAAGGAATCTACTCTTACCCAGCCAGGCCTTATCCTGACGGCCAGCGAATCGTGCAGGTATTCTTCGTCGCAGGAAACGCCCAAGCCAATGGTGCCATTATAATTCTGTATACCGACCGTGGCGCCGTAATCTGAATCACCGATATGAAGATATTGAAACGTGATCTCGCCATCCGGGGTAAGGATGGTCTGGAAAGTATATGGACCTCCGTTGCTGTGGCCGAAGTGATGCAAGTCCACATACGATATGATTGCGGAGTCACCGCCGGAGTAAAAGTAGATAGCGGAACTATCGACCAGTATCAAATCGTCCCAAAAAGGCGCTGCAAGAGAGTATGGCCCCCAAAGCCAGGGAAGCGGCCGGTTGATGAACCATTGGAATGTGTCAGTGGGGCAGGGATAAACATCTGAGAAGCTGAGCCACCCGTCGGAGGTGATTCTCACGCTGTCGAAGGTCTCACCGTAGAAAGGAAAGGAGAAGCCCAGGTCGAAGAATCCGTATTCTTCGTTATCATCACCGCTTTCTCCGATTCGGACTCCCGTGCTCTCAATGTCTATCCAGCAAAATTCGAGATCCTCCGCAAGACTGTCGTCCGTCCATGTGTAGCCGAAAACATCCGATCCGCCCATCCAATCCTTCTCATCCAGGTTCATCTGAAGCCTGAACTCAAGTGGCAACCCGCCTGCATTGGTCAGCGTCAAATAATCAGAAAGCGGCTCGCCTGCGCTCGTGCAGACCGAGAACTCCTCCCTGTCGGTTTCCAGCACGGCTCTTCTTCTGGGAGTTGCCTGCGCAGTATCGGATGCTCTGCTCTGCCATTCTGAGTTGAAGCAGGTCACGCAGTAGAAGTATGATTGCTCTTCAACCACCTCCGAATCCGAGTATTGAAACTGCTCTCCCGGAACAGAGGCGATAAGATTGCTCTGATATATCATCGAATCGGGATTATCGGATCGGTAGACTCGGAAAGTGTCGACTCCTGATGGGGTGTCGGGGTTGATGGCAATTTCTGCCTCTATCATGGCGTTGTAGTACGTCGGGTGCCATTCGAAATGGAAAAAGGTTTTCATCCCCCAAAGGGAGCTGCCCATATTCAGCAGGTCGTCCACCCCGACTAAAGGAGATAGAGGTGAACCTTCCAGCCAGTGAAAAACGATCCAGAAGAGGGAATCTTCCATCAAGAGGCTATGGTCAGTCTCCACCCATTCCCCAGGCAATAAGCTGTCCGGTCCGTTGGCTGAGGTCGAGACAGAATCCAGAAAGACGTTTCGAGGCAAACCTCCCGAATCCTGATTGACCGTCACAAAGAACGGTGCCCGAAAGTCGTAGCTGGTGTCAATCGAAGCTCCCTGATGAGAGATGTAGACCTTTGATCTTGAGAGATAAAAAGGAACCGAAGGGGAGCTCATCCTGACGCCGACGCAATTCTC
>JBARPX010000012.1:0-6236 GCA_049643405.1 Candidatus Zixiibacteriota bacterium
TTACTCTCCGAGAAATCCAATTCTCGCTTCATAGGGCATATCCTCCTTTCTATCTTTCCACTAAATGGATATGCCCTTTCTACTTGTCCCTCCAAACATAATTTTACACAAAAGAATTTACACAATATTGGCGGAGCATACTGTCAGGCAAATGGTGGGGATTTGTCTTTGGGCATATCCTGTTTTTGGCTTGGCGGCTGCAGGACGGGGGTTAATCGATTCCCCCTCACCCTAACCCTCTCCCCAGAGAGGGTGTGTCATAATGTCATTCTGAGGCGTCAGCCGAAGAATCTCGATTTTGTAACTTATTGGAATTATTAGATTCTTCGCTTCGCTCAGAATGACAACTGTACGTTTTTGAAGGTTCCGACACAGCCTCATAGGGGAGAGGGGACTGGGGCCGTAGAGAGGCTGATCCTGCAGAGCTGTTCCTGGTCCCATACAGGCCTGAGTTACGAGCAGTCAAAGGTTAGACTCCACGGAGGCCCTCGTTTTTGGCAGAAAAAATGATTGAAATTCGATTTTTAGCATTATATTATACACACAAAGGACAATAGAATATTCAGAGCGCAAGTTTAAAAACTCGGAAGAGCGATCGATGATTAGCAGCCGCTACGAAATACTGACGGAGATAGGTTCGGGTGGAATCGGCAAGGTCTTCAAGGCCGTTGATCGATTCGGGGGGATGACTGTAGCCATCAAGGTCCTTTTAAGCCAGGAAGGCGAGTTGGTCAGAAGATTCAAAGAGGAATTCGTTCTTCTGAAGAAATTTCATCATCCCAGCATCGTGGAGGTGTACGATTTCGGTTACAACGACGGAGGGGAGCCGTATTTTGCCATGGAGTACGTTGAAGCAGAGGACTGGAAGGCCCTTCTTCAGGGATCGGATTATTCTAAATTCTTAAGCGCAATCCTTGAAGTCTGCGCCACCCTTGATTTTCTACACTGCAAACGAGTAATTCATGCGGACCTCAAGCCGTCCAACATCCTGGTCACCCGCTCCTCTGAGGGTCAGCCCAGGATAAAATTCACCGACTTTGGCCTGGCTGAATCCGATAAGCCAAAGGAATCTGCCTGGTGGAAAGGCACGCTGGGTTACCTTGCGCCGGAGATAATCCGGGGGGAGAAATACAGCCATCAGGCGGACCTGTACTCTCTGGGCGTTTTAGTCTACGAGATCGTGTTTGGCAAAAGACCCTTTGAAGAGGAAAGTCTATCCGAACTTGCCAGGAGCCACCTGGAGAAAGAGGTGGTGATGCCTGACCAGCCCACGCTTCCCGCGGGGTTGAAGAATCTGATCCTGAGGCTACTGGAGAAAGATCCCATAGATCGCTTTTTCTCGGCAAGGGAGGTTTCAAGTGAGATAGAAAGAATCCCGGGAGTCGCAACTCAGGATATGAAGAGTCTCCTGCAGAAGAGCCTCATCTCCTCTTGCGATTTCGCCGGGAGAGAACGTGAGCTTTCCACTCTGAAGGAAGCCTTGGGTAAGGCTTCGACCGGGGCCGGCTCGCTGGTTCTTCTCTCCGGAGAATCGGGCATCGGCAAGACAAGACTGTTGGAGGAGTTCAAGGCGCATGCCCAGGTTGAAGGCGCCTCAGTGGTGAAGGTCTCTCTGGCGAAGAGCGAATCTCTGAAGCGGATTCAAGACCGCATGCCCGACCTTCTGGAGGCTATCTCGCGGCCACAGGTCTGGATTCTCGACGATCTGGACTTAGCCGACGACCGGTCAATTGAGTTGGTGTGCGATCTGCTGAATCAAACGCGGGGGAAGAAGGTCTTAATCTGCTTAACCTCAAGTTCGGGATTCACCCGCTCGGAGAAGGACAGAAGAACGTCTCGAATTGAGGAAAGAATCAAATCGGTGTGCAAAGGCCCGGTTATCCCGCTAAAGCTGACCGGCCTGACTGAAACGGAAGAGAGGAAGCTGCTCGGTTCCATGTTTGCATGGAAGGAGAAGGAAAAGGAGATGGCTGCGTCAGTCCATGGGAGAACCGGGGGCAATCCTCTCTTAACCGGAGAGCTTGTAGATTGGCTGGCCAGCCATCAACGCATTCGTAGACAGGAGGATCAATGGACGGTGGAGTTGGGGGAGATCGACGCCGCCCCGGTTCCGCCCGGGTGGAAAAAGGAGATAGAGGATCGTCTGGACCGCCTAACAAAGGACGAGGTGGGCGTACTCTTTTGTGCTTCCGTCCTGGGTACGGAGTTTGAGATGGGCCTGCTGAGCGAGGTGTCAGGCGTCCCTCACAGGACTCTTCATAAGCATCTGGATCATATTTTCTCAGATGAGATCTTGCGGCAGTCAACCGCGGCTTCGCGTCCCCCGAAGCTCTCTTTCTTAAACGGTTTCACCCGGGACGTAGTCTATGAGCGAATAGACCAAAAGACCAAGAGGGGTCTTCACCAAACGGTCGGGCTTCGGCTGGAGCAAGCTCCTCCCGGGCGAGGGGACGTTGATCTCGACCGGTTGGCCGACCATTTCTACCACGCAGCAGATACCCCGCGCGCCGTGAAATACTCGATGCTGGCTGCCGAGAAGGCCAAGAGCTCGGGCAAAGGGAGTCAGGCCATAAACCGTTACCTGCGCGTGCTAAAACTTTGCGACCAAGACGCCTTCCCGCTGCCCGGACGAAAAGAGGAGATTCAAGAGAGCTTAGCAGAGCAATACGAGGGGGAAGGCAACTATTCCCGGAGTCTTCACTTTTATCAGAGAGCTCTGGATCTATGGGAGAGCAAGGGTTCCGACAACCGCAGACGAATCCAGATTTGCAGAAAGATGGCGAAGATCTTCGGGAAGACAAGTGAACATGAGAGGGCGATGGAACTGCACCAGCGAGCCCTGCGGTTGGCAGACCAGGCGAACCTGCCAAGAGAGCACGCTTCCGTGCTCATTGATTTAGCCTGGCATCACCGGGTCAAATGTGAATACGAGAAATCGATTCCCTATCTGGAGAGGGCAATCTCGGCGCTTGAGGATGAGCCACTCTCGAGAGAGATGGGTAATGCTCTAAACTGCATGGGAACTGTCCGTTGGTACCTGGGCGATTACCCAGGGGCCTTTGAGAATCTGTCAAAGGGCCTGGACGTTTACCAAAGACTGGGCCAGATTGAAAGTGCAATTGAGTGCTATATCGCCTTAGGGTTAGTCCTGAGAAGTCAGGGGTTTCCGACCCAAGCTCTTGAGTATTCCCGGAAGGCCCTTGCGGCGATGCAGTCCTTTTCTGACCCATACAGGTTATCTGTACTGAAGAACAATCTTGCCATAGTCTATATGGATCTAAATCGCTGGGATGAAGCCCTGGAGTGCCATTCAGAAAGCATGGAACTCAAGAAGCAGACTCTTGATCTGAAAGGACTGGCCACCTCTTACAATAACATCGGGCTCATCTATTTAAAGAAGGGTCTGTTCAACAGGGCCTTCGAACACCTTGCTTCCGCTCTACAACTGTCTCAAGGAATCAGGAACAGAAGCGGTGTATCTTTCGTTTATTATAATCTCGGAGACCTCCATAGGTGCAGGGAGGATCGGAGAAAGGCATCGCATTACTTGGAAAAAAGTCTGCGGATTTCCAGAGAGATCGGTGAAGAAGACAGGGTGGCCGATTGTTTGCTTCTTTTTGGAAAGATCGCCATGGAGCAATCTGACTTTGATCTATCCGGGCGAAGCTTGGATGAGGCATCGGAGCTTTTTGCGAAATGTAAGAATAAATTTGGCGAGGCTGAGGCTCAGTTGGCTTTGGGAGAGCTGGCTCTGCGCATGAAAAACCTGCCCCGGGCGGAAGAGTATTTAAATCAGGTCCAACTGTTCACAGAATCCGCAGGTAACAAATGGTTTGAGGGATGCTCTAAGAAGACTCATGCTCATCTCCTGAAGCTTCAAGGGGAGCAAGATACTTGCCTGGAATACCTTCTCCAAAGCGTGGGTCTGTTTAAAGAATTGGGAGCAAGATACGAACTTGGCAAAACCTACCTTGAGCTTGGGAAGATCAAGCTGGAAACGGGACGAGTCAAGGAAGGGAAAGCATTCTTGCGCGAAGCTTTGAATATCTTCGACAAGTCTGAAGTCGAGGGAAAGAAAAAGGAGGTGGAGGTTTTGCTTGGCCAAACGAAGGAAATGACACAGGTGGAAGGGGAGAGAATCCAGACTTTTTATAAGCTGGCGGAGCTATTGAACAGCATCTGGGACACGGATGAGTTATTATCGAAAGCCCTGGAGTTAGTGATAGATCTCATGAACGCAGAGAGAGGGGCGATCATACTTCATTCCGAAAAAGACAAGACCTTCGAGCTTAAGGTCTCCCGGGGACTGGAACCGGAGACGTCGGAGGATGCCATTGCCATAAGTCAGCGGGTCTTAAAGGACGTGATCAAGAGTGATTCGCCTTTGATCGTGGAAAACGCCGTAAGTAATCCGCAGTTTGCTGCAAGCAAGAGCGTGGTGATGCACAACATCCTGTCCATCCTTTGCGTTCCGTTGAAAACCGGAGACAGGCTTATCGGAACCGTGTATCTGGATCATCGAAGCCTTCCCGCGGTATTCTCCTCAGAGGATATTGATTTTCTGAAGGCCTTTGCCAGTCTCATAGCTACCGCCATTGAGAAAAGCGAACTGTACGTCCAGGCCAATGAGGAGATCTTTCAACTGAAAGAGGTTCTGCACAAGACCTACAATTATCCCCAGATCATCGGAAACAGCCCCAAGATGCAGGAGATATTTAACTTAGTGGAGAAGGTTGCTAATTCCAAAACCAGCGTTCTGATTACAGGCGACAATGGAACCGGCAAAGAGTTGATAGCTCATCTGACCCACGCGAGAAGTCAGAGAAGGGAGGGAGCGTTTGTACGAGTCAACTGCGCCGCCCTGCCGGAAACTTTGTTGGAGAGCGAGCTTTTTGGGATCGAGGAGAAAACGGCCACAGGAGTTGGTTTCAGAAAGGGGAAGTTCGAGTTGGCCGACGGAGGCACCATCTTCTTAGACGAGATCGGAGACATGTCGTTATCCGTCCAGGCGAAGGTACTAAGGGTGCTGCAAGAGAAGGAGTTTGAGCGGGTGGGTGGACAGAAGTCCATAAAGCTGGACATCCGAATAATCTCTGCCACCAACATGGATCTGCAGAAGAAGGTAGGGGAGGGCACCTTTAGAAGGGATCTGTACTTTCGCCTTAATCCCATCGTGATTGCGCTTCCCCCTCTTCGCGAACGAAAAGAGGACATCCCCTACCTGGTGCGCTATTTCGCCGAGAGGTTCTCCAGGGAGAATAACAAGCCGGAGATTAAGCTCACCAAGAGGATTAGCAGCGCCTTGCAGGAGTATAGCTGGCCAGGCAACGTCAGGGAGTTGGAGCACGTTATTGAAAGAGCGACCCTGCTGAGTAAGAACGGGGAGTTTCCCAAGGAGCTTTTGCCGGAGGAAGCTGAAGCAGGAAAACAACTGGTCAATCTGGACAAATATGGGAAGCTTCAAGAAGTTCTGGACTGGGTGGAGAAGCGGAAGATCATCCAGGCGCTGGAAAGGAACAAATGGAATCAGGTCAAAGCTGCGGAGGAGCTGGGATTAAACGAAACCACCCTGAGAAGAAGGATCAGGAAGCACAAGATCAAAAGAATTGCCCGCATTAGCCCTTCATAAATGACGATTGTCTTTGTAATAGCTTATTCCTGCACAACTTACACGGTCTTGCTGGAACCCCCCTTAAAAAGCAGTTCGGCGAAAATGACGAGGGGTGTAACCTCTTTCGCCAGTAGAACTTACTGAAATTCCCCGTCTACTCGTCGCTGCCGACGAGATATCCTCTCCTAATTCCTGGATAACTGATCTTCGGCCCTTGATGTAAGCCCTTAGCTTGTATGGAGTAAGTAAGTTTCTCATACTTCGGGCACGGAGGTTGCAATAGGATTCATCTTGAATGGGCTAACAACTTTCAAATTAAGGAGGTTCAGATGCTTTCCAAGGTGAATTCTTTTGGGTTGTTCGCCGTGATGGCAATTGCGCTGTTGCTGCTTTTCTGCTTTACCACCAGTGCCGTTTACGCTGATGGAGCAGCAGGCGAGATGCCCGATCCCCCCCCTGTGCAATCCAGCCCACCCGATGATGGATCGGGAGGAGACAGCGGCACCACGTTGATGGACGTGATCGAGACTGTTTTGGGCTTCATCATCTAAAACGTGGAGGGCAGGAGGAAGAGAGGGGATGACCAACAAGGCCAACAAGGTCTATCAAGAGATCAGTCGGGCTG
>JBARPX010000013.1:0-10661 GCA_049643405.1 Candidatus Zixiibacteriota bacterium
GAGCCTGGGTCGCCCGGATACAGCCTTAGACTACTACCAACAGGCCCTGAAGATAGACAAAGAGACCGGCTTCAAAAAAGGGGAGGCTCAAGACCACCTGACCATGGGTTGGATCTACGAGCAGAAGCGGGAACGGGACAAAGCTCAGAACAGCTACAGGAAGTCGGCCGGCCTGAACAAAAAGGCCGGCTTCAAGGGAGGCGAAGCCAGTGCCCTCTCCAGCCTGGGCATGCTCTATCGACGCCTTGAAGCACCGGCCGAAGCTTTAGAGGCTCTGGGCCAGGCATTGGTGATTTGCAGAGAAGTAGGAAACAGAGGGGGTGAGGCAAATATCCTGCGCCAGATTGGCAAACTGCACGAAACAAGGGGAGATGATGACAGCGCATTGGCCCACTATGAGGAGGCGTTGGAAATCTACAAGGAGATGGGTGATCTCAGGAGTAAAGCCAGGGTCCTCAATGACGCCGGCGGGATTCAAAAACGTCGGGGAAACCTACAGCTGGCCCTGGAACACTTTCAAGATGTGTTGGAAATAACCAGAAGCTTCGACGATCGGTACAGCGAAGCCATGGCTCTCATGGCCATCGCCCAGGTAAACACGGCCAGCGGAGATACGGAGCAGGGCCTGAAGTTCGCCAACCAGGCGCTGAAGATCTTAAGAGAGATTGGAGCCGACCAAGAGGCGGCGATGGTGGCGGAGAGCATACAAAGAGCGAAAGAATCGCTGGAACAAGCTGAAAAGAGCATGACGGATGACAGAGAAAGCATGATTAATGACGAATGAAGGATGACCGATAAAGCATGATTAATGACGGATGAAGAATGACGAATAATGGGTAACGGATATGGCTGTTTATGAGAAATTTGAGGATTTGCCGGTTTGCCCGGACGGGCACCCGTATGGGTGGAAATTAGCTAAAGATCTGGCGGTGAAAATATATCAGATCACCAAACAGGATCAATTTCGCAGGGATTATGGTTTAGTCGACCAGATTCGTAGAGCATCAATTGCTATTTCAAGCAATATCGCGGAGGGATGTGAGAGAGGATCAAGAAGAGAATTTGCTCAGTTTCTGTATATCGCCAAAGGTTCTCTTGGCGAGGTCAGAAGCCAATTGCTGGTCTCTCTTGAGCTGGGTTACGTAAACGAGGAGAACTCCAGGAGGCTCATACAGCAAACCTATGATCTTTCGAAACAACTCGGCGCTTTCATCTCATCCCTTAAGAAGAAGGTATAATTCGTCATTCGTCATTAAGTATTCGTCATTGAATGTTCGTCATTCGTCATTGATCATTCGTCATTAAGTATTCGTCATTCGTCATCAATCATGCGTCATATGTGTAGCATGGGAAACAACATAACCATATTGCCCGAGGATTTGGTGGACAAGATCGCCGCCGGTGAGGTGGTGGAGCGTCCGGCCTCGGTGGTCAAGGAGTTGGTGGAGAATTCAATCGACGCCGGGGCCAAGAACATCAGCGTGGAGATCAAGAGGGGTGGAATAAAATCCATCCGGGTAACCGACGATGGCGCGGGGATGGACGAAAAAAACTCGGCGCTGGCGTTTGAGCGACATGCCACCAGCAAGATAAAAGGAGTGGACGATCTGTTTGAAATATCCACCCTGGGATTCAGAGGTGAAGCTTTGCCGTCTATCGCTTCCGTGTGCCTCCTGGACATGCTCAGCCGAACCGCGGAAGATTTAAGCGGAAACCGACTCAAGATAGAAGGCGGAACGGTGAGGGAAAAGAAGCAGACGGGGGCGCCTGTGGGGACGTCGGTGATTGTCAGAGAACTGTTCTATAACGTCCCGGCGCGGAGGAAGTTCTTGAAGACGGTTCTGACCGAGACCCGGCGTGTAATTGATCTGTTGACCAGGTTCGCCATCGCATATCCGGAGGTCTCGTTTAAGCTTGAAAGCGACGATCGGGAGCTTTTCAATTTCGCAAAAACAGATGGTCTGAAGCCGAGGATTGAGGACGTCTTTGGAAAGAACCAAGTTGAGAAGATGATAGAGATTAAAGCCGGCGATGAGCAGCCCACCATCAACGGCTTTCTGGGGAAGCCGGAGATAGCCCGCTCGAACCGAGCGGAGCTTTATCTCTACGTGAACCGGAGGTCAATCGTATCCAAATCACTCTATCACGCGGTGCAGGCAGGACACGGGGAGCTTCTTCCCAGGGGAAAGTATCCTTTCGCCATGATTTTCATCCAGATCGATCCCCACCTGGTGGACGTGAACGTGCATCCCACCAAACATGAGGTGAGGTTTTCCGATGAAAGAGGAGTGCACGATCTGGTCCTGAAAAAAGTCAAGCAGTCTTTTGGGTCTTCGCAGACGATGCCGGAACTCACCACGCCCGAAAAGGCGGAGGACCCATTCCGTCCCGGTGCCATCAGGAGAACAGGTCCTTCGTTTCAGACAGAAAAACGCTATCCGCAGCAGACCCAACACATGGGACCCTCCGCCTACGGTCAGTCAAAACAGGCGGATCAGGAGTTGGCCCAGGAGAGTTTTCTTTCGAAAACTCCAGAAAAGGCGGCAGACATACCGAGTGGTGATCGGGCTGAGGTGGTGGCGCCCAAGGAAACCGGGCAGGCGGCCAGGCAGAAGGTCGAGCCAGGGGCGGGCAATTACTGGCAGCTGGCCGACACCTACATTCTCTCCCAGGCTAAAAGAAACTTGGTGGTGTTGGATCAGCATGCTTCCCACGAAAGGATACTATATGAGGAAGCCTTAAGGAATCTGACCGGCAGACCGGCCTCAGCCCAGCAGGTTCTTTTCCCGATAGTCTCAGAGCTTTCTCCGCGGGAGTATCAGATATTAGAAGAGCACAAGGAATTGATCCGGAAACTGGGGTTTGAGGTCAAACATTTCGGAGGAAGGTCTATCCTGGTGACGGCAGTCCCGACGCTCGTCAGAAATAAAAGTGGAGAGGTTTTTCTCAAGGAGATTTTAACCCAACTAGAGGAAGAGGGAAGGGTGGAAAAGGATCGGGTGAAGGCGGTGGCAAAATCATTTGCCTGCCACGGGGCCATTAAAGCAGGGGAGAGGCTTAACACAGAGGAGATGCAGGGTCTGGTAAAGCAGTTGTTCACAACGGATGAACCTTACTCCTGCCCGCATGGCCGCCCCACGGTGATTAAACTCTCTTTGGAGGAGTTGAACAAGAAATTCGGAAGAAGTTGAGCGTCCGGGAAACCGCTCACAAATAATACCGAACTGCCGTCGCCAAGAGGAAGTGAGAGTGGTCTAAATCCACAACCGGCAGGACTGAATACCCTTCAGGGTGAATCCCCTCAGGGTGAACCCTGTCCTTTGGACAAGCAATTCTTTCGATAAATAGGAGCGTGAATTTATCCCGCCCGGTGTATATTCATACCTGACCACGAGGTTCGAAACTGGCATTCCGTCAGCTGCTGAGAAGCTCTCGAAGCGGAGACATCAAAGAGCCTCTGTTCAAATTTCAAACAGTTTCTTGTTCTGATAACTTATGATGTCGAACACGAACGGTCGAGTACTGGTGCTTTTGGGCCCCACCTGTGTTGGGAAAACTCAACTCTCACTTAAACTTGCCGATATACTGAAGGGTGAGATCGTCTCCTTCGATTCCAGGCAGATATACAGGTACATGGACATCGGAACTGCCAAGCCGACCAAGGAGGAGAGAGACAGGATTCCCCATCACCTTATTGATCTGATATCACCGGATGAAAGGTTCACTGCTGCCGATTACGGCAAGAAGGCCAGGCAGATCATTGGGCAGATAGCAGGAAGGAATAAACAACCTATAGCAGTAGGAGGCTCAGGGCTTTATCTCAGAGCACTGACACAAGGATTCTTTGAAGGTCCCAGGGCGGACGAAAGGATACGCAGGAAGTTGGAGAAGGAGGCTCAAGAGTTCGGTGAGCCTCGTCTTTTTGAGAGACTAAGGGAAATAGATCCCGAAGCTGCAGAACGAATCCATCCCAATGACTTAGTCAGGATAGTCAGGGCTCTGGAGGTATACGAACTTACCGGAAAACCGATCAGCTTGTTGCAGCGAGAAGGGGATTACGAACCGTTCCCCATGCGCTTCGTCCGGATCGGGCTGAACATCGAGAGAAGAGAGCTTTACCAAAGGATAGACCGGAGGGTGGAGGAGATGATCTCCGCAGGACTTGTGGACGAAGTGAAGATGCTCAAACAGAAGGGATTCTCTCCTAAGTTAAAGGCGCTGAAGACGGTTGGCTATCAGGAGCTGTTCGCCTACCTGGAAGGGGAGGTTGATCTTTCCAGGGCGATAGAGAACATTAAACTGAACACAAGACATTACGCCAAAAGACAGTTAACCTGGTTTAGGCAGGAACAGGAAATTATCTGGTTAGATGCGGAGGATGGGGGATTGATTCAAAAGACCCTGGACCATTTCAACAAAATTCAATGTGATGGCTAAGCATTTCGGAATAAGAGTATGACCCGAAATGTTTTTCCTAAAAGCATGGCATTAATCGGGTCGAAGTCCGTAATCCAAAAAAAGACTTGACACGATTTCGCAAGTTTGTTATATAGCAACGAGTTAGGAATCCGGGTGCGGGCAGGAGACTCTGGAATGCGTAAACTGCCCCTTTTTTGACTTGCTGGAGCTATGTGGAGGAGAACATGAGAAACAGAGAGATCTACGTAGTCGTGCTCATCATCGGCTTTTTCTTGGCTGGCTGTTCCGGGAGCGTGATCAAACCCCGCGTGGTGAATCCACCACCTCGAGAGCAGCCAGCTCCCATAGGATCCGTGGAGTCGGCAACTGACCTGAAGCGATCCGAGGAGGTGGTTCCGAGAGACGAATTTGATGAGGTAGAACTGTATTACGCACTGGCCGTTAGCGCCAATCAGGAAGGGAGATGGCTGGAAGCCCAGGATCACTTCGAGGAGGCATTAGAGCTTCTGGCGAATCTGGACATTGAGGAGGGTGACTCTTTACGGGAACTCAGGTTCGAAAGGCTTCTAAACGAAATCGCTGAGGACTATAAGATTACCTTACTCGGGCTTGGCGTTCTTACCGAAGAGAGCTCCATTTCTGCTTTCCTCCAGAGGTTTGAGGGCATCGAGAACTTTAAAGCCCTGCAAGAAGGAAAGATAGAGAAGATCGAGCCGGCCGGGGAGGAAGTCACCTACGACATGCCCATCGAATGGAACGAGAGGGTGGAGAATTCGATCATCTATTTCCAGACCGTGGCTCGGCAGGCATGTGAGACCTATCTGAAAAGATCGGGCAGATACAAGGACCTGATGCAGCGGATACTACGTGAAAAGGGCCTGCCCGAAGATCTGGTGTGGCTCTGTTTGGTGGAGAGCGGGTTCAACCCCAAGGCTTATTCCTATGCCCGGGCCTCGGGACCTTGGCAGTTCATCGCTTCCACCGGGAGTATGTATGGTCTGAAAAGAAACTGGTGGTACGATGAGAGAAGAGACTTTGTGAAATCCACTTATGCCGCTTGTGACTACCTTACCTTTCTCTACGACAGGTTCAAATCCTGGCCCCTGGCCTTAGCGGCTTACAACGGCGGAGAGGGCAGAGTTGACAGGGTCATCAAAAAGCACAAGACCAACGACTTCTGGAAGCTGGAGTTGAACAGGCAGACGTGGAAGTATGTGCCGCTATACATGGCGGCCACCATCATCGGCAAGGACCCGGAAAGATACGGCTTTGAGGTGGAATATGACGATCCCATCCGGTTCGACGTGGTCAAGGTGAATCAACCGGTTGATCTGAAGAAGGTGGCCAAGAGTCTGGGAACCCCCGTCGCCGTTCTCAAAGCGCTCAACCCCGAGCTCCGGCGCGGGGTTACTCCGCCGAATTATCCCGGATATAAGCTCCGGATTCCCGCCGGGACCAAGAAGGTGTTTGCCGAGAAGTTCAAGGGCTACGACGCCAAGACCAGCGGGCTCTTTGTCGAGCATAAGGTCAGTAAAGGACAGACCCTTTCTCATCTTTCTCACAGGTACGGGGTCCCCATCTCGGCCATAATGGAGTTGAACGCGCTGACCAACCGCCATCGGCTGAGCATTGGACAGCACCTCATCATACCGGCCAACAAACAGGTGGCTGTTCAGAGCTCATCTAACATCGGCTCCCAAAAGACCGAGACCACTGCGAGTGGGACGGCTGCCTACACCGTAAAGAAAGGTGACACGCTCGGTAAACTGGCCTCTGAATTCAACACCACCACCGGAGAGATCAGAAGGCTTAACGGGTTGAAAAATCCTAATCGGATATATCCCGGACAGAAGCTGAAGGTGTCGTCGGCATCCTCGAGTTCCGGCGGGCTCTTCAAAGAACACCTGGTCAAGAGAGGCGAGAATCTATCCTATCTTTCCAAGAAATACGGCGTAACCGTGTCAGCCATCATGTCGGCCAACAACTTAGGGAGCAAACACGTCCTGATGATTGGCCAGCGTCTCCTGATACCTGCGAGCTCGGAGGTTACCGTACAAACCTACAGGGTCAAGAAAGGAGACACCCTCTCTGACCTGGCTACAAGGTTTGGTACCAGTACCGGCGAGATCAAGAAGGTGAATGGCCTCACCAATCCACACAGGATCAGGAATGGCCAGAAGCTGAAGATCCCCACCAGAAACGGAAACAGCGGTGAGGATGAAACCAATGGGAGATGGATCACATACGTGGTTAAGAAAGGAGATTCTCTGTGGAAGATAGCCAGAGCCTTCGGGGTTTTGATGGAGAAGCTGATACGGTGGAATAACCTGGATTCGCCCTCGAAGCTCCGGGTGGGAGATCAGGTCAAGGTATTCGTTACGAATTGAGGAAATTCAGGGCCCTTGCCGGATGTCTTCTTGGGCCCGGTTTGATACCCGTAGGGTGGAGGAAAGAAAAGGTGGCGAAGAAAAGTGATGTGGTAATCGCAGTCATAATCGTGGTCAGCTTTCTGATGATCGCGCTCCTGACCCTGATGGCTTTTATCGGCCTGTCGAACGATGGGTCTCTCTTCTTGACCGGCATGGGCGATAGGGTGGCCATAGTGGAAGTGCATGGGGTGATTGAAAACTCCTCAGACGTGGTTCGACAGTTGAGGAAATACGCGAAGGATAGTTCTGTTCCGGTGGTAGTGTTGCACATCAACAGCCCGGGGGGAGGAGCAGCTGCCTCTCAGGAGATCTACGAGGAGGTCAATAAGCTAAGGGAGAAGGGCAAGAAGGTGGTCGCCTCCATGGGGAGTGTGGCAGCCTCGGGAGGCTACTACGTCGCCTGCGCCGCTGATACCATCGTCGCCAACCCGGCTACGCTGACCGGAAGCATCGGCGTGATCTTCCAGTTTCCCGTGGCGGAGGAGCTATTCAAGAAAATCGGTCTCAAATTCGAGGTGGTCAAGCGGGGAGAGATCAAAGATATAGGCTCCATGAACAGGTCCATGACCAAAAGAGAGAGGGAATCCCTTCAATCGGTGGTTGACGATACCTACGACCAGTTCGTCGACGTGGTGGCCGAAAGCCGGGAAATGGAGAGGGAGGAGGTTGTCAAAATCGCCGATGGTAGCATCTTCACCGGAAGACAGGCAAGGGAACTGGGGCTGGTGGACAAACTGGGAAACCTGCAGGATGCCATCGGGATTGCAGGGGAGATGGTGGGAATGGAGGAGTATCCCAAAACCATCAAGGAAAGAAAGAAGAAAATTTCCTGGTTCGACGTGCTGACCCAGAGCGTAACCGATTTGCTGGAGTTGGATGAAAGTCAAAAGATGATGCCGAAGTTGGAGTATATCTTCAAATGAGCTCGGCGGGATGAAAGAAAACAGGCAGCCGCGACCTTTAAGGTTACGTTTTGAGGTGACCGGCTGAAACCAGAACTGAATCTCTTACGAGTTGATATGCCGATTTATGAATACACATGCGAGCGTTGCAGCTTTAAGTTCGAGATTCTTCACAGGAGTAGTGAGGAAGACAAGCCAGCCTGTCCGAAATGCGGAAGGGAGGAGGTCTCAAGGCTCTTTTCCGTCTTCGGCTTCTCGTGCGGAGGAAACTTCGTAGCATCTACCTCCAAGGAAAATGGTTGCTCCACCTGCAGAAGCAGTGATTGCAGCAGCTGCAAATGAGAATCAGAAAGCTAAGACTTAACTTGTGACATTCACTAAAGGAGGTGTTTTATGACCAAAGCGGATTTGGTCGAGGCAGTGGTTGAAAAGACCGGCCTTACCAGAACCGACGTGGCAGTGGTAGTGGACAAACTTCTGGAGGCAATAAAGCAGGCCTTAGAAAACGGCAGCAACATCGAAATCAGAGGATTCGGCACCTTCAAGGTCAAACAGAGAAAGGCCCGAAAGGCGCGCAATCCCAGAACCGGTGAGGAGGTGCCGGTTCCCGACCGGAAGGTGCCGGTATTCAAGCCCTCAAACGAGTTTAAGGTTTTGATCACCAAGCTTCCTCTTGAGTAGAATGCTTGGTATTCTAAGACAACACAAACAAACGGTGGTAGTATGCCCTGTGGTAGGAAAGCGAAGAGACACAAGATAAAAACGCACAAGAGAAAGAAGAAGCTCAGAGCCGATCGGCACAAGAAGAAACCACGGTAGGCCAGACGATTGCGGCGGGAGATATGATCTTCGTGCTCGCGGATACACACGTCCCCGAAAGGATGGCAGCTCTTCCCCGGAAGTTCTCAGACTTAGTCAAATCCGGGGACATGATCTTTCACGCCGGTGATTTCGTGCGGTGGGAAGTTCTCCGGGAACTGGAAAACCTGGCGACGGTTCACGGGGTGCGGGGGAACATGGACCAGGCAAACATACGAAAACTCCTGCCCGAGAGTAAAGTGGTGGAGGTGCAAGGCAAAAGGATCGGACTCTGTCATGGAGCAGGATCACCCCACAAATTAGGGGAGAGACTGAATCGAAAGTTCGGAAAGGAGTGTGACGCGTTGATCTTCGGGCATTCGCATGCTCCGTTCAACCAAAGAATCGATGATACCCTACTTTTCAATCCTGGAAGCCTCTCCGGAAATCTGGTTCCGCCGTTTGCCGCCACCTACGGCGTCCTCACCATCGAGGGTGACGATGTCTGGGGTGAGATCTTCGAGATATAGCAGTGTCACCGAAAATGCAGGAACAGGCCACAACGCGCTGAAGATGCGTTTTAGAAACAGATTATTGGGAGCGGCGGACGGTGGACCGCGGACCGAAAGCGATAAGTTGACCTTCCTGCCCCTGTAGCTCAGTTGGATAGAGCAGCGGCCTCCGGAGCCGCGTGCACCCGTTCGAGTCGGGTCAGGGGTATTTAAGGCGGTTCATAGTTCGTGGTTCATAGTTCATAGAAAAAACAAGAAAGAGGTAGCCGCAGGCTTTAGCCTGCGGAAGGTCTATTTTTAAGCAAGGGGCCAGGGGATCAACATGGAATCAGTAAATCAAGCAGGAGAAACCGATCGAGATGAACCCACTAGGAAGTTTGACAGGTATGTCTTCCCAGTTATAGTTGCTGTAATAGCTGTTTTTCTAGGTGTTTTAGTCCAAAGGTTCATTCTCAGCGAGTCGCATGAGTTGTCGTATTCCATAAGCGAAAGTGCTCCAATCGAGGTGGGCAGCGTTCAATACTTTCCGACGGCCTTGACCCTGGCAAACACTGGTAACACGTCGTTGGAGAACGTAATACTGAGCGCAGTTTTCACAGATAGGATAGTCAATCTTCGGTGCGACCCCCGCTTAAGCAGACGCGGTACGCTACTCCCTGACTGTGATCCGGATACTCTTTCAAACGCTGTGGAGTTGACGTTTGATCTAGCCAAGGGAGAGACCAATATAATAACCATTGTGGCACAAGGCTCCTTTGTCAAGCAACAGTTCGTGTTGAAAAGCAACCGAGTTATGGGCAGGCAAGTACGAATTGGTGAAACGCGTGAACCGGGCTACCCACTTGTTCTAGCCGCCTTGGCTTGCGTCGCCGGGGGTTTCTTGGCTCTCTTTATTACGGGAACGCGAAGGGCTTTATCAAAGGGAATGCTGCGTGTGTACGAACAAGAACTCCGTGCGGTGGAGCAACACGTCCGTGTGCTGGAGCAAGAAACGGGAAGGCTGAAAGAACTCAACGCCCAGGTCGAGGTTGTCAGGCAAGGCGTGAAGTCAAAAATGAAGGAGTTGGAGGAAGTAAAAGGAGAATTGGCGGAGAAGGAAAAACAAGTGCAGGATCTGGAGGAGAAACTGAAGGGTTACGAGCGGCAAGGCAACGCGAGCTAAACAAAGAATCTGCTCCTTATGAAATGGACTAAGACCTACATACCGACGTTGAGGGATGATCCGGCCGAGGCGGAGATAGTTAGCCACAGGCTGCTGGTGCGAGCCGGATACATTCGAAAGCTGGCTGCAGGAGTATATAACTATCTCCCCCTGATGCAGCGCGTACTGCTCAAGGTTACAGGGATCGTTCGTGAAGAGATGAATGCCTCCGGCGCCCAGGAGATACTGATGCCGGTCCTTCATCCGTCAGAGCTCTGGCAGCAGAGCGGAAGATGGGAGACCGTGGGCAGAGAGCTGATGAGGGCCAGGGATCGACACGATCGGGACCTGGTCTTGGGCGGGACTCATGAGGAAGTGGTGACCTCCTTAATCAGGGGAGAGGTCAAGTCTTACCGACAACTACCCTTGAACCTCTATCAGATTCAGAACAAGTTCAGGG
>JBARPX010000014.1:0-22123 GCA_049643405.1 Candidatus Zixiibacteriota bacterium
AGCAGGTGTCGGCATTACCAGACGCGTCTGTGGCTATGACCTCGACCGGAGTAGTGGCTCCCACCGGGAAGGTTGAGCCTGAGACCGGACTGGACGAGACGCTCACACCCGGGCAGTTGTCGGTGGCGTCTATGGTGAAGGAGACTGCTGCGCTGCACTGCCCCAAATCGTTGTTTACAGTGATGTGGTCGGGACACTGGGCCACGGGCGGTTCGGACTCGTTTACCGTCACATTGAAGTAGCAGGTGTCGGCATTACCAGACGCGTCTGTGGCTATGACCTCGACCGTCGAGGTTCCCAGCGGCAAGGTAGAGCCTGAGGCCGGATTAGCAGTGACGGTGACGCCCGGGCAGTTGTCGGTGGCGTCTATGGTGAAGGAAACCACCGCATCGCACTGGCCCGGATCGTTCCCTTGAGTAATATCGTCGGGACACTGAGCTACGGGCGGCTCGGTATCGTTAATGGTCACATTGAAATGGCAGGTATCGGCGTTACCCGAGGCGTCCGTGGCTATTACCTCAACCGGTGTGGTTCCCACCGGGAAGGTCGAGCCTGACGCCGGATTAGCAGCTACGGTGACGCCCGGGCAGTTGTCGGTAGCGTCTACGGTGAAGGAGACCGCTGCGCTGCACTGTCCCTGATCGTTGCTTTGAGTAATATCGTCCGGACACTGAGCCACGGGCGGCTCGGACTCGTTAACCGTCACATCGAAGTAGCAGGTGTCGCCATTACCCGAGGCGTCTGTGGCTATGACCTCGACCGGTGTGGTTCCGACCGGGAAGAACGAGCCTGAGATCGGATTAGAGGACACGCTTACACCCGGGCAGTCATCGGTGGCGTCTATGCTGAAGGATGCCACCGCGCCGCACTGTCCCGGCTCGTTGTCTAAAGTGATGTCGTCGGGACACAGGGCCACCGGAGGTTCGGTATCGTCAACCGTCAAGTTGAAGTAGCAGGTGTCGGCACAACCATTCTCATCGGTGACTGCGACCCAATAGATTCCTTCCGTGCCAACGGTAATACACCGGGTAGTGGCAGCGGTACTCCACAAATACTCGTAATCCGGGTCATCTGTGGCACACAACTCCGTGGTAGAGCCCGGACACACCATGCTGTCCCCGATAATCTCACACACCGGCTGATCATGCACCGTCAAAGCAGCATAGCAGGTGTCAGCCAAACTGTTAGCATCGGTAACTATCACCCGGTAGTCGCCTGCATCAGCCAACGTGGCAGGGGTGAATGCCAGCTGGTTAGTGGAGGAGGTGCAGGGAGCAGTGTAAGGCGACTTCTGCCAGCAGTATGTATAGGGCGGTGTGCCGCCGGTACTGTTGTCAGTAAAGGTAGCAGAAAAGCCAACGCACACCTCTTGATTCGGCGGCGCTACGTTACACTCGGGGCCGGACACCATGATCCCTATATCCTTTATCTGGTTGTCCTGCGAGCCAAGCGAGGCACCGTCAAGTGTGGATAGCTTGAAGTGATATGAAGCGCCGGGGATAGCGCCGCACCCTCGGAATGAACCATAGCCAACGGCCGCTTGACCCGGCGGGTCCGTGCCCGCCGCCAGATGACCAGCCATCTCGATGACGATTGAATCTGAACTTGAGGTCCATGTTAGCGTATAATCAGCATGCTTTTCGGGGCTTCCCGCATAACCGTTAAACGTCAGGGACGCTGCTGAAATCGCCGCATTGCCGTAGATTTTGATGGTTCGGTTGCCCAATTGAGTCTCATAAGCAGCGGTTTTGGATGCTACGTCGTCGCCTAAGAGAGTGCCCATAGCATCGGGAGCATCAGGAGTGGCGGTGAACCCGCTGGTGTGAAGAGCAGCACAGATTGCACCCAAATTCGCCGGTGGGCCTATATCCGGCCCACACTCGTTTATGCTCACGAACATGGTAGGCCCGCCGATTTCGTTTCCCGCCTGTACTCCCTGAGGCCACGAGGTCAGAAAATCGTAAGCGTGGATGGTGTCCTTAGTTGCCTGGTGGCTGAGATTCAACGTATGAACATCCCCTGCAGTTTTGGGGATGTTGATGAAGACAAGCCGTTGGAGCGAAGACATGCCCTCGTAGTAATTCGAGTTGCCTGCCCTGAGGACCGCGCCGCTTAGCCAATGCACGTCGCCAGGGGGATAAGGGCTGTCGTCGTTGGCGCTCTGGCTGAAATCCACCTTCTTAGCCAACACTAAGGTGGTGTCGGCGCCGGTTGCTCCGCCTTCGTCGGTCACCGGAAAGATGAAAGTGTAGAGGCCGGCGGTATCCGGCTGGAAAAAGAACTCATCATAGATAGGAGCGAGCTCGGTTCTGGGCACGTAGGTTCCTGCTCCAAAGCTCTTCTCTACCGTAATCGTATCAAGCGGATCCGGGTCGGACGCAAGAATCCAGATTCTCACCGAATCGCCACTGCTTACAAAGACGCTGGTATCCGGAGTAATAGAGATAGTCGGATCAGCAGCCAAGGCCGACCCGACTAACAACAAGCTTGATGCCAACACGAAGCTTACAGCCAAAAGTACTCGCACTCTTATCATTCTATCTCCCCGTGGATCGTTAATGCGGATAACCTATACGCGCTGGGCATTCTCATTTATGTGCAACCCCGGTGGAACCGTACTGACGCGGCTCCACAAGATACAACACACCACTGAAGGTGCTATTATTTTTAAAACAGCTTCCTCTTCTAAAGAAGGGATCGGCTGAGCATACAACTCAACCTTAACTAAAAATAATATAACAACTTCGCCTTACTTGTCAAGCACTTTCTGCGATTTTTCCGACTCTCCGGCCCCAAAAACAATGTATAAATTTTGAACACCGATTTCGCCGGTTTGAAGCCGACACAAAAAAGCCCTCTGATTTAGCTAAACCAGAGGGCTTTTTCTCAACCTAATCGAGTCAAGTGGTTATTTCATCAAGGTCATCTTTTTGGTTTGATGGAACTGTCCCGCCTCCAGGCGATAGAGGTAAATCCCGCTGCTTAACAGTCTGCCGCCGGTGTCGCGGCCGTCCCAGTTCAGAGTGTGCCTTCCGGCGCCCTGACGTCCATCATGTAGAGTTCTAACCCTTTGCCCGCGCACATTGTAGATGGTCACCCGCACTTGGCAAGCTTCGGGCAGCTGGTAGGTGATCTGGGTTACAGGGTTAAACGGGTTGGGCTGGTTCTGGAACAGGGTAAAGCTCTTGGGAGCGTTGGGATTGTCGGCCAGATCCTCCACGTCGGTGGGCTCCTGAACCTCCAGGAAGATTGTGACGTCATGCTCGACCGAACCTCCGATTTCTTTTCCGGTTATGGTCAGGATGTATATACCCAGGCCGGTGGCAGCGGTGGTATGCACGTTAAGCTTGGTCCAGTCGGTCGGAGTCAACACCGGTTGATCGAAATCTGCGCTGTTGGGCGGATTCGGCAGTCCGGAGACATAAAGCGAGCAGGGATTGGCGAATCCAAACAGAGAATGCATCTCAACATCGTACTGGGCAGTCTTTCCCGCAGACACATATTTGGTAAACGGGGCTACCAAGAAGTAGAAATCAGGGGCAGGGTTGTCAGAAATGGTCATCCAGAACCCGCAGGTATCCTTAAGCCCGCACGGATCGACTCCCACCAGGCGGATGTAGAAAGTGCCGCTGTCACAACAGGTGGTCTGCCATTCTAAGTGGTTGCGCACCAGGTAGGGATAGGTACAGGGATCTGGATCGACGTCCAGGATGGAAACCCCAACCTCATCTGCATCCGGGTCGAATGTCCTGAAGTCCGTGCTGACGAAGAGATCGCCAACGAAAACCGCACCGTCCTCCGGACAGAACAGTTCAGGAGGCCGGTTGTAGACGGTCACTTCGAAGCAACAGGTGTCTTCTCCGAGAGGGACCGGTCCCTTCAGGCAAATGCTGAACACCTTGCCGGTGTCAAGACAGGCGGTCTGCCATTCCACGTGAGACCCCACTATGACCGGCATATTGGTGGGGGGAGGATCCACTCCGACAATGCTCACTAACGATGGATCCGCTCCCGGCCCGGTGAGGCTGAAGTTGGTGCTGACGAAAAATTCAGGTGGGTGGGCGCTGTCATCCTCCGGACAGGATAAATCTCCGAGGGGCACGTCCAGAGTTACCGTGAAGTCGCAGGTATCCGCCAGCCCACAAGAATCTGTTGCCACCAGGCGGATGGTGTAGGGCCCAAGCGGCTCGGCCAGGGTGGTCACCCATTCCACATGACTATCCACCAACACCGGATCAAAGGTAGCGGGCGGATTGATATCCAGAAACACGACCTGAGTGGGATCTAAGTCCGGATCGCTGACCGAGAAGTCCGTGCTGATGAGCGTGTTCAGCTTCGGAAGGTGCTCGTCTAAAGGGCAAGTCAGCTCGGGAGGCAGGTTATACACGGTCACATCGAAATAACCGGTGTCTTTGGCTCCGAATTCGTCGACAGCTTCCAGACAGATGGTGAAGATATTCCCATAATCAGCGCATTCAGTCTGCCACTCGACATGACTCTCCACTATGGCAGGCTGCTGATTAGTGGGCGCGGGAGTTATCCCGCACAAGCTCACCGTGTACGGGCCTATGTTACCGGAGACGGAGAAATCTGTGCTGGTGAAGTAATCTCCGGCATGAACCGAATCATCCTCAGGAACGATGATGATCAAAGGCGGGTAGACTATCAACTCCGCATAGCAGGTGTCAGCGCAATCGTGAGCATCAGCCACTATCACCTGATATGTGCCTGCGTTAACCGACTGGGCATCGGTGATATTGATGGTCGCCGTGCTGGCGGTGAATCCATCAGGTCCACTCCAATCGTAGGTGTACGGGGGCGTGCCCGCACTGCCACTTGCAGTGAAGCTGGCATCAAAACCAGCGCTGACCGAGTCACGATCAGGGGTCACATCACACCCCGGTGGCAAGTAGACCATCAACTCCGCGAAGCAGGTGTCAGCACAATCGTGAGCATCAGTCACTATCACCTGGTAGGTGCCTGCGTTCACCGGTTGAGCATCATTGATATCGATGGTGGCGGTGGTGGCAGTAAACCCATCAGGACCACTCCAGTCATAACTATAAGCAGGCGTGCCGCCGGTGCCACTGGCGGTGAAGCTGGCATCAAAACCGAGGCATACCGAGTCACGATCAGGGGTCACATCACACCCCGGCGGGGAGTAGACTATTAACTCCGCGTAGCAGGTGTCGGCGCAACCGACTTGGTCACCCACTATCACCTGGTAGGTCCCTGCGTTTACCAGTTGAGCATTGTTGATGTTGATGGTGGCCGTGCCGGCAGTGAATCCGGCGGGTCCGGTCCAAGCGTAGGTGTAGGACGGAGTGCCCCCACTGCCACTGGCGGTGAAGCTAGCGTCAAAACCGACGCAGGCCGAATCTCGATCGGGGGTCACGTCACACTGCATGTTGCACCCCTGGTTGCCGAAGTTCATGTCGGCCTGGTCACGGACATCCAGCGTGAGCACCACTTCCCATCCCACGGGTGCGGCGTCCGGCGGAGGGGGTCCCACCGCAACGGCCGTGCCCTGCCCCACCTGCATCCCCGCAGTGGGATAAGTCTGCGTGTATCCGGTCTCGGCCGGATCGTCTCGCTGGTCATCCTCCTTTATGGTCCATGTGCCGGCCGTGAGGCCCAGAAACAAGTACTCACCGAATTCGTCCGTGAGAGCGCTGGCAGAGAGGTATGCTCCGTCGACCGTGCCGGATACGTGCACTTGCCAGCCGGAAAGAGCTGGCTCGCCGCCGTCCTGCACTCCGTTCCCGTTGTCGTCTCTCCACTTCAGACCACTTGCGGTTCCCGGAAGCCATTCCGGAATGGGAATCGGGATTGTCTGGCCGGTCCCCGGGGCCACCAGTTGGACATGACCGGAAGCACCCGGAACGTATCCGGATCCCAAGACAGAAACGGTATCCCAGGCGTCGGTTCCATACAGATAGCCGCCCCAACCATCAACAGGAGGAGCGTCATAAGTTGCCTGGAGTCGATTCTGCCAGATGAAGGTCCTGGATTCGTGCAGCTGGTAGTAGACTACCACGGTATCTTCATTGGGGTCGATCCCGGCTGCCAGCAGGTCCGATTTGTAGACTTTGAATATGTGTACTCCCTCACCGGGCGGCACATCCAGACCTCCGCTCATGGTGCGGTTGACCTGCTCGTCGGGGAGATTCAGGTGGGCAAAGCCACTCCACACATTCTCCAGCGGATGGTTCTGGGCAATCTCGATATCCGCTCGGGTGCCCACTGGAAACGCGCTTCCGTCCGGCTTGGGCCAGGCTTCCGCAGGGCCGAGGCGGGTAGTACCCACCTGAATACCTCGCACCAGGTCAATGAAGCGGTGCCCGGAATTGTTGAAGTCAAACGAGATAACAATCGAATCCAACTCGGCAAGGCCCGTCCCTACCTCTGCCATGACCAGCTGATAGGGGACCCACTCGCCTTCAGCCCAGGTTTTCCCCAGGTTGCCACCCGTCCATCCCCCGCCGCCGGTTAGCTCGGGGCGGTAACCGAGCGAGGTGATCTTCATGGCCTGAGCGCTGGTGGCGAGGCCGAGTGAAAAGACCAGCACCAGGCTGAGCACTGCTGCCTTCAGAATAGGATTGTTCTTACATCTTAACATTGGTCCTTCCCTCCTGGTAAAAAGGTTTCCGAAAATTGAAACGAGAGCTCGTTGAAGGTCATCTTCAAGCTCCCCTGCTCCCTGAACTGCCCCCTTACATTAACAACTCCCATTTCACCTCCAGGTTAGTTCTGACGAAATTTGCCACAGGCGTTTAGTATTCAGCTACGGGACATACCGCGATGAGTTTGCATGCTTCATGTTCAAGAGCAAACAGCATGCCTCAAATGACTCCTCTTGTTATGATAACTCCTTGTACGATCGCTTCTCCTTAAAGATAACAGCCATTCTCCGCTTGTCAACCATTTTCTGCACCTCCTCAGAGCCGTAATCTCGAGGGCTAACTGTGAACATTTTGAACAGTACCTTATTTGTTTACGAACCAGAGCCTTTAAACATTTCACCTGGTCTGCCGATAATGCAAATATCATGCCCCTATTAACCGGATCAGTTTTGACCTACGCAGAATGCGGAAGAATCACTGAGTGAAGCCGTCCCGAAGGGCGAAAGGCCTACGGAATGAAGCGAGCTTTGAAGATCGTCTCCAGAAAACAGAATATGGTCGGGGGAGAATCCCGCGGGTTGACTGGCGAACCCGGATTCTCTGATGCACTTTCTAAGCAACACATTGCGCACATTGAGCAGAACCAATCGACCTTGAACACGATAAACGAATTGGCGCGCACAATCTCTCATTACCTGAACAGCCCTCTGACTGTGCTTATGGGGAAGGTGGAGCTTCTGTCGCAGGTGAGCGAGAACGGAGAGGCGTCAAAAGAAGACATGAGGAGATTTGCAGAGGACTGCAAGAGGGAGATTTTCAGAATAGACTCCATCGTCAAGGCTTTCCTTGACCTTTGCGAAGTCCAGTACAAAACCTATCCACCCGGCGTGAAACTATTGGACGTGGAGAGGGAGATCGAGAACAGGGTGAAGGAAACAAGCTTCCTAAGATAGGTGAAGAGAACAGATTACTCAGATTGAAGGCAGGGCCGGTTTTTTCCTGTGAACAGGAAAGGGCTGGTCTTTTTTCTTTGCCTGTGCGTCCTCTTGCCAATGCACGACCGGATAGCGTCCAGAAGCGGTGCTTGCGGCGGATGCTAAAGTTAAAGCACCCTCTGAAAGATGCCGATCTTCAAGAAAGCGAGAGGGGTGTAAAGCAGTTTCGATTCGGTGCCCTGGCTCAGCCACCTCGGGTCTTTGAATCATCGGGGGGCAAAACCATACGCTAAGAAAAGAGAATTAAGAGTTGCTGCCTGTTTTCTCAGACTGAATGGGGGACGGATCATAGAGGCTTGCAGAGATTTCCTGAGACGGTCTTTTTATTTCAGGGGATGAGATGAGAATCAAGAAGTTCTTTCTTGACAGACCCGTACGGACGAAGATAAGTGGGGCCATTCTGATTGTCCTGCTGGGCGTGTCCGTCTTCAATCTCCTTTTCTTCCCGGCACAGCAAAAAGAACTGGCCGTGGAGCGAATGAAGGCCAAAGGGGAGAGCATCGCGCGCATGCTGGCGAGCAATCTGAGCCCTGCTCTGGACTCAGACGATGGCCAGCTGGTAGAGGAAATGGTGGCTGGTGCGTTCCAGGACGGGGAGTTGGCTTCAGTGAGGGTAGTGCGTTTCCGGCACAAAGACACCCTGTCCTTCCGAGAGCGGGAAACTCCGCCCTGCAGACATGAATTCAGCTTTGAGTGGACCGACACCACGGTGAAGGTTCATATGGAGGAAAACTGTCTGTGCGTGGCAACGAGCATCAGAGCGGGTGAGCGCAAGTTAGGGACGGTGGGTTTGAGTTTCAGCTTGGCCCATCTTAACCAGGCCATAGCGCACAGAAGAAGACTGATCTTCGGCGCGGGTTTTCTTCTTATGCTGCTGGGAATCGGAGTGGCCAGGTATCTGTCCGGTTTTCTTACCAACCCAATCTACAATCTAACCGAAGCCGCCCTTCGCCTGACCGAAGGTCAATACGGAACTTTAGTCTCGGTTGAGCATTCGGATGAGATCGGGCTTCTGGCCAACGCCTTCAATCGGATGAGCAGGAATCTAAAGGAATCCAAAGAGAAACTGGAGGAATACAGTCGCACCTTAGAGCAAAGGGTCGAGGATCGGACCTCGGAGTTGCGTGGCGCCAACCAGGAGCTTGCCGCGCACGAGACCACCATCACCACCATGCTGGAAGATCTGAATTCGGTGAATCGGGATCTGGCCCGGACCAAGAACCAACTGGAGAGCATCTTCAAGAGCGTAGTGGATCGGGCCATAATCACCATCGACATCGAGGGAAGGGTGAGCTTCTACAGCAAGAGCTCCGAGTTGATTTTCGGATACGAGGCTTCGGAGGTGGTGGGCAAAAAACGGGTTCAAGAGTTCTTCGTTCAGGATGACGATCTCGTTTTCATCTTGCTGGAGCATACCAGAGAAGCGGGGATATACAAAGGTGAGGCTGAGCTGACTCGACGCAGCAAACAGATCTTCCCGGCCATCGTCACCATCACGCCGTTAAAGGGGGAAAAGGGAGTACTTGCCGGATACACAATAATCGTCGAAGACATTACCGAGAAGAAGAAGACCGAAAAGAACATTCATTTGCTTTCGCTGGCGGTGGAATCCGCCACAGACGGAGTTGCAGTCACCGACCTGGATGGAAGGATCATCTTCGTCAATCGTGCGATGGCCAGGATGCACGGGTCTGGTTCATACGAGATGGTGGGGAAGTTCTTCAAGAACAACTTCCCGGAGTCGTACCGGCCGGTAGTGGATCAGGCAATGCAGCAGATCCTGGTGGATGGCAACTGGACCGGCGAGCTGTTGTTAAACAAAAAGGATGGAAACACGTCTCCCGCACAGGTCTCGGCCTCCTTGATCAAGGATCAAGGCGACAGGCCCATGGGCATGCTCGGAATCTGCCAGGACATTAGTGAAAAGAAAAAACTGGAGCAGGAGATACTCCGGAGTAATCGGGAACTTTCAGTTCTCAACACCATCGCCTCTACCGTGACTCAGACCCTCAACTTGCATGAGATCCTGGATCGAAGCTTACAAACCATTTTGGACCTGACACGCGGCTCTGTCGGTTGGGTGTATCTGTTAGATCAGGAACAGAAAACCAGAATGAAACTGGCGGCTCACCAGGGATTGTCCCACAGGTTCAAAGAGGAGGGAGCAGACTTCGCAGACAAGAACTGCCTGTGCTGGGAAGTGGTGAAATCCAGGCAGCCTCGAGTTCTGGATGTTGCCAGCTGTCCTAAGTCAAAGGGTTGTACCATCCCTGATGAGAAATTGGAATATCATCTGGCCGTACCGTTGAAATCGAAAGACGAGGTCTTAGGGGTGATGAACCTGGGTTGGCAGTCCGAGAGAGAGTTTTCCGAAAGGGAGCTGAAATTCTTCTCCTCGGTGGGGAACGAGATTGGAATCGCGGTGGACAATGCCCTGCTTTTTGAGGACGTGGAGCGGGCCAGGGAGAAGCTTCAGAAACTGAATCGAAAGTTGGAAGAGGCAAGCCAGATAAAAAGCGACTTTTTAGCCAACACCTCCCATGAACTTCGCACGCCACTAAATTCAATTATCGGGTTCTTGGGATTGATTCTGGATGGTTACTGCGTCGACAGGCAGGAGGAAAGAGAATTCCTGCGCAACGCGCAGCAGAGCGCCAAGCAGCTGCTCTCCATCATCAACGACGTGTTGGACCTGGCCAAAATCGAGGCGGGCAGAATGGAGTTGGAGCTGCAAGAGGTCGAGTTGAAGAGCCTGTTCGAGGAGGTGCGGTCGCTGACTTCTGTGCAGGCTCAGCAGAAGAAATTAAAACTCTCCTACACTTGCGAGAATCATCCTTCCGCCAGAGTGTATGCGGACCCCGGGAAGCTGAGACAGGTGATGATAAACCTGGTTGGCAATGCCGTCAAGTTCACCGATGAGGGCGAGATAGCGGTAAGAGCCCGAGTCCAGAAGGAAAAAGGAAACATGCTGATCGAAGTTGAGGATACCGGCATAGGGGTTCCCGGCGGCGCTCAGAAGAGACTCTTTGAGAAATTCAGACAGGTGGACGGGTCTTCCACCAGGAAGCACGGGGGAACCGGGCTGGGGCTGACCATAACCAAGAACTTGGTGGAGATCATGGGAGGGAAGATCGGGCTGGAGAGCCCGGGGAAGGGGAAAGGAACCAGGGTTTGCTTCACCGTGCCGCTGTACCGGGAAGACGAAAACGGAGAGTCTCTCCATGGCACTGAGACGTCCGGGCAGATCCGGGGCGAGGGCGAAGGTGCATTGGCCTTGGTCGTGGAAGATGATCCGGTGTTCGGCGAGTATCTGAAGAACGTACTGGAGGGGGAAGGATTCAGGACCGCCCTGGCAGGCAACGCGGATGACGCCGTTAGCCTGGCGAAGGACCTTCACCCGCAGGCCGTCATTCTGGACTACTCTCTTCCCCAAAAGATGGGGGGTCAACTGAAGGACGGCAGACAGGTCGCCCAAATTTTACTGAAAGACCCGGCCACTCGGGAGGCCAACATAATAATGATCACCGGACAGGACCAGGATCTGGTCAAGGGCGAACTGTCCACAAGCGAGCTTGACCCCGCACCACCGGTTCTTTCAAAGCCGATTGATCAGAAGGTTTTACTGCAAAAGATCAGAGCCGTTTCCAGGAAAAAGGAAGAAGAAGCGTTAGCATGTGAGGTTGATTGACGAATACCTTCGGGTTAGAGAAGCACTATGGTGGGTGACGGCAAGGGCCCAGACGGTTCCTCCACGACACAGTGAGGAGTTCGGCTGGCGTTCGCTCCAGTCGCACAGGCAACGGGACCTCTTTGGGGCGTGGGTTTCCGTCAGGGGCAGTTGTGATTCTAACGAACAAACCTGAAAAGTTGCGCTGACATTTGCCGATAAGGCTTATAACGGAATCGATGTTTTCTGGTTGTAGATTGTGCGCTCTAACCGATCTTTTGCCAAGACGACCTTAAAGGGGTGAAAATATGGATAGCATACTTTTGGTTGACGATGAGAGGATGAACCTGAAGTTATTGAGAACCATCCTGCGAAAAGGGGAGTATGAATTCCTTGAGGCGGAAAGCGGGGAAGAAGCCCTGCAGCTTCTGGGACAGGAAAAGGTTGATTTGATCGTCCTGGATCTGATGATGCCCGGAATGGATGGCTTCGAGGTTCTGGAGAAAGTGAAGAGTGATCCTTCAACAGATTTCATTCCGGTCATAATCGCCTCCGCTCTGAAGGACTCATCCGCCATTGAAAGAGGATTGGAATTGGGGGCAAATGATTATTTCACCAAGCCCTTGAGCGACGACGATCGAAGGTTTCAGCTGCCCCTGAAGGTAAGGAACCTGATCAAATCAAAGAAGATGCAGGACCAGTTGGCCGACCTCAACCGCGAGCTGAAAAAGACGCAGGAGAAGCTGATCGAAAAAGAGAAAATATCCGCGGTGGTGGAGATGGCGGGAGCGGCCAGCCACGAGTTGAACCAACCGCTGACTGCCATCCTGGGAAACCTGCAGCTGGTCATGGCCAAGCTTCCGGAGGGAGATCCCCTGACGAAAAGAGTGAATAAGGTGTTGGGTCAGGTGGACCGGATGGTGGAGATTGTCAAAAAGATCGGCCATATCACCCGATACAGAACCAAAGAATATGCCGAAAACGTAAGGATAGTGGATATAGACAAATCCTCCAGCTTGAGTCAGAGAACGGCGCCCGCAGAAGAAAAGGTGCAGTAAGAGTCTATGGTTTGCCGGTGACGGCTCCGTGGATCGCCGATCACCGATGCAAGATAAAGAAGTCCAGTTACAACGACGTGGTCCCGCCCACCCCTTGCCTACGTTTAGTTCAGACGGACTTGAGTTGTCACTTTCTCGTTTGACAAGAATTCTCAACTTCCCACTTCTATCCCATCGGCCCTCCGATATCCAACCGGGCCGTTTCTAACACACACCCCACAAAGAATTTGACAAACCTAAACCAATCCCTTACTATCCCTGTACGATGAAACAGATGGCTTGCATCTGGTTGGTATCAGTGATCTTGTATACCCTCCCCCTGGGGCTTTTGCCATGTCGTGCCCAGACAGAGGATCGCGGCTATGCCTGGCCCATTGAGAAGATACGAAAGTTATCTTCCACCTTCGCCGAACACCGCAACTTCCGTTTCCATTCCGGGATCGACATTCCCACCCAGGGGAAGACAGGGTATGCGGTACTTGCCTGCCAGTCGGGCTACGTCTATCGTCTGTTCGCCTCGTGGCATGGATACGGCAAGGCGGTTTACCTTCGGTTAGGCGATGGTCGTTTTGCCGTGTATGGCCATCTTTCGGATTTCTCGCCGGCACTCTCGACAATCGTAACAGAAAGACAGGTCGAGGCCAAGAGGTATAAAACCGATTTTCTTCTGAGGGAGGACGAAATAAGGGTGAAGAAAGGGGAGGTCATCGGTTATTCGGGGGAAACCGGGTGGGGAGGGTCACATCTTCATTTCGAGTTGAGGGATTCAACGGGGCATCCCATCAATCCCTTGACCTCAGGCTTTTCCGTTAAGGACGAACTCCCGCCCCGCATCGAATCGCTGGCAATAAGGCCACTGAAGGTGGGAGCAAGGGTTAATGGTTCGGCTGAGCCGGTGGTGTTTCCTGTGATTCTTGACCCCCACGAAAACGTCTACAAGCTGCGTGAGATACCGGTGGTTGAGGGAGAGATCGGTCTGGCACTGTCGACCAGCGACAAAATGGACAACTCCAGATTCACCTTTGGAATTTACCGTCTTGAGCTTCGGCTGGACGACAGCTTGCTTTTTTCCTCAGAATATGATGAGTTCTCATTTGAGAATACTCACAAGATCGAACTGGACCGTGATTTTGAGCTCAGGAAAAGGCAGAACAGAAGTTTCTACAGGCTTTACGTGGAGGAGGGGAATGATCTCCCCATATACGATCCGGCCGGGGGAAGAATGAGTACCGAAACTCTTGAGCCGGGTTCACACAGAGCAGAAATCAGAGTTTTCGACGCGTCCGGGAACCTGTCGCTTTTAGTTTTCTCTCTGATCTTCGATCAAAGACCGTCAGTTCTTTCCTGCGCGTGGGAAGACGAGAAGGGGGAACAGAAGATAAGGGTGCGGTTCCATGATCCGGATGATACGGTCCACGAAATCATCGTGGAGAAGAGCGTTCTGGGGGAGTCATCCTGGGAAGAGATAAAGAGAGAAAAGGTCGACAGATCTGACGGGGAGTTCGTCTTTTCGTTAACCGCAGACCTCGATGAACCATCTCTCCTCAGAATCGCGGCAAGAGACAGTTTCGGCGCCTCATCCGAGCAGAGGTATCTTCCTGTTAACTTAGATCAACTCGAGGACCCAAACGAGGAAGACTCATTGGAGTTGGATCTGAGGTACGATTTCAAAGGTAACCTGTTTATCATCGATTTGGAATTCAATCAGATCTTTAGAGCAGCGCCCCAGCTTTCACTCAAGTCCGGCGGTTTTGATTTAGATCCCCTTTTCTCGGAGCAACTGGATGAGAAAAGCTATCGTTCGGTCTTTCCCTTTTACCTGACTCAATCGAAGGAGGTGTCTCTTTTGGTAAGGGGGGTGAACCTGTACGGAGATACAGTTCGCTTCAATGAGACCATCCCCATCGCGATAATAACCAAGTGGGGCGGAGGCAGGGCTGCAAGCTGGGACGGCGAGGCGAAAGTTGAGTTTCCCCCGGATGCAGTCTATCAGGATATAAACGTAAGCATAGAAGCTGCGGAGGGATCTGGGATCCAACACAAGCTTGTCGGAAAAACCTACTCCTTTGAGCCGTCTACGGTTCCTTTCAACGGACGGGCAAGGGTTTCTCTTAAGTATCCTGACGGAGGATGTGATCCTGGTAGGTTAGGGATCTACGAACTGACAGGTGAGAACTCCTGGAGGTTCTTGGGTCAGGAGTTAGACACATTGACCAGATCGGTTGCGGAAGAGGTGAGATATCTTTCCCGCTACGCTCTGTTAGAGGATACGCTGCCGCCGAAGATCAGCAGGGTCTCAATCGCTTCGGGGGAGAAGATCAGGGTGAAGATGCCAAGAATCACCGCAGTGGTGAAAGACGATCTCTCAGGCATCGGGAGCGACGAAGACATGTTGGTGGAGATAGACGGCGAATGGATGATACCCGAATATGATCCGGAGAAGCAACTTCTTGTGACCCGGCCGCTTTCACCCCTGGCTTTGGGAAAACATCTGCTTACCATCTGGGTCAAGGATCGGGCAGGGAATGAGACCGAAGTGAAAAGAGAGTTTTTCGTCGTCGGAAAGTGAGGCTGATCTTGGAGCAAACGGGACCAGTCGTTAGTAAGGGAGAGGAACCGTTGGAATCATAAGCGTTCAGGAGTTCAACTTGGTCAAGATCAAAGTCATCTCAGTTGGCAAGACCAAAGAGAGCTGGATCAAAGAGGGTGTCTCCCATTATCAGAAGCTTCTGAAAAGACACGCGGAACTGCAGCTGGTGGAGATCAAAGAGGAGAAGATCACCAAATCCAGGGCCGCGGAAGATATTCTGGACGCCGAAGCAGAGAGGATTTTGAAACATGTCGACGCAAGCGGCCTGAGTGTTGCGCTGGACCGAACGGGAGAAAAGCTGAGTTCAGAAAGCTTGGCCAGATGGTTAGGGGAGAAGCAAAACTCAGGACATAGCCAATTCACCTTCATCCTCGGTGGCGCGTTGGGACTGTCGCCCAGAGTTCTAAGCATATGCGCGTCTCAGTTATCACTCTCCCGAATGACCTTTACCCATGAGATGTCGTTAGTCATCCTGCTGGAGCAAGTTTACCGCGCGTTTTCCATCCTCAAAGGGACCAAATATCATAAATAAACATCTCGCCCAAGTCAGACTCTACATTCACCCCAGGCGAGCGGTACTTCCTCTCCCGTTAGATTAGACTTCACTCGAGTGGTTCGACGAGGGCATCCTTGCCAACAATTCTGAGCGACAAACAGGGTGTCGCAGATTGCCGTGCAGCTCCGTAACAGAGGGCACGACTCGGGAACTCCGGCCTTCCCTCCGTTCCATAGGACATGAAAGATGAAAAAAAATCGAGAGTCGCCAGTCAGGTTGAAACTCGGGGAAAAGTCCAGCGAAAAAGCTCTTTGTTCTCAGCCCAAGAGTCGTCTCTTTCGAGCCTGGGAAGGCTTCTCCTCGTCCGGGTCTCTCGGTGCTTTGATTCGACTACTTAAGACCACTGAAGAGGATTCATCCTGAAGGAGACTTGAGCCTTCTTACGGCTTCCCCGTCGCTGCAGTCATGGGACACCTGATTGCTGGCGACTCTCCTTGAAGTCAATACTCAGATTTGATACAATGTAGTCATCCTACCTGGTTTCTCGTCAGCCTCCCGGTTGTGAGGTATTAGTCCTCTCATCCAGAATGGTTGAAAACTTTTCTTCAGCTTATCGATTCTCTCAGTGGTAACGTCCCGGTGGATGGTTACCTTACCTCTCCGAACTTGTCGTGGCGGTCTCTTCTCGTCGGTCAGCCGCAAAAAGTTGTCCATAGTTTGCTCCTTTTCGTTATTTCAAAAGAATCATTTTGTTCGTTTTCTCGTAATTGTCAGCTTCAAGCCGGTAGAAGTAAACTCCGGTCGATACAGAACTTCCCTGATCATTGGCGCCGTCCCAGGTTGCCCTATAAGTTCCTGGCCTTTTCTCTTCGTTAACCAAAGTGTGAAGTTTCTGTCCCAGCAGGTTGAATATCTCCAGCTTGACGTGCCCCTCGCGGGGAACGACATATTCAATCTCTGTAGAGGGGTTAAATGGATTCGGATAGTTCTGGCCCAATGCATAATCTGAAGGCGCATTCTCTGCAAATTCATCTCCCACCCCTGCCGGGCTGACGAAGAAATCGCAGGTCATGGTATCTCCGGAATCTGAGATGTTTAGAACTGCCACGTACGTTTCCGTTTCCGCGTAGCTCTCACTGTTGGGTAGGGAACTATCGTCGAAGGTCCTTCGATCGAGGATTCCAGGGAAAGGATCGTTCGAGTAGGGGACGGAGCCGAAGGGAACGGTCTTCTCCAACTGCCACAATCCGTCCGATTGCTCCAGAGCCACCTTATAGTGACCGTAGGCGGTGTGCCCGGGATACCATTCATCGTCGTTTGCGCCGTAGTCGGACAGGCTCTCATCCACGTGCCAGATCAGAAGGCCGTCATATGGGAGAGCAGAATCGTAGCCGGTTCTTTGCCGGTTCGAGACCAGGAAGTATTCGTCCGCTGGAGAACCGGAGGTCCAGAGCTTGTAGGCGACCGGAGAATCCTCTATGGCCGGAATCTGTGCTCCGGGGGTGTTGCTGGCAACCGTGGTGGCGGTCACGTATCCAAGCCGGGTCATACACCAGACGTCAGGGTAGGCAGGAGAGTTCCCCAGCCAGCCGTTCCAGCTTCCGCCCGCCATCAGGCTCCAGTCACCTACTCCGTAAGAAGTGTAATCGGTATCGTAAAGATCAGGCAGGCCGAAGACATGCCCCAACTCATGACAATAGACGCCGCAGGTCATATCGTAGGGGTTGAGCCAGTATTCCGGCTGCATGGCATAATCCTTGACATTGACGCCATCCGCGGCCGTCCAGGGCCAGGGTACCGACCATTTGTGCGACCAGACGTCGTGGTCACTGCCGGTCAGCTCGGCGCCCGGACCGGCATGAACCACCATTAAAGCGTCTACGTCTCCGTCGGAATCGTTGTCGTAGTCGGAGAAGTCGACCACAGGATCGACCAACGCGATCAGGTCTTCAACCAGCCTCTGGCAATTCTGGGGATAAGCCCCCAGCCCGTTCTCGGCGTTCACGTAGTAAGAGTAAGTCTGTGGCGCCGTGTACCAGCCGGTGGCGGAAGGCAAGTTGACGGTGATGATGTCCAGTGCCCCGTAGGAGACTTTTTGGTAATAGTCACGTATCGTTCCGAATTGCTCCTCAAAGCCCAGGGTGTCAAAAAACGAAGCGTTGACCGAGGAGGCTTTATCCGTGAAATCTACCAACAGCATCAGCATCCTGAAGTTCCCCACCGGCCCTGTCCCCGTAGGGTAGGTTTCGCTTGCCGGATGAAGGCTGGGTTGGTCAACTCCCTGCTGGTGTATCGACTGTGAGTTGAGAAGATACCACGGGACGTCGACCTCGCCCGTCTTCACCTTTTCCTGCAGGTCAGGATGCGGCGGCATGGCAGACGCGTTAGAGTTCGCCAGAGCTAACAGCAGCGCCAGAGTTATCAGAGAAACTGCTCTTACGTGCTTCATCTTCCACCCCCTTTTTTTAGTTCAGATGTTTCGAATCTTCAAGACTTTCGATTAAGCCATCTTCCAGCGGAGAACCTTCTCTACCCTTTTCAGATGGTGTCCCGGACCGAAGCGGCTCGGGACACCACCTGATTTGGTATCCGGAGACTTACTTCTTGGTCTTCCTGCGCGTGGTCACTTTCTTTCTCCGGGTTGTGGTCTTCCTAGTGGTTTTGGTTTTCCGCATTCGTCTCACCCCCCTTCATAAGTTTAGAAGCGGAAGCCATTGGAGACGGCTAAGTTGATTCCTTTGCTGCTGGTTGGCCATAATCCTCTTTGCACCGCCATGCCTATGTCCAGATGATAGATCCCCAGGTTGAACCCCACCCCATTGGCCAGTGTTACTCCCTTATCCCCTCCGATTGAAATGCCACCCCGCAGGTCCAGCCACCTATAGAGTTTATACTCTGCTCCTAGTGAGGCCCTAAGTTTCTTGGTTACGCCCATTCCTTTCCTGAAACCTTGTTTGAGATCGAAACTGAAAAGCGACCTGTCTCCGTGATAGGCGATGCCTGCGTGCATCGACGTCGGAATCCGCGTGGTGAACGGGCCTATCGCCTCGGTATAGGAATGTTCAATTATCATGGAGTCGACGTCGAAATCCTGTGCCAGAAGGGAGTCTATCTCCACCTGATAGACTCTCTGCTCGGTGTCCTTACTCCATTTGATCCGGTTCAGCAGGTTCATAAGAGACAAGCCGAAGGTCCAATTCTTCTTATATTCTAACGCCAGGCCGAAGTCCAATCCATATCCCCATCCTCCGGAAGCCGATCTCACCAGAAAGTCGCCCTGCCCGTTTATCCCGGTCTCCAAAGTAAAGATCTCACCCTCGGCCTGGTTCACCTTCTCATAGGTCAATCCACAGATGTACCTGGTAGTGATCCCAAGCAGAACCTCCTTGTTGTCTTTCTTCCACACGGACCTGCCCCAGGAGAAACCCAGGTCCACCGAGGCGAAAGCCTCTGCGTCGGACCCCGAAAAAACAACGGTGTCGTTGATCTCATTGCCGAAGAAGAGAACCTCAATCGGATCTTTGGGAAGCAGAAGATCGGAGGTTCCTCTTCCGCAGAGGAAAAGCGCAAGATTCCCCCGTGAAATGCCAAAAGCCAGAACGTCGGCGTCTAAAGAGAAGTCAAGTCCATCGTCAGGGATTGAATTCAGGATCGTCTGCTTGTCCTCGGAAGTGAGGAAACTACCGTTATACCGGTTGTACTGCCCCAGAGTGAGGCTGTTGTTGCCGGCGTTGACGCCGAGGGAAAGTATGGTCAAGCGTATCTCTGATTTCTTCGCAAATCCCAAATTGGCGGGATTCCAGAATGCCGCTTCCACTCCTCTGGCGATTTGAGTATACGCTCCCCCCATTCCCACGCTTCGACCGGACGACAGACCGGCAGCGAAGAGCTTGTCGGGAATGAGCAAACTTGCGCACAATACCGCAACGAAGAGCTTGGTCTTCATGTGGCTATTCCTTTTTGTTTTTCACATTCAGTTCCAGATAAGATATGACTTTTATGTAATCTGTTGCCAAAGCCCTAATCGGTTCTCCATCCGTCCCGGGAAAGTCGATGGTTCCCGTCATGTAAAATGGCGTGCCGGTAAAAACCTGAAGTTCTTGATGTGTCAGGCTGATCTCGATTTCGGAGAAGTTCGATTCCTTGACCGAACCATCATAGTCCAATTTTCCTGCGGTTACGCTCACCGGGCCGATGACTAAATCCGGATTCGAAAAGAGGCTCTCCTGGTTTCGAGAGAAGAGAATTCTCGCCTCTGCTCCGAGGGGAAGGTGACTCTCTGCTTTCAGGACTACCTTGCCGAAGTTGATCTGATCCTCGATCATTTCCCTCACGTCATCCTCTACCTGGTCTGAGTCCGCGTCGATCTCAACTTGGCATGAATCCAGAATCAACTCCAGAGGAGAGCTGACCTCAAGAACTCCAAAGACGAAGTCTTCCTCCCGCACGATGCCGTGGGATTGGCCGTCTCCGTAAATGATCTCCCCGGTGATGGTAAGACTCTGAGGAACTGGATTCAACAAGGATTCCAGTTCGTCCTCAAACACCGATGTGACCGCAGTCCCAAATGGGCCGCCCGCCTCGACCTGTGCATTCAGGCTCAGATTCTGCCCTTGGTCACCCTCGACCAGCAGTGACAGATCAGCCGGGAGGTCCACCCCGTTATGAATCTCCAGGCTCAAGCTGGCATTGGTCAAGTGCGCCGATTCGAAGCCCGGAGGAATCTCGAGCTCGCGTTGGATTGGATCAATCTCCACCCGGGTCGATTCAATTATTCCGCAGACCTGGCTGAAGATCACCTCGGAAAGAGTGAACTCCGCGGTAACCGAATCCGATGAATGGAAGTCGACTAAAGCATCCTCTGAACCGGGTGACCAGAGCCTTACCTGGGCCGTGACTCGATTTCCCTCATCCGGTCTAAGCGTGTGTTCATCCAGAGTGAGTGTCAGGTCAGAGGAACTTGAGGCTGGCAGGTTGCAGAGAGCAGATAAGTCATGATCGTTCTTCTGGATTTCAGGAAAATGGATCTGTACGACTGCTCGCAGATTGGTCAGATTGTCAAGATGCAGGGAAAGCTCTCCGTTCTTAATGACAGCGCTGTCGATGATGCTTCTGGTAGGAAGGAGTATCTCCTCCTCATCCGACAATTCAAAGGAAGGAACCTTGGCTCTTCCTCCTGTGACTCTCATGCTATCCACAGAAAAGCCAACCAGTAGATACTTGTCTTCGAAGGTCAGAATTTCTCCCCCTGGAGAGAGTATCTTGATCTCGAAGCCCAGACTATTGGAGAATGTCTTGTCGATCAGGAGAATCTCTTGACTGATAGAGTTGCCGTCGTCAACGCCCTCTGTCAGGAGCTCAGTGTGCAGAGTATTGCTAAAAGCCCGGTCGATTATCTTTACCTGTACCAGGGCCAGGTCAAGGCCCAGGTGATTGCTGATGGTCAGAGTAGCAAAAGCCTCACTGGCCGTGATGTGCGAGAAGTTCGAGAAAGTATCCAGATCTTCTTCTATGGTGGCGCTGCAAGGCGGTACGAAGCCCGGATCCCCCGTATAAAAGTCGGTCATCTGTATCAGTATCTCTCGTGATTCGGAAGTAGTAATGTCTATAACTCCCAGCGTGTCCTTAAAGCTGACTGAGGTGGAATCGCACCGCAGCCTGTCTACTAACCTGATGGTGTCCAGCTCCTCCTCGAAATAGAAGCCCGGATTGCCCAGGCTGTCGACCTTCAGATATGGCTCGTCTATTTTTTCTATTAGCGTAGCCATGTCGTAATGCCTGCTAACCAGCGGCACAGTCAGGGTAGTGTTCCACGTGGGCGCAGCAGGCTTCTCAATCGAGCACTGCAAGATTAGCAAGGAAAGGATAACGAGGCAGGGCATTACCCAGAAGGGGAATGCCCGTTCAGTAGTAGTCTGAGACTTTTTTCGTCGAATCATCCTCTGCCTCGAATCAGAAATGACTAACAGTCTTTGTGTTGTTCTAAAAGAAAGCCTGCACGCTCGTCCTTCTTTTGCTTGAGGCCTTCGGGAACAAACTTGTCGGGGGCGTGGAAGACTATAAGCAATTGGTATGCCGGACAGGGGCAGAGGTAAGAAAGTTGTTTAAGTGACCCCACTAAGCCTTTTAAATACTGTCGGTTAGCAAGCCTCGATCAAAGAGGGTGAGCTCGGAGTTGATCTGCTAAAATCGAGCGAAGTTGTTGGATTCGTTCAACATCCTGTGGGCGTGGAGCGAACATCCGGGAAGAGAGAATATTTTCTGATAGGTTATTCCTTGACAAATCGGGGTGGGGCGTGTATATTAGATTTATAGATTGAGGTTATTACTTACTGAGTACACGAAGGCGGAAGACCGCCCTCATCCT
Organism: Candidatus Zixiibacteriota bacterium; assembly: GCA_049643405.1. Lineage (GTDB taxonomy): Bacteria > Zixibacteria > MSB-5A5 > MSB-5A5 > SM1-73 > SM23-73-3. The sequence goes on from JBARPX010000014.1 coordinate 21,797, forward strand.
CCCTGTTGAGAGGGAAAGCTGTTCTGCTCCTTTCGACGGAAGGGTTTCTTCGATGAGGGATTCTTCCCTGCCAGCCGCAGGCTGGTATTGCTTCTTTGTGGGGCTGAAGAACTGTTTTCTTGTTACCTGATGACATGAGTGCATGTTACTTCCTTGAAGAACATTGCAGAAATACCGATGAATGATCCGGAACCGCTTATCCATCATAAAGGAGGCGTCAAATCATGATGTCGGAGAGAACGAGTTTGTTGGCTATGGTCTGGCGGGCCATGGGCGGCGCGGGGATGAGAACGATTGTCTGCAGCCTATTGTTGTGTATTGGCTTTT
>JBARPX010000015.1:0-1986 GCA_049643405.1 Candidatus Zixiibacteriota bacterium
CGGACAGCATAAATCCTGTCGAATCCGGCGCGGCCATAGCGGTAAAAACGCTTCTCGGTCCGGGTGACAGCGCAGTCATCCCAATCGTACTTTCCTGGGACTTTCCGGTGGTAGAGTTTAAGAGCACCTATGGAACGGGTCAAAGCACGCAGTGGTGGAAAAAGTACTGCCAGCATTTCGACACCTTAAGTGACAACTCCTTTGAAATCGCCGTCGAAGCTCTCCAGAACCATAAAAGCTGGGAGAATCAGATTGACAACTGGATGTCGCCCTTCATCGACGATCCCAGGTATCCTGATTGGTTGCTCTGTGCCGCCTTCAACGAGCTATACTACAACCAGTTCGGTGGATCCTTTTGGGAGTCTGGTTTAAGGTCTGGTCATGCCGAGGAGTTCATGGGGCTGCATCCCGAGGATCACAAGAATTTCGTGATGGAATGCCAGGCTTACCCCTTGGCCGGCGAGATCGACGTGAGTCACTACAGCTCGATTGTCTACGCCAAGTTCTGGCCCGAGATGGAGAGAGATCTAATCAGGTGTCACGCGGACGTGGTGACACATTACGACCAATGCGATCCCACTCTGCCGTACCAGACCTCGATGGAAATCGGTGCGCCCAGAGACATCTCCGCCGACTATTGCAGAATCGGTGATCCCTTCTTCGTGTTCGACCCGCACGCGTACCGAAGCCGGCCTGCGCCCTGCGCAGACGGACACATTCACGTTCAGGCGGACAATTCCTCGAAATTCATTCAGCGCTGCTGGAGATATTACTCCCTGCATGAGGACATGGAATTCTTGGAGTACGTCTGGCCTGCGGTGGAGAGCACCTATGTCTTCATGAAGATATACGACTGTGAAGCTGAACCCACAGACTCACTGCCGGACATTCGCGGATATGACAACACCTACGACGGTTGGGGCATGTGGGGCACAGACATGTACAGCGGCGGATTCTGGATCGGTGCGCTGGAGGCGATGGATACCATGGCGGCGATCTTGAACAAACCTGTAAGGGCTGAAGTTCAGGCGTGGCTGGATGCAGCCAGGAGGAATCTGGATGCCCAGCTTTGGGATTCGGCCGGGCAGTACTACAGAATCGACACAGAGAGCGCCTATCCGACCGCTGTGTTCAGTGACGCCTTATGCGCCCAGCGCTACTGCGAGTTGTTCGGTTTGCCTGATATTCTCCCCCGCTGGAAAATGAATGCGCACCTGCAAAAAGTGTACGACGTGAACGTACTTCCTAACCTTAATTTTGGCGCCAGACTGGGCAGACTACCGGATGGTTCAACTGTTCCCACTGGTGATAGAGATACCCGGGAATATTGGGTCGGGACCACCTACTACGTGGCTGCCATGATGTTTCGTGCCGGGTTAACGGATGAAGCTCTGAACACCGCATGGGGATCATACTATCCTGTCTACGAGGCCGAGCATCTCGCCTACTGGTTTAACACTCCGGAAGCTTGGCGTGACGATGGCATCTCCCCCAGGCCGAGCGGCTATCCTCATCAGTACCAGCGCGCCAGGGCGGTCTGGGAGCTGATGTTTGAGATCAAAGCGGATACCACCTACTATCAGACCGGCGACGTCAACAGCGATGGTATGATCGACGTTGGAGACGTCGTATATCTGGTCAGCTATCTCTACAGAAACGGACCCGCTCCTATTCCCCTGGAAGCAGGAGACTGCAACTGTGACGGCGCGGTCAATGTCGGCGACGTGGTCTACCTGGTCAACTATCTGTACAGAGGGGGAGACCCACCTTCCTGTTGATGCGCAAAGGTAGGAGCGAATCTTTAGATTCGCCCGCGCGAATGAACGGCTGGTGAAGATCACCTGCGGGGAGCAAAATACCTCAAATTCAACCTCACCCCCTCGGTCCCCTTCAGGGAGAATCCGTTTCCTTCGACCCTGAGGTCTTCCTTCGACACTGAGTCTCAGGACGAAGTGCAGGACCGAAGGGCAGGGTGAACCCCTCTCC
>JBARPX010000016.1:0-39695 GCA_049643405.1 Candidatus Zixiibacteriota bacterium
TCGGCAAACAGATCACGCAGCAGATTGGGTATGCGGAAGGCAGCGATGAAGGCGTCCGCGGCAAAACCGGCGCCAAAGAGATAGGCAAACACCTGTTCCCGCACCAGGCCAAGTATGCGGGAAAGGAAAGTGGCCGAGCTGACCACTCCGGTCGATCTGGCGATCTTGTCTTGTTCCCGATTTGAACTCATCTCAAAGACTCAAGTTCTGGCCCGATGGAGACACGATTCCCTCTCCTTTCTGAGGAGAGGTTCACCTAAAGCAAAGAAACTGACTTTTTTGAACTTGACAAACAAGATTTTTACTCTATATTCCGTAAACTGTAAGTACAGTGACCAAAATAAGCAAGGAGAAAAGCATTGCCCACACACAAATCAGCCAAGAAAAGGATAAAGACCAGCGGTAAGTCGAACACCAGAAATCGAGCCGTCAAATCTAGCATAAGGACCCTGGTCAAAAATGCGGAAGTTTCAGTTGATGAAGCCTCGTTGAAGGAAGCTGTTTCGATCTTGGACAGAGCGGCAAGGAAGAAGGTCATTCATCCCAACAAGGCATCCCGCATGAAGTCTCGCTTGGCCAAGGCAGTACACAAGAAAGCTGCGCCCGCCGCCACCTGATTTCCCGGCAGTGATCCGGCGTAATAGAGAATTACCACACCAGGTGCTTCAGCAGGCGCAGGAGCCGGCGATTCGATTTAAGAATCGTCTTGATCAATGCAATGGGCTCAATTCCGGTGACGACCCTGCCTTCGAAATAGTCCTTCAGGAAGCAAACCGCTGCATCCATATCCTCGTCGGTCAGCTTCAAAAAGATCGCCTTAGAATACGAATAAAACCTCAGCTCACTCCCTTTTTCTTTCAACAGCCGTTCTTCATATCTTTTCAGGGTAGAAAACGAAGACCCTCCTTCCTTGATAAATTGGCTTGTCACCTCTCCGGCAATCTTGCCGGAGAGCAGAGCGTTTGATATTCCGGCGCCGGAGAGGGAATCCACCAGCCTGCCCGCGTCTCCGATTAAAAGCACGTTTTTTTCCACCAGGCTCTTCTTCCGGTCGAATGCGGGCACCCCACCCATGGTAGATTCAATCACCCTGAAGCCGGAGAATCTCTTTTGTAAGAACCCATCTAAAAATTCCCTGGCTTTCTTCCGGGTTCGATCCGGCGTCACGGCCAGGCCGACGTTGGCAGTACGCTTCCCCTTGGGAAAGACCCAGGCATATCCTCCCGGTGCAACCGACTCTCCCAGATAAAACTCCATACGATCTTCCTCCACGTCCACATCACCCAGAAGAGACTGGGCGCACGACTCTATCTGGCCCAACTTTACCGAGGAATCTACTCCTGCCCAGCGGGCCACCCAGGATTCCACCCCATCCGCACCGATGATAACTCTTGCACCGTATTCTTTCTCCTGCCCGTTCTCCAGCACCCTGACCCCACAGAACCCGTTTCGCTGGTGGGTCAAAAGACCCACTGCAGGGCAATTCACCTTAACCTCAACTCCCGACGAGGAAGCCTCTTCTGCCAGTCGTCTATCGAAGATCTTTCTGTCCAGGACGAAGCCGGCGCGGGGATGTCGAATTATCACCTTCTTATTCGACGGCGAGACCAGAAGCACCCGATGAATGCGGGTACTGATCCATTCCGGATCCGGCTCGACGAATCTATCCAGACCCGAACAGCTGATAGCCTCGGCGCAAGCTAAAGGCACCCCTATCTGAGGATGCTTCTCCAGGAGCAGAACGCTCATCCCGCGTTCAGCCAGTGTCCTGGCCGCCATGGAACCGGCCGGACCTGCACCCACCACTATGCAGTCGAATTTCTGGTCCATTTTCCCGATCGGATATCTTGGCTTGCTAAGGAGGAGAGGCTTCGCCCCTGACGGAATTTATCTCCAAAGCTCCTGTTGGACAGAAGATCACGCAGCTCTCGCATAAAGTACACTCTCCATGCTTGATCTTCAGCCCGGAGGAAGAAAGCTCCAATGCCCCCGGGGAACAGACTGCCACGCATCCTCCGCAATCTCCACACCGTTCGAAATCAATCTGTACCATGATTCTTCAGCCAAGATGAATTCTCGATGTCCCAACCCTTGCCCCGTCACTTCTGGCCTTGCTTCCGTCTCGCCTCAAATTACCGGAAGTATATGGAAAGTAACCCCGAAGAGCAAGAGGTTTTGCCTCCTGACATTACCTTCTTCACGACTGAATTTGCTGTCCTGGCCCATAAAATCAGAGGCTGGGATCCTCTCCCAGCCTCCTCTCATGGTATATCCGTTATATCCGTTGACAGTTTCATCCGTTCAATCCTTCGGGCGGAGCCCCTCCTTCGACCCTGAGGTCTCAGGACCGAAGGGCAGGACGAGTCCGTTGACCGCATCCTTCGACCTATTTAAGCAGCACCAGACATTCGGTCTGGTCACAGTCCTGTGGTTATCCAGCACGTTCTGGCCAGCGCATTGACACTTCGACCACTGGTAGTCAATCTCTCAGGAAGGGTTGTGCAAACAGGGGAATGCGTTGCCAAATGTGCTCCGGTACACATCGTGGCAGAAAAGGTGCGATCGTTGTGCAAGACCGGATTGCCCGGATGAACCAAGCAGGGATCGGTCTCCCCCTTTCTGTGCGGGAGAATGTCTCTATGGCCCAGCGATTATTCTACCTTCGAGGGATTGCTTTAGCCCCTTTGAGAAGGTCCCCCGGTTTACGCTGTTCCCAGTTCCACGATTTGCGGACTGTTCGCGCTCTCGCTTGCTTTGCCCAACGCCTCTGCCCGTTGTCACACGAGATGGCCTAAGAACGCAAACCGTCTCCTCATTGGAAAGACTGATACATCTCTATCCCAGTCAATTTCGCATCAGTAGCCCCCAATGCTTTCTTCCAACCGCTGGATTTCCTTAAGCAGCGCTTCTGCGTAAGTATCATAGGTAACGCCGCTGACGATCCAGGTAGCTGGGTTGGTCGGGTCAAGATCGTTGGGCGGGTTTAGATAGTCCACTCGTTGTTGGGCTGAATCAAGATAAGCACCGCCAAGACCATAGTATGCTTGTGCCAGTATCAAATGAAGATCCAGAGAGTCTATGGCCGGCTTATGAGAGAACTGGTAGCTTGAGTCCTGCGAGAGGACGGTCCTGGCGCTGTTTATTGCACTTAGGGATTCTTGGTTACCGACATGGATCCCGGCAAGTCCGGCATGGGCATCCTGCTTGCCCAAGCCTTTGGAATTGGCCGAGTCGAAATCGGAGATAGCCTCATTGTCCAGGTCCAGGAAGGCGTTGCACCAACCTCTCCCGTTGTACGCATCCGCGTACTCACCATCTTTCCCCAAGGCTTCGCCAAATTTCGGCTTGGCGTTCGCGAATTCGTTTGATTCAAACAGTTGCCATCCCTCGGCTGTGAGCTCCGCAGCTGTGGGCTCGGGCGGCGGCGGTGGTTTGGTGCTCTTCCCACAATTGGCTGATACGATCACCAATATCAACATCAGGATGAAAAATCCAGCTTTCACAATGCACCGAATGTTTTTCCTCATGACCATCTCCTTAACTTTGGTTTGTTACTTCAAAAAGAGCATCTTCTTGGTTTCGGTGAAGTCATTCACTTTCAACGTGTAAAAGTAGATCCCGGAAGAAACGCTTTGTTCTCGCTCGTTAGTCCCGTCCCAGTCCACTATGTATCTGCCGGTTGGCACGTGCTCGTTCACCAGGGTTCTTACCCTCTGTCCCAGGGTGTTGTAGATATCGATTTTCAACCAGCCCGGCGAGGATATCTCATATCTTATGGTGGTCGCATTGTTGAAGGGATTAGGATAGTTGTTCCTCAAGGCATAGGTTGTTGGCGCCAAGTTCTGATCCTGTACCTTTGCATACCTCAGCTGGTAGAGACCCAACTGGTCTACGAAAGCCACCACCCGGCGCTGATCCGAATCCAAGTAGGTCGGAACAGGTGTCCAGACTTCTCCTTCCAGGAGGTAAACTGTCAGCCTGGATGGATCTCTTCCCTCCAGATCGAAACCTGTATAGTCAAAGCTGAGCTTAGCTCGGGATCTGAGTTTGAATCGAGAGGGAGTGATGGAATACGCGGGGGAGATGATATCCGCACCTGCTCCGTCCCAAGACACGCTGGGAAGCAGAAGTTGCTGGGTAACCAAGTAGCTTTGCAGCTTATCGTTCGTTCCGGCCCGGTCATCCGTTTTGAAGATCAAGAAGTACTCTTCCTTCTCCACAGCGCCGCTGGGGACTTCCAGACGCAAGAGGTTGTCGTGGCTGACGACATTTCCCCCTGAAGGCAGAATGCTCCCCGCAGAAAACGTCTCTGTGTGACTCCCCTCGTTATTAGCTAGGTCCGTCCCCACAACCTTAATCTCAATCTCTCCGGAAGCGGTGAGCCTGTAGTTAGACCAATAGATAGTTGTTTCACCGAAGCGAATCTCATCAACGGGCAACGTATCGGAACCAATCGTTATCGTTGGCGCAGTTTTCAGACTCTCCGAGGCGATGGAGTATATGTTAAGCTCAGCAGAGAACACTGGGTTCTGCAAGACACCAACCGTGAAACCCGGGGGTGTGATTTCCTTGGGACAGATCATCACCGCGTACTCGACCTCCGTGGCGAAAATGCCCTTCCCGTCCCCGGTCACCGGCCTGGTTACAGACCTGAATTTCTCCGGAACGTTCTGGCCAGAGTATTGACCCTTCGACCACTGGTAGTCAATTTCCCAGAAAGGATTGCCCGGACTGGGGAACGGGTTGTCCAGTATGCTTTGATACATGTCATGGCAGACAAAGGAGGGATTGTTATGCACCAGGGGATCGCCCGGATGAGGCTGGTGATCTTGCGGCCTGACCCTACCCGGCCACCCAGATTCTGCTGCATCTTGGTTCGGATCGCTAATGGCGATCTGTAAGAATTCGGAACAGACTCCTGCCGTGGTAACGAAATGCCCCCCGTGTCGAGACCATTCCTCTGCTTGTTCATCATAGTACCAGAAGCCCAAAAGCAGGATGATGTCCTGGCACCTCTTCAGTGAATCCTCCATCTCGAAGAAATCAGGCTCCTCGAAGGTGGATTCGTACAATGCCAACCCATAATCGCTGAAATACTGGTCCAGACCTATCTGCATGCTGTCAACATAGGTTCCCACGGAGGGATTGGTGTGGAAGTATTCGGCCAGCATCTCGATCAACTCCGGTGGAGTCATCCCCTCCGGAACGGCGTCAAACCACCAAAGACAGTTGGCTACGGCAGCCGGCCCGCAGTAAGCGATCCACTCATCCTGGTTCTGGTCAAAATCAGGCATGCCACTGAGAGCGTGAGCCGTGTCTGGCTTCCAGTACCATAGATCCTCGCAATCCTGATCTTGAGTATAACCGGTCACCCGGATCATCGTGTTCCCGGGAGGAGGAGGAGACCAGAAATCCCACCACTCCCAATACTCTCCGTCCCATTTCATCCAGTTATCGCAGGTGTCCGGAGGAGGAGTCTCCGGTTCCATTAGCAGGCTGGGATTCCGGTGATTGAGATCAAACGTCTCAGTATATACTATCTCCAGGAAGAAGGGCTGATCCACGCAACAGAGACCGCTCAGGTCCAGCTCCACAGTTTCAGGGTACTGCAACGAACTTTCTATGCTGAAATCCTGGTAGCAGAGAACTTCCCCCGGCGCAATACAGCTGTCGCCCTGATGCGTATCCCTGATGTTGACTCTTAAAGCCACCGGCCACCTGTTGGTCGCATCAAACTCATACAGGTAGAAGTGAACGCCGGTGATTTTGAAAGGATAAGGTGACGGGCCGCAGTATTCCGGATTCATATAGACCGCCGTGCCGGATCCCTGAATGAGCGAATCGTAGAAATAGGCGGGAGTGTCGGTGTCATTGATGATCAAACAGAAAGCTGCGGGTTTTTCGGAGTGCGTGGCTGACGGGGGAAGAATCTGATCTTGCGTAATCGCGTTTGGGACATGCCTCTCAAAAGACCAGGCGACTGGATTAACGCAAAAAAAAGTGACACAAAGTAAGCTCGCTACGGCTATCGGCATTAACTTTCGTTTCATGGTCTTCTACTCCTTGAAACTTCGAAACCTCAGGAGAGGTTTCAGGTTAGAGATTTGCGCTTGTTCTGGTTGGATTTAATCCCCTACTGGTTACCCTTCTGATCTGCCTTAGTTTTGTTTTCCCAAATATACGGGCCCATCGACAGAATGCAACTGATTTATCTATACCAGATTGAAATTTTTTTGTCCCTTTTTGGGCCGCATGCCATTCAACAACCCACCGCACCGGATCGCTGCTCAACCATTCTTTTTGCCCTAACACTCTCCATCCATTACATCTGTTGACCGATTGGTTGATTTATTTCAGCAGCACCATCCGTCTGGTTTCGGTAAGCTGCCCGGCCTGCAGTTGATAGAAGTAGATCCCGGAGCTCAAGTCCCGTCCCCGGTCGTCTTTTCCGTCCCAGATCACCGAGACATCTCCGCTCTGCCTTTCATTGTTGACGAGCGTTCTCACCTTTTGTCCCAAGACGTTGTAAATGACCAGCGACACCTCGGTTCTCTTGAAGAGACTATACTTGATTACCGCCTGGTTATTGAAGGGATTGGGATAGCTTTGACGTAGCTCAAAATATCTGGGGACCTCTCCCTCCTCCCCCTCCACCAGCGTGGGCTTTTCCACGAACATGATGGCATACTCGACCACCGCATACAGGGTTTCTGTGGAATCGAAATCGTGTCTATATTGCTCCTGCTCCGGCTGGAAATTCTGCCCCTCAAATTGGGAAAACCAGGGCAGACTGTCATCCTCATAACCTGTGAGCCTCCATACTGTTTCTGCATAAGGAACCAGAGATAGGGCTTCTGAGACATATGCATCATGGGAGACGTAGCCCGGCGTGTTATGAAGGGTGTGATCGTCCGGATGGGGGTTGTGCGATGGCAGAAATCTTCCCTTTGCACCTGTTTCCGCATTGTCCGCGCCAGGATCGCTCAGGCCAGTCCACGAACTATCTTCGTATGCGCCGGCTACGGAGACGTAATGCCCTCCGATTCGAAACAACGAGCCATCTATATTCTGCCATAGTCCAACCAGAAGGACGGCTGGCTTCCTGAGTGTGTCATCGATGCCCAGGGAGTCATAGACATCTGAGTAAATCGGGTTTTCGAACCGGCTGGAATAAAGACTCAGACTATGTTCTGCAAAAAGAGAATCCAGACCGGCTGTAATCGAATCCACCAGGGTTCCGCTATCCGGATCGGTATGAAAATAATCGGAGAGTAATCGAATCAGGCTGTCGGGATTCTGTATGGAGGAAATGGCATCGAGCCAAACCAGGCAATTGGCCGCCGCGGTGGGACCACAGAAGGCTGAAGTATCTCCGAATTGACGTTGATCAAAGTCCGGCATGCCGTTTGGAGCCTGGGCGGTTGGGGGCATCCAATCCCAGTCTCGGGGCGGCTTTTCCAAAATCATGATGGCATATTCCACCACCGTATAGAGGCTCTCTGCGGGATCGTAAGTGTGCTGGAATTCATCCTGACCCGGCTGAAAATTCTTCCCCTCAAACTCAGGCAGCCAGGGCAGGCTCCCACCGTCGTGATCTTGGAGCCGCCAGGCTGCGGCAAAAGGGCCGGCCGAGATGGTGTTCGAGACGTACGCATCGTGCGAGACGAAGCCTGGAGTGTTGTGAAGGGTGGAATCGTGCGGATGCGGCTGGTGGGGCGGCAGAAATCTCCCCCTTCCTCCTTCTTCAGCATTATCCGCTGCAGGATCGCCTAGGGCTGTCCACAGACTACCCTGGCATGCGCCAGCCATGGAGACGAAGTGCCCTCCGATTCGATACAACGAATCATCTATATTCTGCCATAATCCCAGAAGAAGGATGATATTGGCCGAGTTATTGAGGGAGTCAACCATACCGGAGAAAGTTGGCTCTTGCAGTTGGGCGGAATATAGACTCAGACGATACTCCTCAAAGAGATTATTCAAACCTGCTGTAATTGAATCCACCAGCGTCCCGTTATCCGGATCGGTGTGAAAGTAATCGGAGAGCAATCGAATCAGGCTGTCCGGGTCTGGCATGGGGTGAATGGCATCCAGCCAGACCAAGCAGTTGGCCGCTGCTGTGGGGCCGCACATTGCAGTGGAATCGGAACCGAACTGAAATTGGTCGAAGTCAGGCATTCCGTTTGGAGCCGCGGCGGTATCGGGAAGCCACCACCAGCACAACTGGTGGCAGTCAATGGCATACGGATACCCCACGACGCGCACGATGGCCCTGCCGGGATGAGGATAATACCAGGCCGTGTCCCATTCGCAGTAATCTCCGTCCAACAAAAGCCAGTTATGATTGGTGTCGGGCAGATCGTCCCCGTGACTCATCACCAGGCTGGGATTATGCTGTATGGTTCCTCCCGTGTAGGTTACCTGAAGAAAGAATGGCGAGGTTATGCACCAAACTTCGTCTAAGGTCAGATTTATCGGATTCGGGTGGCTCACCGTATCGTAAGCTGAATCCTCTTCAATGCTGAAGGTCTGGCTATAATCGGGATTGCCGGGGAACGGCGTTATAATCACGGTATCCGGCGGCTGGCTGAGGGTATCAATCAAGGTGTCGACGTCGACATTCAGGACGCTTACCTTAATTCCCACCGGCCAGTCAAAAACCCCCAAATCATAAAGATAAAGATGTACGTTGCTGATCTTAAAGGGATAGATGTCATCAAAAGCACATTCTTCCGGGTCCATGTAAACGGCTATTCCGTCTCCTGCGTCGAATTTATCCCAATACCAAGCGAGTGAATCGGCGTCGTACTGAATGAGGCAAAACCAGGGTTCACCTTCCGGGGAAAAAGGCGGATGAAATGCTGCGTGAGGCGGAATTGGCAGGGGTTGCTTTCTTTCGAATCCATATCCGGAAGAAACGATGAGGAAGGCGAAACAAAGAAACGTCAGAATAATCCATGCAAGAAGACCGGCTTTTCTGCTCAATTTACCTCTCCTGTGCATTCAGGCAACGAGTATACAAAGGGAATACGAAAAAGACAAGAGATTTTGGGATGCACCAGCCAATAAGGTTCATGGGGGAACGGGGGCTGCGCGAACGCGAGGAAAAGGCAGCACAGCTCCTCGTGGATGTTGTCCCGGACGCCCAGATTGGCCCGCAGGGGGTCTCCGGCATCCGCAAGGAACGGATTCTGATGGTAATCCTGAAAGAAGCTTGGGAAGGGCTGGGGACGATAACCCACAGAACCGTATGGAAATCCCCAGCGAGCGCGACGAGTTTCTGGTCTTGACTCTTAACCCTTGACTCTTAACTCTTAACTCTTAACTCTTGACTCTTGACTCTTGACTCTTAACTCTTGACTCTTGACTCTTAACTCTTGACTCTTAACTCTTGACTCTTGCCCCTGCTCTTCAATCCTTTCCGATGGCTCTCTCATACTTCGCCGTAGCGATCAGATAATCCGATTGCGCCTGAAGATAATTGGTCTCTGCTACGGTCAGGGCGAATTCGGTGTCCATCAACTCCAGATTGGTCAGCAAACCCTTTTCATACTGCACCCGGGCGATACGCAGAGCTTCTTTGGCCTGCCCCACGCTCTCCTTTTGGGAAAGGATGTTCTCACGGGCCAAATTCAGATCGGAAACAGCCTGGCTGATTTCCAGCCTGATTAAGTCGCGAAGCTGTTTTTCGGTTATGTCCAGTTGCTTCAGGTCAGATCTGGCCTGCTTCACCCTGGACCTGGTGAGAAAACCATCGAAGAGGGGGAAGCTCAAGGCGATGGTGAAATTCCAGTCGGTCTTCCAAACGTCTGCACTGTAATAGGGCCGCTTGTATTCGTAATTGGCCGTTCCAAACAGTGAGGGCTTATTCCCCGCCTTTGCCACAGCCAAGGCTTTACTTCCGATTCTTCTCTGCTCTGCTGTCAACTTAAGCTCGGATCGGTCTTCGAAAGCGTGATCTTCGGCCTGCGCCTGATCCACAACTACAGGCTCACTCTCCAGGCTGCCATCCAGGTCGACCGAATCGCTCAGGCTGATTCCCAGAAGGTTCTTTAGATTGTCCAGGGTCAGATGGTAGAGGTTCTTGGCCTGGACTAAGGGAGGCTTGGCGTTGGCCAGTTGAACCTTGACCCTCAGCAGTTCGAACTCCGAGGCGTATCCCTTGTCGTACCTCTCCTGCACAGTGCTCAGATGATCTTCTATTCGGGCAATCGACTCCTCTCTCACCTTGACCAGCTTTTCAGCCAGGAGAACATTGTAGAACAGGGATGTCACGCCAAGCTTAATCTCGTGTTTGGTGTTCCTGTACTCCTCCCGGGTCAAGGAGAGACCGTATTTAGCGATGTCGTAGCTATTCTTGATTTTCCCCCAGGTGAACACCGGCTGCTGGAGTGAGAGAACAAGGTTGTAGTTGTTCGCGGTTCCGAAGTCGATGGTCATGCCGGGCACGTCGAATCCGGGAACCCTGCCCAAACGGGTGTAGCTTCCGTTGAAGGAGAGTTGAGGGAAAAAGCCGGATCGGGCCTCCTCTATCTTGTACTGTGCCGCATTGATCTTCTCCTCCAGCTGCAAAAGAGCCTTGTTGTTCTGATAGGCCATCTCAAGGCACTGATCCAGATTCGAATTGCCCCCAGCACCAGCAGCAGGAAGGACCCTGGCAAACGCAAACAAGCTAGCCACAAACACCTGGATTAGTCTTCTCGCCATTTTTATCTCCACTTGAATTTCCTCTCTGGTAGCCGCGTAACCTGTCTGCCGTAGTCAGATGCGCCCGGTCGGGCGGTCGTGTCACCGCCTGCGGCGGAAAGGCTGGGGCCGGCAACTCACACGATTTCTTCTAACGGCAAGACCAGCATTCTTATACCCTCCCGGGGGAACTCTTGTCTGATTTCCCGCACGCCCTGGGCTACGGATTCTTTCTTCTCGTTTTCCGCGGAGAACATCAAGGCCACGTTCACCGAGGGCCAGACTTCATCATCGAAGTGGGGACCCGTCTGTCCCACGCCTTTCACCTTCTCCCAGCGGGTATAGTGGACCACTTCGGCTCTCTTCAAGAGTTCTCTTATCTCGGGCTCCAAAGGACTGTTAAATATCAAGAAGATCAGTTTCATCATAATCTCATGCTCGTTTCAAGTTCAGAATCAGGTTATGAATTGCTTTCTTTTCAATCTCTCCTCGAAGACGGTGTACAAGGTCGGGATGAGTATCAGGGTCAGGGCCATGGAGATGAAAAGGCCGCTGATGACAGCCACCGCCAGCGGAGAGTACATCTCGCCCCCTTCCCCAAACCCCAAAGCCATGGGAACCAAGGCCAGCATGGTGGTGAAGGAGGTCATAAGAATCGGACGAAGACGGGTCTTGCCCGCGCTGACCACGGCATCATGAAGCTTCACCCCGCGCCTTCTCAGGATATTGGTGTAGTCCACCAGCAATATGGCGTTGGAGACCACGATCCCCGCCATCATTATCATTCCCACGAAGGAGAGGATGCTTAAGGTTTTACCGGTCAAAAACAGGCCCCAGATCACCCCGACGATTCCCAGGGGCACGGAGAACATAACGATGAACGGATCTAAGAGCGATTCAAACTGTGCCGCCAGCACCATATAGATCAGCACCATGGCTAAGGCCAGAGCGTAAAGCAGTATCTGAAAAGACTCTTTCTGATCCTCGTAGGCTCCGGTCACAACCACGGAGAAGTTCTCCGGCGCCTTGAGGTTCTTTTCGATTCTGGTCTCCACCTCGGCCGCTACGGTTCCCGGCGCCCGGCCATAAGCCTGGGAGGTAACCAGAATGGTCCTCTCCTGGTTCTTGCGATCGATTTTGACCGGGCCCTTGGCTTTGACCACTTCAGCCAGGTTGGAGAGGGGAATCTGTTTCCCCAGCGGGGAGGTGATGAATATCCGGTCCAGATCCAAGAGGTTTTCCCTGTCCTCTTCTCTCAGTTGAACTAAGATGTTGTACTCCTTTCCCAGTTTCGGATCCCGGAACAGCGAGGCCACGGTACCCTTCACGTTGGTCTGGATGGTTTGGGCCACCTGGCCTAAGGTAAGGCCAAGCGCGGCAGCCCGATCCCGGTCGATTTTGACCTGCACCTCCGGCAATCCCTCCTCGCGCATGATCCTCACGTCCCTGCTTCCCGGGGTCTGCTCTATGATCTGCTTGGCCTGGCCGGCCAAGCTGCGGGCCGTCTCCATGTCATAGCCTCTTATCTCCACCACGATGGGAGCGGCGGCTCCGCCGAAGCTGGTCATCTCCTGGGTCAATCCGGCAGACATCACGTGTATGTCAGCATCCGGTATGTCCTTGAACTTGACTCGCAAAAGCTCCATTATCTCCCAGATGGATCGCTCCCGCTTGCTTCGGTCGACCAAGCTTGCCTCCAAATTGGCGGCATGAGAGCCGGTTATGTCCTGAAAAATCGACGAGAGCGCCTGCCACCCCTCGCCCTCCACCCCCGCTCTGACCATTATGGTGTTCAGCTCGGGTACATTCTCCACGATGATGTTCTCCATCCGGGTTATGACTTCCTCCGTTCGCTCCAGCTCGGTTCCCACCGGCATCTTCAGGGAGATGTTGAACTGCCCTTCGTCTATCTGAGGTATGAACTCGGCTCCTATGAAACTCACCAGCGGCAGGCTGGCAACCAGCACCAGGGCCACTCCCAGAATCACCAACGTCTTATGGGTTATGCACCAGCTCAGAACCTTGCGGTAATGTTCGTCTATGGCATCAAAGAGCTTCTGGCTCAGCCGGAAGAGTTTTCCTTTAGAAGAGACGTCTCCGGGATTTCCTATCTTCTCCACCTTAAGGAACTTCGAAGAGAGGAGGGGAATTAAAATCATGGCCACAAAGTAAGAGGCGGCCAAAGACATGACCACGGTATAGCCCATGGGGCGGAACAGGATTCCCACCATTCCCTTGACGAAGAATATGGGAACGAAGACGATGATGGTGGTGGCGGTGGCGGCCAATACCGCGGTGGAGACCTCGCTGGCTCCCACCACCGCCGCCTCCGCCGGCCGTTCGCCCCTCTGCCGGTGGCGGAAGATATTCTCCAGAACCACTATGGCATCGTCCACCAGTCGGCCTATTCCCAGAGCCAGCCCTCCCAGGGTGGTGATGTTCAAGGTCATTTCACCGAAATAGATCAGTGCGAAAGTGACCACCACGGAGACCGGTATGGCCAGCGAGATGATCAGGGTGCTGGAGAAACTCCTCAAGAAAATCAGAATTATGATGATTGCCAGAAGACCACCCTCCAGGGCTGATCTCTCCACGTTGCCGACCGACTTCTTGATGTAATCCGAGCTGTCCCACACCAGATTGATCTTGGTGTCCTCCGGCAGTTCCCGGCCAACGCTGGCCAGAGTCTTCTTGACCCTGTCCGCCACGGTAACGGTATTGGCCTGAGATTCCTTTTGAACCAGCATGGCTATGGCCGACGCCCCTCCCACTCTTACCACGCTGGTTCTTTCCTTGAAGTCGTCCCTGATGGTGGCCACGTCTTTCAGGCGGATGGGAATGCCCTGATGATTGGAGATGACAACGTTTTCCAACTGAGACGGGCTAGTGAACTGCCCGGTGGTCCTGACCAAGAAATCCTTCTGTCCAAATTTGAGATGTCCCGCCGGAAGGTCCAGGTTTGAAGCCCGGATGGCGGCGATGACCTGGTTGACGGAAAACCCCAGAGCTTCCAGTCGGGCCCTGTCGATTTCGACCTTTATCTCCCTCTCCAATCCCCCGATGGGAAAGGCCGCCGCCACCCCATCCAGTCTTTCGATCCTGGGCTGGATGATCTCCTCGGCGTAGTAACGCAGTTCGGCCGGGGTGCGGCTTTCGCCGGACACGCCCAGGAACATAATTGGCATCATTGAGGGATCGAATTTGATCACCGACGGGCTCTCCACCCCCTCGGGAAGGATGGCGCGGATCATGTCCACTTTCTCCCTGACGTCCGCGGCCGCCACGTCCATATCCGATCCCCACTCGAACTCGGCGATGACCACGCAGGCCTCTTCTAAAGAGTAGGAGTAGATATTCTTCAGATTCTTGGTGGCGGCCAAGGCGTTTTCCATCGGCTTGGCCACCATGTTTTCTATCTCGGAAGGTCCGGCGCCTTCATAGCCCGCCACCACCATCACCATAGGGAGGTCGATGTCGGGGAAGAGATCGATGGGAAGCAGGGCAAAGGAGATTACCCCCAGGATGATAAAAATAAGAAATATCATGGAGACCATCACCGGTCTCCTGACGGCAAACTTGGGCAGAAACATTACTCCCCTCCTCCTTCAAGCACCCTCACTGCTTCACCGCTGGAGATCTTGTGGTGTCCGGCCACGACAAGACTATCCCCTACATCAACTCCGCTGACCACCTCCACCAGCTCTCCCTGGTCTGCACCCAGCCGGACCACCTGCGAGGCGGCCTTACCGTTGGCCAGGATGAATACCTTATTGACGTCGCTTTGTTCCAACACCGCGTAAGTGGGTATGAGAATGGCATCATCCTTCTCTCTGATTATGATGTCCACCTGGGCAAACATGCCCGGCTTCAGCCGGTGATCCCGGTTGGGGATGATTATCTCGACGGATGCGGTTCTGGTCACCGGGTTTATGGTAGGGCTGATCAAGGTTATCTTTCCGGTAAAGGTTTCATCCGGATAGGCGCCCACGGAGATTTTGGCCCTTTGATTGAGCTTGATCTTGGAAAAGTCTCTCTCGATTACGTTCACCACCACTTTTACCTGGTCCATGTTCACAATTCTCACGATGGCGGTTCCCATACCGGGCCCGGGATCGGGGGGGCTGACCCTGGCGCCCTGGTCCAGATAAACCCTTCCCACGATGCCCCGCACCGGAGAGGTAACCTCGGCCGGCTGGAAGTGGACCCCATCGATGTCCCGGTCGACGACGGCCAGGATCTGGTCGGAGGCCACCCTTTCTCCCTCCTCCACCTTGATGTCAACCAGTTTCCCGGAGGCCTTGGGATAGACGTCTATCTCCTCCATCCCCTGCACGTCTCCGGTCAGGCTTAATGTCTCCGTCAACGGGCTGGTTTCGACTACCTGAATTTCGACCGGCGGGATATCCTCCTTCACCTCGACTTCCTCTACCTGGCTTCGCTGATAGGCCATCCACCCTCTGTAGCCCACAAATCCGATGATGATTATCAAGACCAACCAGAAAAAGAACTTTTTCATTCCTTCTTCCTCTCTTTCGGTTCCGGGATTACTTCCAGCTTCGCATTTTCCGTATCTGTCTGATCAAACCATCTATCTGTTTGATTCCCAGTCTCAGATGGTCCAGGGCACTTTGGATCACAAATACCAGCGGGAAAGATACGCCCCTTCCTTCTTGTTTGTTGAGCTTGAGTAGGTGTTTTAAAAGCTTTTGCATCCCTTCTCGTTTGGACTCAAGGCAATCCAAGGCTTTTCTCTTGGGCAACCCTCTAATGAAGGCAACGCCCACCACCAGGTTATTGGGATGCATTCTCTCGTCCTTCAGGGTTTGTTCCACCAGGACGCCTAATTCCTGTTTCCCACTTTTGGTCAGGTGATATACACTGCGCGCAGGCATCTTGCCCGGCTTCTCCCTCTTTGCCCCCACCATACCCTTCCGCTCTAACCTGTTGAGTGTGTTATAGATGGAGGACAGATTCACCTGAGCCCAGTACTCCATTCCAGCGCTCTGAATCTCGTGATGAAGCTGGTAACCATGCATAGGTTTCTGGTTCAAAAGTCCCAAGACCACAAGTTCGTTTTTGCTCATAGGGTCCTCTTTACCGGAATTACTACGAATCGTACTATTCCAACATAGAATACTATACGTTGGAATGCTCTAGACGTTGCAGGTTTTTTTCAGATTTCAGGAAGAATTTCGACCCCGGCCTGGATTCGGTTAGTTGAGCCCTGAATCCCGAGCGGCTTGGCGATACCCTCGATTGCAGGGGATTAGCGGATTTCCATGCGGATTCAACGTGGGGGTGAAGCTTCACCTTCACCCGGATCAATTTGCTCAGGGAAGGCAGGATACTGGAGGGTCTCGCGCAATGGGAGATACAACCTGTAAGGAGAAAGCAGGACCTAACTGAATTCAGGTTCTGGCCTTTGATCTCAACGTGCGGGAACCTTTTTCATCGACGACCATCAGAACCTTCTTCAACCGGTGCGCTCTGCTCTTCGTGATTTTGTAAGAACCTCTGATCTCGTGGGAAGCCTGTCTGGCTTTTTTGAGGTTATTGGCAAACACGATCGCCAGAGCCTCACCCTTTCCGATCGAATCTCCCACCTTTTTCTTGATCAGCATACCTGCGCCGCGGTCGATCGGGCTGTCCAGCTTTTCCCTGCCTGCGCCCAGTTTGACAGCGCAGAACCCAATCTTTCGGGTATCTATGGACCGAACGTAGCCCTGCCGATCAGAGTTTACCAGCATTCTGAACTTGGCCCAGGGAAGCAACCCGAAATCGTATATGACCTTGGGGTTGCCCCCCTGTTTTTTGACCATCTCCGCGAATTTATCTACGGCCTTGCCCGATTCTATTGCTTTCTGTAGCTTCTTCTCCGCATCTTTCTGTGTCTTTGCTTTTTTCCCCAGGACCAGCATACGTGCCCCGAGAGCCACGGTGACCTCCATAAGATCGCGGGGAGCTTTTCCTTTCAGAGCATGAATGGCTTCCACCACCTCAATGGAGTTGCCCACCGTCTCGCCCAGAGGTTCGTTCATGTCGGTTATCAGGGCTACCGCCTTCTTCTTGAACTTCTTAGCTATTCGAATCAAAGTCCTGGCGAGAAGCAAAGCTTCACTGCGTTTCTGCATGAAGGCGCCATTCCCCACCTTGACATCGAACACGAAGGCATCCGCCCCCTCGGCTAACTTCTTGCTCATGATGCTGGACGCTATCAGCGGTATCGAGTTGACCGTGGCAGTCACGTCCCGCAGGGCGTACATCTTCCGGTCAGCAGGCGCAATCTCCTTGGTCTGCCCGATCATACAAACACCCACGTCCTTGAGGTTTGTCACGAATCTCTTAAGAGACAGATCCGTGCGGAATCCGGGGATGGACTCCAGCTTGTCCAGGGTCCCGCCGGTATGACCCAGACCTCTTCCCGAGATCATGGGAACTTTGACTCCGCACGAGGCCACGAGCGGCGCAAGTATCAGGGAAACCTTATCGCCGACTCCTCCGGTGCTGTGCTTATCCACTTTCCTTCCCCGAACAGATTTCAGGTCCAGCACCGTGCCTGAATTCATCATCGACTGGGTCAGATGGAACATCTCCTCATCGGTCATCCCGTTTAAGAAGATGGCCATCAGGAGAGCTGAGGCCTGATAGTCGGGAATTTGACCTTCGGCGTAACCGGAGACGAAATATTCTATCTCCTCCCGGGTGAGCTTCTTTCTGTCCCTTTTCTTACTGATGATCTCGGAGATTTGCATATGGCCGCAGTCCTATGCGTTTGAGGCTTTCACTAAGATAAGATACGTGGGTGGGAAAGTCAAGTCTCGCCAGTGCCGCTGCGTTAGGGGCTCCGCAGCGAACACGGTCTTTCTGTAGTCGCCCAATTCATTGGGCTCTGGTCGCATCGGGATATTGTAATCCCGATGCGAACCTCGTACTTCTCGGGCATAGCGTCGGGAAAACCATTTCCCGATCGCAACTGGGGGAAGACAATTACGCGAAGTGACTACAGGTTCCCTCTCCCCTTGGGGAGAGGGCCAGGTTGAAAATCCCGCCGCAGGCGGGAGTGAGGGGGAAAGATTCTTCCCCCGCCAAAGGCGGGGGAGAGGTCAAAAGCTCTCAATCCGCATGGAATAGAATTCGCCACCACCTGCGGGCAGATAGGCGCTTGTGCCATTCGAGAAGATCTTTTCTTTGTCCCCGTTGCAGGTGGCTAGAAGTATATATTCGTCCGTCACTTCGGTGACCGAGTCGTAGATGATCCCATCTATGATGTTGCACGTATTGGGGGCAAACTGACTGGTGTCTATCTCCAGGGGAATCTCGGCGTTGTGACCCAGCACGTTCTCCTTGAAGCTCGTGAGCTCTCCGCCGGGGAACTGCCGGAGGCGAATGACCTGCTTTCTCGCCATCCCCTTCTCATGGAATTCAACCTGTGAAGCTCCGCAGTAGATGTTCGGCGAGGCACTATCCCCGCTGACCATGACAACGAAGTAGTGAGTGTCGGTATATATGGCGTAGCTTCCGTCACCCAGAAGCCATACACCCTTCCTCCACTCAGCCAATTTGTTCTTAACAGATGCCTGAGTCTCCTCCTCGACGGGTGGGGCTGAGCAAGAAGCCAGCAGCAGCACAAAGGCCACTGCCGGAATACTCCAGATGAGTCTTTTCATGAATGTAACCTCCGATTAGAGGAACCTGCGGAAAGCTCGATTTTAGAATAGCCTCTTGCAGATTACATTCTCATTACGGAAGATCCCTTGAGGATGTTCCGGCGAATGCGCACGGTGAAAGATTTGTAGTTGCCTAATTCATTGGGCGGTTTTTGGATGAACTGGACTGTAGGGGCAATTCATGGGGAATATCCCGCGGGGGGGTGCCCGTACGGGCTCCCCAGAGGCGGGGAATTGCCCCAACATCGTAACGTTCTTGAGAGGCGTTCGGGACTGTGTCCCGAACGGAGGCACCCAGCCCAAGGCTCGTTGCATCGGGACTTTGTAGTCCCGGTGCAAGACTCGCATTTTTTTGACCATGGCGCCGGGAAAACAATTTCCCGACGCAACTCACAAATAACCCGGTGATTTCCGAACCCCGCCGGAGTGTACCATCTGGTGCACTCCGCTGGGCATTACTTGGCGTTCTTGTCGCTTTGCCAGAGGGCAAAGGCGTTGTTTTCTGTATCAAGACAGACTGCGAAGTATCCGAAACCTGGCACTGGCGCTTTGGGAACGACCACCTTGCCGCCGAGCTTTTCAACCTTGGCAGCATGTTCATCTATGGAAGGGACGTCGATGTAGTTGGTAATCTGTTGTTGCGGGTCTTGCCTTTTCATCATGCCGCCGTCAACCTGCTTTTCACCGCTGGTGGTAACCATCCAGTAATCCATTTCGGGTGTTTTTTCGATTTTCCAGCCAAAAAGATCGGTATAGAACTTCTTGGCCCGTTCGGGGTCGTCTGCCGGAATCTCAAAATGAACTATAGTCGGCATATCTTAAATCACCTCCTCTCATCAGGCTCGAGGTTCGGACAGAGTTTGCGATGCTCGTATCGCCCAGACGGGCGGGCGTCTGCCCGAAGCTCGTCACTGCGAAACTCGACGCTGGAAGATTCATTCACCTTACGGGAGATTGTATCTTCCAACCTCGAGCCTCCGGCGTCGATACCAGACTCGCCAACGCTAACCGAACTTCGAGAACCATTCCAAGGCGTCCGCAACCTCGGAGTCGTGGTTGCCCACCTGTTTATCCTAAGTTATCGATTTCAGGGCGAGAATCAAGAGCTTTTTTGCCATGATTTCGGTCCAGCTCGAGGTGAACACCTGCAGACCTCACCCCCTGTTTTCCCTTCAGGGTGTCCTTCGATCCCGAAGATCTCAGGATCGAGGGAAATCCCTTTCCTTCGACCCTGAGGTCTCACTTCGTGCCGCACTTCGTCCTGAGACTCAGTGTCGAAGGAAGCGCACTCACCCATACGGGTGCCCGTCTGGGCAGTGCGAGGCAGGACGAAGGGCCGGATGAACCCCTCTCCACTCCGAGGGTGTGTCATACTGTCATTCTGATCCCGCCTTTGGCGGGAGAAGAATCTCGATTTTGTAACTTATTGGAATTATTAGATTCTTCGCTTCGCTCAGAATGACAACTGTACGTTTTTGAAGGTTGCGACACAGCCTCTCCGAGGAGAGGGGTTCACCCTGAAGGGATTCACCCTGAAGGGGAAACAGGGGGTGAGGTAAAAACGCTTTGGGCGGGGTTGGTAGCCGCAGGCTTCCCTCGGG
Source organism: Candidatus Zixiibacteriota bacterium (assembly GCA_049643405.1). Taxonomy (GTDB): domain Bacteria; phylum Zixibacteria; class MSB-5A5; order MSB-5A5; family SM1-73; genus SM23-73-3. The sequence continues at coordinate 19,955 of JBARPX010000016.1, forward strand.
ACGAAGTCAACCTACGGGGTGGAAAGGGGGAAAACTCCAACGTTGCGTCAAAGTTTTCGGTTGACAAATCCATTTTTCAAACTAAAATGCTATTGCAGCGTCAAAGTTTGAGAGGGTTGGTTAATAAAGCAGCAAAAATGGCGAAAATAAGAGTATAGTAAAACTGTGGAACACGAACGCAACAACGACATAGTATTAGAAGGAATCGACATCCACAAGAGCTTTCAAACTGGCGCCGAAACGCTTCACGTGCTTAAGGGTGTCAACATCGGCATCAGGCGGGGCGAGATCGTATCAGTGGTGGGCGCATCAGGGGTTGGAAAGAGCACACTCCTTCACATCTTAGGCGCACTGGACCGTCCCACAGAAGGAAAAGTGAGATTGGACTCAACCGACGTCTTTGCCCTAAGCGACAAGAAGCTGGCGCATCTTAGAAACAAGACCGTGGGGTTTGTGTTCCAGTTTCATCACTTACTTCCGGAGTTTTCCGCTCTGGAAAACGTGATGATGCCCCGGCTGATAGCGGGTGAGGATATAAGCCTAATCCGAGAGAAAGCCGAAGACTTCCTCTCGGAGGTAGGGCTTGGAGAGAGAATACATCACAAGCCAGGTGAGCTCTCCGGAGGGGAACGGCAGAGGGTGGCGGTGGCAAGAGCATTGGTTAACGAACCCCAGATAGTGATTGCCGATGAGCCATCCGGAAATTTGGACAAGGCCACCGGCGAGGAGCTACATAATCTGATATCCGAGTTGAACCAAAAGAAGGGACAGACCTTTATCATCGCCACCCATAACCAGCTTCTGGCGCAGAGAGCTCACCGGATAATAACGTTGGTTGATGGCAAGGCGGTGGCGGGTTCCAGCGGATAGAGCATGGTGCAATAGAAACAAAAAGGGGGTCTTAAAAAAACGAAAGCGCTCTCTGGAGTGTCGGGCTTCAGCCTGACTAAGAGACTTCAAAAGAGACACCGAAACCCGGTTCGCGGAAAAGGCGAACAGTCCAATAAGCTCTTTTTGAAAGGTTTTTTCACCGCTACGGAAAGCGCGGGTTGAAAGGCGAAAATAATGCAGTGCCAGGATTGTGGAAAAAAAGAGGCTACGGTTCATCTCACCCAGGTGATCAACGACCAGAAGGTCGTATTAAATCTCTGCGAGGAGTGCGCGGACAAGCGGGGATTTCGCAATCCCCTGGAGGGAGTGCCCTTCCCCTTAGCTGAGTTTTTGGCCAGCATGCTCAGCCAGGCTCAGATGAAAAAGCCTGCCAAGGAGGCTGATGTGGTTTGCTCGGCTTGCGGCCTGGGCTTCTCCGAGTTCACCAAGGCGGGCCGACTGGGATGCGGGAACTGCTATGTCACCTTCAAGGAGCAGCTGGATGACCTTTTAAGAAAAGTCCACGGTTCCACCCAGCACCGGGGAAAGTTCCCTCAGACCAAAACGGACGTGATGAAGCCCTTGTGGGAGGAGAACAAGCTCCAGGAAGAACTAAAGAAGGCCATCGAGCAGGAAGATTTCGAAAGAGCCGCCCAGATCAGAGATCAGATCAAGGCCTTGGCAGGCAGAAAGTGAACTTCTTGCGTATGGGAAAGTGAACATGTTTGAGGAGATGGCGAAAAAACCGGCGGTGTGGCTTTCCGGGGAGGGCTCTAACTCACAGGTGATCTTATCCTCCAGGGTGAGGCTTGCGCGCAACATTGCCAACTCCCCCTTCCCATCCAGGGCCGACACCGATAAGCGGGAAAGCGTCCTCTCCTTTGTGAAGAACGCAGTAGAGAAAAGCGAAGGCCTGCGGCGGGGAACGTTTGTGGATTGCGCCAAGATGGATGAGTTGGATCGATCTTTTCTGGTGGAAAGACATCTGGCCAGCATCGAGTTTACCGGGTGCAGGGACTCTTCCGCGCTTCTGATCGGAGAAAAAGAAAACACCAGCGTGATGGTCAATGAGGAGGATCACTTAAGGGTACAGGCTTTGGCTTCAGGATTGGAGATCAGAGAAGCGTTTGAAATGGCAGACGAAATAGACGAGGAGCTGTCTAAATCGCTGGAGTTTGCCTTCGATCCCACCTTTGGCTATCTTACCTCCTGTCCCACCAACACCGGTACCGGAATGAGGGCCTCGGTCTTGATCCATCTGCCCGGTCTGGCGTTGACCCGGGAGATTAAGAAGGTGATCTCCCAGATCAGTAAGCTGGGACTGGTGGTCAGGGGCTTCTACGGGGAGGGTTCCGACGTCTGGGGCAATCTGTTTCAGGTGTCCAATCAGACCACGCTGGGGCGCTCTGAGGAGGACATTGTAGAGAGCCTGGAGAGAGTTACCCAACAGATAATAGAATACGAGGAAAACGCCCGCAAACGGCTGTTCAGCGAGGCCAGAGATCAGATAGAGGACAAGATCTGGAGAGCGTATGGCATTCTGAAACATGCCCGCACCTTAACCTCCGAGGAGGTCCTGAACATGCTCTCCGCTATAAGGCTGGGAATCGGGACCGGAGTTGTCGAGACCCCGAGCCTTCCGCAGGTAAATGAGATATTGGCTTTAAGCCAACCAGCCCATTTGCAGAAGTATTTCAACAAGAGGATGGAGACGGGAGAGAGAGACCGGGTCAGAGCGGAACTGGTGAGATCGAAACTGGAATAATGAAGTGCTCAAGAGATTAACGAAAGCGATAGCCCAAGCGTGTCTGACTACGCAGGGAGTGGCTTGAGTGTCAGAGTCTTGATTTTGACTTTTTCCAAAGGATTTGACAATTTCGCATCTTTTGCGTAATGTATTAATGGAGGTGGGGACAAATTGGGTGGATCAGGTGAGTCCTGAAAAGCTCTTTGACTTGATCGATCGTGGAAACCGGAGTGGAGGTTCTTGATGAATGAGATGTTCACAGAAAGGGCTCGTAAGGCGATAGAATATGCCCGGGACGAAGCGGCCAGGCTTAAGCACGACTATATCGGAACGGAACACCTGCTCCTGGGACTTCTGCGTCTGGGAGAGGGAAACGCGGTTGAGGTTCTGACCAACATCGGGGTAGACTTAAACGAGCTCGGGCAGTCGGTGGAGGACGTGGTTCAGCCCTCCGGCGGAACCATGGCCATCGGTCAACTCCCCTTAACCGCCAGAGCAAAGAAGCTTCTGGAGGTTTCCGCCCAGGAGGCCCGCGGCTTAAGATCAAAGGACATCGATACCGAGCATCTCCTCTTAGCCATGCTCAGGGATGAGGAGGGGGTGGCCGCCCAGGTGCTTTCCATGTACGATCTGGATTATCAGGAAGTGCAGGACGAGCTGAAGAACATAGACAGCGGAAAACCGTCATCTTACGCCAAAAAACGCAAAAAAAGCAAAACCCCGGCTCTGGATCATTTCGGAAGGGACCTAACCGAGATGGCCAGGCGGGGAAAGCTGGATCCCATCATCGGCAGGGATAACGAGATCGAAAGACTCTCCCAGATTCTCTCCCGGAGGAAGAAGAACAATCCGGTCCTAATCGGTGAGCCGGGAGTGGGTAAGACCGCCATAGCCGAAGGCTTAGCCCAGAGGATAGTGGCCGGAAAGGTTCCCCAGACCCTGGAGAACAAAAGGGTTGTCTGTTTGGACATGGCCGCCCTGGTTGCGGGAACCAAATACCGGGGGCAGTTCGAGGAGAGAATGAAGGCGGTGATGAACGAGATCGCAAACTCCAAGGACACCATCCTCTTTTTGGACGAATTGCATACCATCGTGGGGGCAGGGGGGGCAGAAGGCTCCCTGGATGCCTCCAACATATTCAAGCCTTCGCTTTCCCGGGGAGAAATCCAGTGTATCGGCGCCACCACCTTGAACGAATATAGAAAATACATCGAGAAGGACGGGGCCTTGGAGCGCCGGTTCCAGACCATTATGGTGGAACCGCCGTCTGCGGATGATACCCTAAAGATCTTAGAGGGACTGCGAAGCAGGTATGAGGAGCATCACCGGATAAAGATATCGGATGAGGCTATTGATGCGGCGGTAAAGCTGTCCGACAGGTATATCACCGGGAAGTTTCAGCCCGATAAGGCCATCGACGTGATAGATGAGGCCGGATCGCGGGTTCACCTGGCCACCTGCACGCGCCCGGCGATCTTTGAGCAGATGGAGCAGGAGATAGTGCAGGTACAGCGGGACAAGGAGAAGGCGGTCAAAAACCAGGAGTTCGAGACGGCGGCCGGGCTAAGGGACGAACTCAAGATGAGCAGAGAGAAGCTGGAGCAGGCGAGGAAAGACTGGGAGGAAGGAAAAGGAAGGGAAGTGGTCACCCTGATTGCGGAGGAGGTGGCCTGCGTGGTCTCCAAGATGACCGGCATTCCTCTGTTCAAGCTGGAGGAGAAAGAGTCGAAAAAGCTCTTGCGCATGGAGGAGGAACTGAAGAAGAGGATCGTGGGGCAGGAGGAGGCTATAACGGTCTTAGCCAAGGCCATCCGACGGAATCGGGCAGGTTTGGGAGATCCCCGAAGACCCATCGGTTCCCTCATCTTCCTGGGGCCAACCGGGGTGGGAAAAACCGAACTGGCTCGGGCCCTGGCGTCGTCGCTTTTCGAAGATGAGAACTCCCTGGTGAGAATCGATATGTCCGAATATATGGAGAAGTTCTCCGTCTCCCGCTTAATCGGCGCTCCACCCGGATACGTGGGCTATGAGGAGGGGGGACAGCTGACCGAGAAGGTTAGGCGAAAGCCTTATTCCGTGGTCCTTTTAGATGAGATAGAGAAAGCTCACCCGGACGTCTTTAACATACTCCTTCAGCTTTTCGACGATGGCTCCCTAACCGACAGTTTTGGGAGAAGGGTCGACTTCAAGAATACCGTGGTGATCATGACCTCCAATCTGGGAGCGCGGCAGATAAAGGGAGGCAAAACCCTGGGCTTCCAGAAAGAGGATGCCAGTTCCTCCTACGAGCAGATGAAGCAGAAGCTCATGGAGGAGACCAGAAGAACCTTCAATCCGGAATTTCTGAACCGGATCGACGAGATCATAGTGTTCCATTCCCTGGGCATGAAGGAGGTCCTGCAGATCATCGACATTCTTCTCTCCGACGTCTCCAAGCGGCTGAAGGAGAAGGGAATCACCTTTGAACTGACTCCGCAGGCCAAGGAGTTCTTAGCGGAGAAGGGATTCAACCCCACCTTCGGCGCCCGGCCCCTGCAAAGGGCCATCCAGAAGCTGGTGGAAGACCCCTTGGCCGAGGAGATATTGAAAGGGCAGTTCTCCGACGAATGCGACGTGATCGTGGACAGGCGGGAAGGAGAGGAGAAACTCTCCTTCGACATCAAGGCCAAAGAGAAGACGAAGCGGAAAACCACACCGGAGAAATCTTTAGGTTAGAGAAAAATTTCACTTGCCATAAGGAAAAAAGGCATTATCTTTAAGAGCCTTAGAAAGGGACTCTTCTGGGTTTGATTTTCATGCAGGATGAGAAAAAACGTTCAGACAGAACAGTAAGGAAGGTCGATTGTTATGGCGCACAAAAAGGGAGTAGGAAGTTCACGCAACGGAAGAGACTCGCACGGGCAGAGGCTCGGCGTTAAGAGGTTCTCCGGAGAGGCGGTGTTGGCCGGCACCATTCTGGTGCGGCAAAGAGGAACCAGGATTCATCCAGGGAGCAACGTGGGCAAAGGGAATGACGATACCCTTTTCGCCCTGACGGATGGAGTGGTCAAGTTTGAACCGAAGGGGAAGAGCAAAAAGGTAGTTGGCGTTTATTGAGGCCTTCGAAAGAAACCTCCCCCTCAGCAAACTAATCTGAAGAAGCGTATCCTGCATAACTCCGCAGAGTATCAGGAACCAAAGAGAAAGTACTTGCCTGGCAAAACGAACCGGCATTTCAGATCAGCCCGATTGAAGAAGCTGTCGTGCAGTATCCTAAACCATCTCCGAAAGTAGCTGGATTACCGCCAGGTGTGGTCGCCTTGAGCAAATAGTCTAAAGAAAACCGGATGGTGAGCGGTAACGACCATTCACCCGTTCTTTGAAAACCATATTCGAATTTCTTTCTCATGAGTAACTTAGCAGTGATCCTGAGCGGATGCGGGAGCTTGGACGGCTCGGATGTGTGGGAGGTGACCCTGCTCACATATCATCTGTGCCGAAAGGGACGAAGTCCCGTGTTCTTTGCGCCGGACTCAGAGCAAAGGGAGGTGGTGAATCATTTTACGAAAGTTGCCTCGGCGGAAAAGAGGAACGTTCTGAGGGAGTCTGCCCGCATCGCCTGGCAGGGGATCAAGGAAATAAAAGAACTCTCCGGAAGAGACGTGGACGGAATCTTCCTTCCGGGCGGAAGCGGAGTGGTGAAGAACGTAGCTGATCTTCTGGGAGAGCCAAAAAACGAGTATTTGAAGCCCAAACCGGAGCTGCAGAGAATCATAAGGGAGGTCTATCGAAGAAAAAAACCCATAGCTGCCTGCGGGCTGGCCGCTCTTCTGGTCGCTTCTGCTTTAAGGGACATATTGGAGACCCCTTTGACTTTGACCATCGGAAAGGATCCGGAGTTGATCAGGCAGATAGAGGGAATGGGGGCGGTTCACGTCCTGTCGCGGGGCAAAGAGGTGGTGATGGACTCAGAGCACAAGCTGGTTACCACCCCGGCAAATCTCTTGGAACTGGAGTTTACTGATTTAGCCTCGAGCATGGAAAATACGGTCAACGGAGTTTTGGAGCTTACTTCATCAAAAACAAGTTAGGAGGAGATATGCGTGAGATTTCGGCTAATGGCATAACCGCAGCAGTAAAGGACCTCTGCATCGACGCCAATTACAACCTAGGCGAGGACGTGGAGAAGAGGCTTCGCGAGATGTACGAGAAAGAGGAATCACCCGTATCCAAGGCCACCCTGAAGCAGATCATCGATAACTTCGAGATCGCCAAGGAGGGGGAGTTCCCTATCTGCCAGGACACCGGCTTCTCGGTTTTCTTCGTGGAGATGGGTGATCAGGTCTGCATCAAAGACGGCAACCTTTTTGACGCCATCAACGAGGGGGTCAGGCAAGGCTACAAGGATGGGTATTTGCGCAAGTCCATTCTGGCTGATCCCATCGAGAGGAAAAACACCGGCGATAACACGCCGGCTGTCATTCACATGGACGTGGTGAAGGGCGACAAGCTCAAGATCATCATCGCTCCCAAGGGCGGCGGAAGCGAGAACATGTCTGAGGTAAAGATGATGAAGCCGGCGGACGGTGTGGAGGGGGTGAAGGAGTTCGTGATCGACAAGGTGCGAAGGTCCGGCAGCAATCCCTGTCCTCCCATCGTGGTGGGGGTGGGGATCGGAGGAACCTTCGAGAAGTGCGCCGAGATGGCAAAACGGTCGCTCTTGCGCACTATCGGCTCCAAGCATCCCAATCCGTTCTACGCTCAGCTGGAGGAGGAGCTTTTAGAGAAGGTGAACAAGCTGGGCATCGGCGCACAAGGCTTTGGGGGAACCCAAACGGCGCTGGCGGTCTTTGTCGAAACCTATCCCTGCCACATCGCCAGCTTCCCGGCAGCGGTCAACATCAACTGCCATGCTGCCAGACATAAGGAAACCACTCTGTAGGGACAGGGCTTGTCCCTGTCCGAATAGAGGACAGCCATAAAGGCTGTCCCTACGCAGTTATTGAATATGTGCAATTCAAGAAGCAATAAATAGAGGGAGAATAAGATGGCACAGAAAAAGATAACCACGCCGCTGACCGATGAGGCGGTAAAGGATTTGAAGATAGGTGACGACGTTTTAATCACCGGAGCAATCTACACTGCCAGAGATGCCGCCCACAAAAGGATGGTTGAGCTTTTGGACAAAGGTGAGAAGCTTCCGTTTGATCTGAAAGGACAGCTAATATACTACGTGGGTCCTTCACCCACGCGACCGGGAAACATAGTTGGATCAGCCGGGCCCACCACCTCAGGCAGAATGAACAAGTACGCTCCCCGCATCCTGGAAGCCGGTTCCAAGGGCATGATCGGAAAAGGGGAGATGGGTGGTGGCGTACCGGACGCGTTGAAGAAGTATACCGGCGTATATATGGCTGCGGTGGGAGGAGCGGCAGCTTTGATCGCCAAGTCGATAGTTAAAAACGAGTTGATAGCCTGGGAGGAGCTGGGAGCAGAGGCGATCAAAAAATTCACGGTGAAAGATTTTCCGGCTATAGTGGTTCAGGATGCCCACGGCGGGAATCTCTACAAGGAGGGAGTGAAAAAGTACTCCCGCACTTAAGTTATGTTAGTTTGGGTGGATCGGAGGTCGTGTCCACATCTCCTGCCGGGCACGAACTTCTGATGGCTCCCGACAAGAAAACAGCAGAAGGCTGGGCAGTGTTGTCCGGCCTTCTGTTTTTTGCAGTGTTCTCGTAGGGACAGTCCTCGTGGCTGTCCGTCTTGAATTTAGGACAGGTACCCCGCCAAGGCGGGATTTCGCAAGCTCAACAAGCCCTGTCCCTACGAGACGTCTCCTTTTCACAAGAAGTTTTCCCACACGCCCGCACGGGCACACCTGCGGACCTAACACCTTTGTGAATTCTTTCCCTCACAGCTGATTATTATGATTAAGCTGATAGAAACTTTCCTCCGGCGCATCTGCAATAAGCATCAGCTTAATCCGCTCAATCAGCTGTGAATGTCTTATTGATTCCGCTGTGAGGCATTCTCTATAGGGGTAGAACTCCTGACGCAACTATAAAGGTTATAGATTCTCACCTACGGTTCGCACGGTGGCGGGCCGCCCTTGTAAAGGTAGTTTATAAGATAGACCAGATCACCGAGGTCGACGATTTCATCGCAGTTGCAATCGCCTGCTTCTATGGGATTAGGCGGGTCACCGTCTCTATATAGATAGTTTATTAAGTATACTACATCGCCAATGTCGACAATCCCATCTGAGTTAGCATCCCCAAGGACGCAGCCTACACTCAGAGCACCAATGTTAGAGCCGCCCTCTCCAGCACCGAGACACGGAGAGATATTCCAAAGATAGTAATTGCGGTCTTCTGAGTCGCAGAAAAGTGGATCGGCGTTGATGTTGCCCACGCCTTCCCAACCTCCTTCGACATCAGAATAGATGACTGTTGCGTCAGATCCACCCGTAAGGTGAATTTGAGGTCCGTCTGGCGAGGAATTAGCCCATAAAATGGTGTTGGTCAAGGTGGGGTGGGAAATATTGCAGAATACCCCACCACCTCTGTCATCTGCCGTATTGCCACTGATAGTGTTATTGCTTATCAACGGATCGGACTCATCTAACCCGATCGCACCTCCGCAACCTTCTGCGTAATTATCGCTGATAATGTTTCTTATAATAGTTGGGTTGGAATGGCCGATGCTGACAATGCCTCCTCCGTTGTAAGTGGAATTATTACAAATGACATTTCCCATTATCAGCGGGTCGGAGTCGTTGCAATCAATCCCCCCAGCTTGATAGGTAGCCGAGTTGTTGCTAATAACGTTGCTCACAATTACGGCATTAGAGCCATATATGCATTGAATCGCACCACAACGGACAGAAGCCGAGTTCCCGGTGATAGTGTTGTTTCTTATTCTCGGACTGGAACCATACAAGCAGTAGACCCCAGCTGCCTGCTCGGCAGCGTTTCCGGTAATCTTGTTATTTCTTATTGTTGGACTGGAACTGTCGCGGCAGTAAATCCCGCCGCCCCTGCCTGCCCAGCCGTTTTGGATGGTGAAACCGGCCACTTGTGCTGTGGTGTCCTCGCCGTTAGTGAAGGTAATAACCGTGCCTGAGGAATCACCGTCAATAATTGTGTTTGAGATGTATGAAGTGTCTCCGGATGGTAGAAACAGTGTCCCTAAAATGAGATTGGTGCCATTGAAGTTAATGTGTTCATAATAAATCCCTGGAGCAACCAGCACGGTATCCCCGTTTACAGCCCCGTTAATACCGCCCTGAATGGTGGACGAATCACCCGGCACGTGAATGATTGTCGCCTGTACCTGTGAGAAGAAAAAGAGAATGAGGATAGCGCAGATAACGATAGCTATAGACCGCACTTGGACCTCCCGGTTTCTGGACATAGAGAGAAAAGAGGCATCTCATCTTGGACAGCCCTTATCAGAAATTACCTTTGTACCCTTAATATATACAGTTTTTTCGTAGGTGCAAGAAGAATTTGCTTGACAGTCGCACAATTTGGGAAATGGGTAAGGAGGGAAAAGTGAAGAAGGGTCCTTTGTGGAGACCTCCCTTCGACCCCTCGATTTCACTCGGGGCGGTGAGCCTGTCGAACCGCAAGCTCAGGGCAAGTAAGGTCTCCGCTACATTTCGCCATCCATACAAAAAAGCGTCTCTCCAAGGCGGTGGACTGTGCGGAGTTGCTGAAAAGCCTTCTTGTTCGTGCGGGAATAGGATTTCCCGCACGATAGGGATTCGGGAATTCCAATTCCCGAACCAACTTAAAAAAAAGCCCCGCCTTTGGAGGGGCATTTTTCCCCGTCCGGGGAATCCTGGTGACCCGCCCAGACGGGCGGTCGTCTGACCGCACGAAAGGGGTTCTGGAATTCCAATTCCCGAAATAACCTAAAAGAAAACGTCCCGCCTTTCGGCGGGACGTCTCGATCGATCACTGAATCTTGCGAGCCTTTCGTGAAGACTAAGCCTATCTCTTTTTCGCCATCTGCCTGCGTCTTTTGGTCGGCTCCGTCTTCCTGGCAGGTTTTGCCCTGAGTCTGGATGGAAGCTCGTCGACCACCTCGGTCTTGAGCTTTTCCTTAACGTATTCTCCCACCTCTTTTGGCGAGTACAACCTGATGCCAAAATCCATGAGCAGCTTATCCTTAGCCTGCCTCTTCCCGCTCTTGGCCCGCTTAAGCAAAAGGCTGATTTTATGTCTCTTCTTAGTAAATTCAGACTTTCCACGCATGGAAAAACTCACCTCTTCCCCCGCAGCCAACCCCCGATGGATTTCTTCACGTTATCTGATTCTCTCTGCAAGATACTGTACCGCAAGAGTTTATGGTTGAAGCTGCACGATAATCCCTCTGCCTAACATAGTATATACGCATAGGTTTGTAAAAGTTTTTGTATCCGTTATGGCAATTATCTCCAGCATCAGGGTGTCCGATCATCGTTCCCGGAAACCACTTGTACCACAAGGACTTATTTCGGGCGTAATTGAAACTCATGTGCGGATGCGATGAACTCCCCCTGTCGCGCCCTCCCTGAGCGGGTCCACTCAAAAGGCGCTATGTCTGACCCTTTCGGTTTTTTTCGACCCGGGGGAATGGGGATTCCCTATTTCGACTCTATCAGATACATCCTGCTGTCGTGAGGGGGGACCTCGACGATCAACCCTGCTCTGAGTTCTTCCGGGGAGGTCTTTATCACCTCTTCTCCCAGCAGATCTGTCAACCGCAGTCTTTTGCCCCTTAGTCCCAACTTGCGCGGGTCGAACCGGAGGATGAGCCTTCTCTGATCGTTCGCGTCGGCAGTTGAACCCTTCGGGCCGGAATTGATCAGACAGAGGATGGTGTTTTTCTCATCTCTTTTCAACACCAGGTCCACCTCCGGAGCGTCACAGTATACTGGACCCCGCACCCCAGCCTGCCTGAGCACCTCCTCTAAGAAGGCCAGCTTGTGGTGATGGAGCTGGGCCGAGATGTCGAAGGAGAAGACGAAAACACGGCCCTTGCCCAGTCTCGAAACCACTCCTACAGCCCGGTCCTGCTGTCTTGCCAGAATCTGGGATCTTTTGGTGCCTCTTATATACCCGTAGAGAAAAGCCGCGAACTCCTGATTCGAGGTCTGGATTTTCGCCACACACGATTGAGCTCTGGTGCGCAGCTTCAGAGAACTAGCCAGAAGGTTGCACTCTTTCATCTGCAGATCGAATTTGGGCAGAAGGCCGAACAGAATCAGGGTCTTCCCGGCTCTGGCTAAGTCTATCAGGCGTTGCTGAGTTTCCTGGTCCATGAATTCGGCACATGGCACCAAAAGCACCGGAAAATCTTCCAGGCTCTCCTCAAGCCATAAGTCTGGGATTCCGTGATCGACCTTCAGGTTAATTAAATCCTGACTTAACCCCTTGTGGGTCTTGGAAAGCAACAATGGCAGGCTGGCAAAGGGCGCGGGCACTTTTCGAGTGGATCCCGGAGCCGTCACAGGATGGGCCTTGCCCGCATAGAGATGGTCAAGCCAAAGGTACGGGCGGTAATTTGCCAATCCGACTTGATAAAAGGGCTTCAGATTCTCCAGTTGGATCCTGGTCACCAAATCGTTGAATTTCTTGATCAGATCGAAGCTGGGCCGGATGGTCCCGTCGTTGGCCAAAGGCGCATCGTACCAGTGATCTCTCTCCACGAACATATAGTGATTGAAGCCTTTTATCCCCGAGGCCAGGGCCGTGGTGAGAAGAAACTTGACGTCGCCGGACCGCACCGGAAAGTACTTCTGCGCATCCTCAGGCGAGTCCGCCCGGGAGCCCACGGAGAATTCCGAGGCCCAGGGGAAGTTACTGCATGTGGCAAAGTATCGCAGTTGACGGACCAGATCCACGTAATCATTTTGCCAGACAACATTTATTCCGCTGAATAGCTCCTCAGACTCCGAAGCCTTCCAGTTGAAAGGCAGCGAGAAGTCCTTAGAGAGGAAAATCTCCGTGGAGAACAAAGGGGAGGCGTCGAAGGAGAGGTATAACTCCTTGAGCTTCAGAATGTAGTCGGTGGAGATCTTTTCCTTGAAGGATATCCAGTCAAAATACTTAACCAAGTTCTTAGGCTTCGATATCTTCAACTCAATCGGAGGCCTCAGGTCGTTGAAATCCCGGTGCTTCTCTCCGTAGAGCTGATTCAGTTTCTTGATATTCTCGTACTTCTCCTGAAGATACTCGGGAAACAGCGAACCGGTCAGATGCTCGTTGTAATCTGAGTTAAACGGACTCAGGTTTTCGGGGAACTGGTCAGGCCGGAGAGAGGAAAGCCCGTTATCCAGTTTGACCAAAATGACCGGACCCTTTGGGTAAACGTAGCTCTTGATCAAATCCGTAAGCGCGCCCAAGTACCTCTTGACGTGATTGAGAAAGCGGGGATGAAGCGGCGAGAAGACCGACTGCTTTTCCCACTCTTCCTCACTTTGTCCTAAAGTCTTTAGCGATATCGTAACCGGCTCGCCGTTGGGGTCCCTGGCCAGCATCTCGGGGCTGTTGTGCAAAAAGTCCGGGTAGCCTCCGTTTTTCCAGTCGGAACTTATAAATGGGCCGGGATGGAGAATCACCTTGAGCCCGAATTCTCTGGCCAACTCTAAGAATACCACCAGGTCCTTGGTGTGGCCGGTTTCCCCCGTGAAATCGAAGTCGCCTATTCTGCCCTCGTGCAGATTCCAGGGCACCCGGGTGGATAGGATTCGGAATCCTGCCTTTCTGATTCGCTCGAAACAGATGGACCAGTACCTCTTGTTTACCCGGAAATAGTGCATCTCCGCGGAGAAAAGATAATACTCTTCTTTACCCACGATCAGCTTGTTATTGGCAACCTTCAGCATATCTCTCCTTTTTCAGAGAGTGAGTGGTGCGGCTAAAGCACTGAGCTGCATTTGTTTATCGAAATCAGCATGATGGTCCGTACCAGATCGACTCATCAAAACCGGCGACAAATCATATCATGTTACATACGGAATGCCAATTTGTCAACAAAAAAGAGGTCAAGGTGCCGACATTTTTTGCACAGTCTCTTTTATCCGTGCCCTATCCGTAATTCCTTAACAGAAAACGAATTAGGAAGGAGAATAATTCTCTCCCACTCTGATGAGAATCCGTCGAGCATCTCGCTTCAACAACACCCACCCCACAAGGCATTGTCTATCAAGCTGTTGTCAGGTCCAGCCAGTGCACGCTGGGATGCCTGTCGGCCAACGGTACTCTTTGTCTCTCTTCAATTTCCGGGGGAGCTACCCGGCACTGTGCGCTATAGATGAAAGGGAGCCCGGGTGAAACGGTCCCGACGACCGGATGCCTCTTACTTACCTTGTGGCGCTCCGGTTCACAGAAATCGGCTGTTGAGGGTCGACGAATGGCACTTTGAGGATTAGTCAACCCTTACCGCGTATTATCAAACGGAACGAGAAGCGATAGCATCGCCGCCTCCAGAGATGGGTCCATATCTGCAGCGGAATGGAATCTGCCAAAAGCGCAAAATTCCTGGAAAGCTGAAGTTTTTCTTCTTCCAACCGATAAACTTATGTGTAGCAGAAACTGTACATCCCTCCTCAGGGGGACATAGAGACACAGACTCTCCGATCTCGAATTCTGAAGCAAGGCTCTGATGACTCAAACCAATAAGATATTGATCGTTGACGACAATCCCCACATGTCCAGCCTGCTTTCTGACATTCTGGAGTTCTTTGACTATGGCGCGGTAGGGGCACAGGATGGCGAGGAGGCTTTGACGGTTCTGGGTAAGGTTTCTGTCGACCTGGTGATCACCGATCTGAAGATGCCCAGGATGGGGGGGCTGGATCTTCTGCGCACCATCAAGGACAAGTTTCCTGGTCTGCCGGTGGTGGTCATCACCGGATTCGGCACCGACTCCTCCGAGTCCGACGCCTATGCCGCCCACGCAGACGGATTTCTGGCCAAGCCTTTCAAGGTCGACGAGATAAAGGGCCTCCTGAAGAAGCACTTAGGATATCGGGACTGAGATATACCAAAGCCCGGCTAACCTTCTCGTTTCCCTGGTTCATTCTATTTCTGCACCAGTATCTCAAAGCATCCCAACGAAAAAAACCGAGCATTTTAGGGCTAGGGCGAAGAAGACTTTTCACCTTCGCCAAGGAAGCCTATTTTAGTGAAAGAATTCACAAAAGCGTGGTTGACTTGGGGCACATTTCATGTTAAATTAGGATGTTGGTCTGGAAGTGAGACATCCAGTGAAGACATCCCGGAAAATGCAACTATTTTTCCCTAAGAGGAATCAGTCGAAAAGTTGAGGAAAAAAGATGGGTAAAACATTAGCAGAAAAAATAATTGGAAGTCATGCCAAAAAGGATGTATCTGCCGGACAGATAGCTTTGGTGAGCGTGGACGTCTGCCTGACCCAGGACGGTACCGGGCCGCTGGCCATAAGACAGCTTCAACAGATAGATCTGGAGAAAGCCGTCAATCCCAAGAGGACGGTTCTGTTCTTGGATCACGCCGCCCCCTCGCCCCGGAGGGAGTTGGCCAATGATCATATCACCATCAGGAAATTTGCTCAGAAGACCGGAGCCTGTCTTTCGGAGGTGGGCGAAGGAGTCTGTCACCAGATCATTGCCGAATCCTACCTTAACCCGGGCGATATCTTAATCGGAGCGGATTCGCACACCTGCACCGGAGGGGCGCTGGGCGCATTTGCCACCGGAATGGGCTCCACTGACGTGGCGGTCGGCATCGCTCTGGGTAAGACCTGGCTGAGGGTTCCTGAGACGTTCAAGGTGGAGGTGAAGGGAGAATTCCAGAAAGGGGTCTATCCCAAGGATATGATCCTCTCCTTAATCGGCAGGATTGGAGCGGACGGGGCAACCTATAAGGCCCTGGAATTCTGCGGCGACGCCATCGAGAGGATGTCCATGAGCGGAAGATTCACCCTCTCCAACATGGCGGTGGAGGCGGGAGCAAAGGCTGGCTTGATAGCCTCGGATGAGACCACCAGGGAATTCTTAAAAGCCCAGGGGCGGGAAGACAAGTTCAAGAAGCTGGAGCCGGACAAGGACGCGGAATACGAGAGGGTAATCCAGATCGACGCGTCTGAACTAACGCCGGTGGTGGCTTTTCCGCATACAGTCGATAACGTCAAGCCGATAGGTGAAGCCAGGGGAACGAAGATAGATCAGGTCTTCATCGGCACCTGCACCAACGGAAGATCGGAGGATCTGGAAGTTGCCGCCCGGATGATTGCCGGAAAAAAGAAACATCCCAGGGTGAGGATGATAGTCGTTCCGGCCTCCAAGGCGGTGTTTCTAAATGCTCTCGACGCGGGTTACATCAAAACCCTGGTGGAGTTCGGAGCGGCCATCATGGCTCCCGGGTGCGGTCCCTGTGTGGGAGTGCACGAGGGAATCTTAGGCGACGGGGAAGCCTGTCTGGCCACCATGAACAGAAACTTCAAAGGGAGGATGGGAAACCCGGAAGGATTCATCTATTTGGCATCACCCGCAACCGCAGCGGCGACCGCCATAGCCGGCGAGATTGCCGACCCGCGAGAGTTTTAGATCAGAGGGAAACGCTCATCCGACGTCACGGAGAGTTTCGACTATAAGGAGATTCTTATGGCACTAACCGGAAAATCATGGAAATTCGGAGATGATATTTCAACCGATTTAATCGCTCCGGGAAGGTTATTTCACTTAAGGTCGAATCTACCAGAGTTGGCAAAACACGTCTTGGTGGATGCCGATCCGGACTTTGCCAGGAAGATGCAAAAGGGGGATTTCGTGGTGGGAGGAAGCAATTTCGGATGCGGATCGTCCAGGGAACACGCCCCCACCATTATCAGACTGGCAGGGGCATCGGCGGTATTGGCCAAATCCTTCGCCCGGATATTTTATCGTAATTCGATTAATGTGGGACTTCCCGTGTTGATTTGCGATACGGACAAAATAGAGCAGGGGGACGAGCTGGAAGTGGATTTGGAGAAGGGAACCATAGTCAATAAGAGTCAAAAAGAGACCCTGACTTTCGCGCCGTTGCCTGATGTGATGATCAAGATACTCAACGACGGCGGCCTTCTGGCGCACATCCAGAAGCATGGGGATTTCAAGATCGATTGAACAATAAGGCCAAAGGATTCAAGGGGTCAAGGATTCGAGGGGTCGAGTGGGATGCTGAAGAACTACAGAGAGCTGATAGTTTGGCAGAAGTCTTACCAGCTCTGTATAGAGATATATAGGATAACAAAGGATTTCCCAAAGGAAGAGAAGTTCGGCCTAACATCGCAAATAAGAAGGGCCGCGGTCTCGGTTCCGTCCAACATAGCCGAAGGATACGGAAGAAGAACAACGCCGGACTATATTCGCGCTCTTTATATAGCCTATGGCTCGCACTGCGAGTTGGAAACACAGATACTGTTGTGTGGGGATTTGGGTTACGTTAAGGTCGAAGATATGAAGAAACTCCAGGAGGACATTGGAGAGGTTGAGAGGATGCTCAAGGCACTCATTAGGTCCCTGGAAAGAAAGGTCTCGAACCCTTGAATCCTGGGACTCTTGAACCCTCGAACCCTTCTCGACAACCAATAGGACCAGAATAATTCCACATGTTCAATCTAAAAACCAACAGGAGGAGAGATGGTAACGTTTGACAAGCTCACCGTTCCAACAGAGGGGGAGAAAATCACGATTGAGGGCGAAAGCCTGAATATCCCGGATAATCCCATAATTCCGGTCATCGAAGGCGACGGCATCGGGCGGGACATCATGAAAGCCACCCGCAGGGTGCTGGATGCCGCCGTGGAAAAATCCTATGGCGGCAAAAAGAAAATAGTCTGGTTCGACATCTACGCGGGAGAGAAGGCTCAGGAGAAATACGACGAGTGGCTTCCTGCAGATACCTTCGAAGCCATAAAGCACTTCGTGGTGGCGCTCAAGGGTCCGCTGACCACCCCGGTGGGAGGAGGATATCGAAGCTTAAACGTTACCCTGCGGCAGGTTTTGAATCTCTATGCCTGTGTGCGCCCGGTCAGATACTTCGAGGGTGTTCCCTCGCCGGTCAAGCACCCGGAGAGAATGAACGTGGTCATATACAGGGAAAACACCGAGGACGTCTATGCCGGAATCGAGTGGGCCGAGGGAACCCAGGAGGTTAAAAAGCTGATCGGGTGGCTCAACGAGACTTTTAGCCTAAACATCAGGCCCGACTCCGGAATCGGGATTAAGCCGATGAGCATCACCGGAACCAACAGGCTGATCAGGAAGGCGATAAAGTTTGCCCTTGAGAACAATCGCAGGTCGGTCACCATAGTGCACAAGGGAAACATCATGAAGTACACCGAGGGAGCCTTCCGGGACTGGGGATACAAGCTGGCCACCACCGAGTTCAGGGATCAGGTGGTAACGGAAGACGAACTGTGGAGCCAGCACGACGGCAAGATACCGGAAGGAAAAATCGTTATAAAAGACAGAATAGCAGACAGCATGCTCCAGCAGATCCTCACCCGAACCGCTGACTACGATGTGCTGGCCACACCTAATTTAAACGGCGATTACCTGTCTGATGCCTGCGCTGCTCAGGTCGGCGGGCTGGGTATGGCTCCGGGCGCTAATATCGGGGATTTCGTGGGGCTCTTCGAGGCCACCCACGGAACCGCCCCGAAGTATGCGGACAAGGACATGGTGAACCCGGGCTCGCTCATCCTCTCCGGCTGCATGATGCTGGAGTATCTGGGCTGGAAGGAAGCGGCTAAGCTCATCAACGACGCCATCGGAAAAACCATCAAGCAAAAAAGAGTGACCTACGATCTGCACCGGCTGATGGAAGGCGCCACCAAGCTAAAAACGTCGGAGTACGGATCCGCCATAATCGAGAATATGGGCTGATCTGATTCCCTAAGCTAAGAGACCAGCAACCAGAACCTAACTGAAGTTAGGTTCTGGTTCTTTTTTACTCCACACAGAGGTAGAGGAATCCTTTTAGGTTTCCACGGTCGGTTCGAGAGTGCGTTGGGGGTGGTTGAAGCGGCGCACTGTCAGGTCACACACCTGAGAACCTTCAGTGGAAATCACCGACTGCCGGACTTACTGGACATACTGGACTTACTGGACTTTGTTTTTCGTTTTTTTCATCATTCGAAGTCATAGGTTGAGATAGAAGATTGTCATCCCAGAGGATGGCGTAGCACCCGTTGGGTGTTTTGGCCTTTCTGAATCCCATTTTGGAGAGGAGGCGACCAACCCGGTGATAAGTGAGCCGGCATTCCTCGGATTTGCCATGATTGAGAGTATCGGTAATGATTTTGACCGGAAGAACGCCGTTTTTTACCTGTGTTTTAAGCCCGAGGATGGTATTTTGAATTTGAGCTTCCAGACTGGGGGCTTGTGGATACATTTTGGGTAATTCCTCTTCTCTTATTTCCTCTATCATGTCCCAGAAGATTTTTTCGCCTTCCGAGGCTTTAGCCACCTTGCCTCTGAGCTGGATAGCTTTCAAGGCATCCTGAATTCTGGGCTTATAGGATTTCTGCTGTAATCCCTTGACGGTGTCGTGTATCAACAGATCCAGAAGCTTTAAGGATTCAGGGTCGATTGTTTCGGTGTCTTTATCGAGCAAAGGTTTCATTTGATACTCCTTCTGCCTTACGGGCGGACGTGTATTGAGAAAACATTCGTCTCCTCAATAATACTGGAACGATCGCGTTCACCACGAAAGTTGTGGTGAATTTGGTATTTGTGGTGGAAGGGACCGCGGGTTAGCTATGAGAACAGGGTTTTGTGATGGTGTGAGGTGCTCGGACGAGCCCCCTGCAGGCCTGTAGGGCGGCTGGGCGCAGGGCAGCTGACCTATGGACTCCGAAAAATGTCAGGAGCGCAGGGCTCCTGACCTACCTGCTGGAGCGATCTCGTTCACCACTGAAGTTGTGGTGAATTTGATGCCAGGACCTCACCCCCTGTCCTACAGATCTTCGATGTCCCCCTCTCCGTTTCACAGAGAGGGGGATATTATAGCTGATTGTCGGGCAGTCTGTCGACAGCCCGACCTACAAATCTGCGTGGAGTGCTTCATCGGCGGTATCAAATATATGGTTCATATGATTCTTGTTCTCCCTTACGGGGGGACGCGTATTCAG
>JBARPX010000017.1:0-16442 GCA_049643405.1 Candidatus Zixiibacteriota bacterium
CCCTCTTGCGGGTGTGGCCAGATCAGAAGAAAAGGAAAGTTGGTCAAGGGCGACGGCGTGACCACGGCGTTACTGAAAAGGGAAGGCATAAGAGTCATTTCTCGATAGTTCGTAGCCGAGGGCGCCAGCCCACGAGCTTAGAAACCTTCAGTGAAAATTACAGTGCCGGACTTGCTGGACATACTGGACTTACTGGACTTTGTTTTTCGTTTTTTTCATCGTTGGAAAACGCACTTTGAGATAGGAGATTGTCATCCCAGAGGATGGCGTAGGTTCCGGTTTGGGTTTTGACCTTTCTGAACCCCATTGCGGAGAGGAGCCGGCCAATGCGGTGATAAGTCAGCCGGCTTTCTTTGGATTTGCCTTGATTGAAAGTGCCCGAATTCTGGGTCTTGAGATCGGTAATGGTTTTGACCGGAAGGATGCCATTTTTTACCAGATGTTTAAGCCGTATGATGGTATTTTGAATTTGATCTTCCGGGCTGAGGGTTTGTGGATAGAGTTTGGGCAATTCTTCTTCTCTTATTCCTTCTATTAGCTCCCAAAAGATTTCTTCGGCCCTACGGGTTTCACTCCGTTCAACTTCCGAGGTTTTGGCCACTTTCTGTTGAAGCTGGATGGTTTTTAAGGCATCTTGGATTCTCGGCTTACAGGATTTATGCTGTAATCTGTTGACGCACTGTTCTATTACCATATTGAGAAGCTTCAAGGATTTAGCGTCTACCCTTCGACCCTTCGATGAACTCAGGGTGCTGAGCCCTTCACCTTCGTTCAGGATAAACGAAGTCGAAGCACAAGGCTCAGGGTCTATGATTGTTTCGCGGTCGGTATCAAGCAGATGGTTCATATGAATCTCCTTCTCCCTTATGCGGGCACGGAAACGACATTCGTCTCCCCAATAATAGGCGGAGGTATATCTTTCACCACAAAAGTGGAGGTGAATTTGCTTTGTGGTAAGAGAGACTACGCGCTAGGTATGAGAGTGGGGTTTTATCTTGGTGTCAGGTGCCCAGGGCCCCTCGCTTATGAACTGCCCAATCATCTTCTATGGGCAAGTCTGCTGATGGTTTTAACGTAAACCACCTCAATACCCCCAAATTTCGTATAGTCTCAGCAACTTCCTTTTCTTCCAAGGGGGGGCGACGTTTTTGTTTCCACTTCATAACTTCCTGAAGAACATCATCCTCTGATATATTGCTTTTATTCATCCTCCGTTGTGCAAAAAGTACTGTTGCGACAATTTCGGCTTTGTTGGTATCCAACCGGAGGAAGAGATCGACTGTTTTGTCAATTAGCTCGTCCCATTTTTGAAAGCTATCCTGGTATTTCAAACGATTCTTCTCATAAGCCAATCCCGGGACAACCTGAAACATAGGTCCGAGTCTTTCTTCCTGCAACAATCCAGCGTTAGATAATCGTTTCTTAACATCATCCAACGCCCGGCAATAAGGACCGTATGATCCGCGCACATACTCCAGCCCAGTAGGAATACCCAAAGCTGTTGCGACATACGCTATCTTCTGGAAAATAGTCCGGCCAACTGCCACATGATAAACCTGTTTTTGAAGACGATAAATTATCTCGATCAAGGCGACCCAAGCTGGTTCTATCTTATGCAGAATAGGCTCACCCGACCTTGATTGCTTTGAATCGGGCTCGAGGGCGAGGAAGCTTTTTGTCAATTGCACAGGAGGGGTGCCGTACGGGGCATACAATTCAACCGGGACATCCAATTTGGAAAGATATTTGTAAATCAAAGGCCCAACCGTTTCCCATAGCAATTGCCCACTTCCACATCCTAAGGGAGGAACGGCTATAGATTTGACGCCCCATTCCCTGTAATTTGACACAAGCATCTTCAATCCTTTTTCAACATCCTCGACCCGAGAAGCCGCACGCCAGTGACTTTTCGTAGGAAAATTTATTATCTGCGGGGAGAAAAGCGACGATTTGAACAAATAGGGAACTCCGGGTTTAATTTCGCCCTTTTTGCATCGCAAGAGGTAATCCTCATACATGTCGGTATAACGCTTCTTAAACTCAGCCGCAATCCCTTTCCCCATAATCCCAACACAGTTGACAGTATTTACCAATGTTTGTGCTTTAGAATTGAAAATGTCGGCAATTAGAACTTTCATGAGAGCCTCCTTCTAAAAAAACAGATCTCGCCTGATCTTTACGGACATGCTACAAACCTCCCTAAAACTTTTCAGCGCAGTTTCGTTGGCTACGTATGCCGAAAAAATATAAGAAGAATCAACAAACTTGGGTACTAATACCTCAGCGCACTTTATTCCTTTCAACCTGTATTCTTCTACGGGGTCGTCTGCTTTGATCCAGAATTTGGCAAAAATCTCTTCATGCTTCAATAAGGGCAACCCTTCGTTTGCTGTCTTAAACCAACAGTCACGACTTGCATTTTGGTCTGTGATAATGACGCCTGTCAAAGATAAAACATCCTTCTTGACTCTCAAAACACAAATTGAGTCATTCATGTCTCTTCTGGCGCTTAGCATAGGATTGTGGGCATCAAAATATAAGTTCGCGTAGTCATGCAAGTATTTTTTAGTTCCGGGAATTCTCTTGTTTTGTCTACGTTCTTGAACACCTTTTTCTGCAATGGAGCGATGAAGAATTCCACGCGCTTCATTATGCGAAAGAATACCGTGGCGCATGATCGAAGCGACATTCTTTATGTCAGTGATATAGTATAGTTCTTTAATATCCTGTAAATCCATTTCCACTTTATCGTGTTTTCTGCTATTCTCATCTCCCCTTGTGTCAAGTAATAGAGCTCATACTATCTGGTTAATCTTCTGCTCCAGCTTTTTTACGTTTGCCGACTATCTTTGTGTTGATGTAGATAGATAGGAATGTCTGTCCCACTACCTACCGTGTATGTCAACGCCAGTGGTCCTGACTTATCTTGGCGTCAGGTGCTCGAGGCACCTGATCTACAAACTCAATTCGCTTGTTAGGTACCTTTCATTGGGGGTTTACCAACCGCCCCCAATTTTTTATTCAGTCGGTTTCGTCGCTCCTTCAAGCGCCGTGGTTGTACAAAAGCAAAATCGAAAAGCGCTTCAAGTACGTCCAGCAGCCATTCGGCTTCGCCGTCCTCCACTTCTACGATCTCTCTCGTGTTGGTATCCTTCAAAGGATGAACCGCAAAATTGCCCACGTTTCGAATGGCATCAACGGCTTCAGCGAGGTGGCTGGGAACATCCTTGCGGGAAATGAAATTTTCGATTTCTATCGCTAGGTTTGCAGGGTTTATTTTGTATTCGCAGCGCAGAATGTCCTGCAGAAGTCGGCGGCTGATTGCGGCACTTGCCTTTGGGCTTAGCTGCAAAACCGAGACAGCCTCCAAGAAATCATCTTTGTATCTCTTCGGAACTTCTGGTTCGATTCGTCGTGAGCTAGTTATCGGATAGATAATCTGCTCGTTCCGCGGATTATCAATCCTCGAATAACCCGAATCCGATTCCATGTAATCTCCGTCGCGGAGGATGACAATAAGCTCCTTACATGAAGGGCAGAATCCGTGTGCTAGTTCCCATCCTGTTGCACCATCCTCTCTGGATTCTGAGTATTTGTGGGGTGTTTCGTTATATGGTTCGAAATAAAAAGAATCACCACAATGCGGACATTTCATTTCTCTCCTTCCGTAGATATACCTAACTGCAGTTTACATGGTTTCCAGATTAACTCGCTTGCTGTTTTGCTTCTAGTGAGCGGGGCAGGAATCCCGTGCTCCTGACCTATCTTGGTGTCTTAAGTATGTAAATCCGTAAATAAATTTATAGTTAACACTCTCCGATGTCAAGTTTTTTAACCAAAGATTTCTGAGGAAGCGAAGTGCATGGTGAATCCGCTGCCAATCGGTTTTCGTGACGAACGAATCTGTTATTGTGAACAGGAAGAGACTAAGAATTGATTTTTGAATTGCAATTTTGAACTTTGCACTTTGCACTTTGAATTGATCTTGATTCCCCCTCACTCTTACCCTCTCCGCAAAGAGCGTGTGTCATAATGTCATTCTGAGGCGCCAGCCGAAGAATCTAAATTCAGTAACTTATTGGAATTCTTAGATTCTTCGCTTCGCCCTGCACCAGGTGGTGCAGGGCTTCGCTCAGAATGACAACTGTACGTTTTTGAAGGTTGTAACACAGCCTCAAAGGGGAGAGGGAATCAGAGCCTACCCGTGTTCCTTCTGGTCTCCTCGTAATTGGAGCCGATCTCCGCTCCGATTAAGACTATGAAAGAGGAGTAATATATCCAGAAACACATCACCACCAGCGTTCCGAAGGAACCGTAGATCTGCTGGAAGTTGGCGTAGTTCCTGATGTAGATATCAAACAGGAGTTTGGCCACCTCCCACATGACGCTGGCACAGACAGCCCCGATCAAAGCCGACTTAGTGTCGATCTTCCTGTAGGGTATGATTTTGTAAATCAGAAAAAACATCAAAAAGCCCAGGACTAAAGGCATCAGGACGGCGAACAGCTTGCTCATCAGAGCCGCCTCGCTCACCTTCAGTCCAAGCAACGGGATTCTAAGATCTTTGGCCACGGTGTAGAAAACGGTGAAGGCAAGAGACGAGAGCATGATCAGAACCGAGATCGGCACCAAGAGCAAAGAGAGAAATTTGCTGTGCCAGTAGGCCCTTCCCTTTTTGACCTTCCAGACGACGTTCATGGAATTCTCCACGGCGGAGAATATCCGCGATGCCGCCCAAATCAATCCAGCCAATCCGATCAGTCCGAAGACTGTCTTTCGCTGGATAAGATCGGATAGAATGCTGAAGACCGCAGCGGTTGAGGCAGGAAAGGTCTTCAGCAGCAGGCTGGTCACCGCCTCAAACGCCTGCGTGGACGAGTGCAGGACGTAACCCGACACCGACATGAAAAGCAGGAAGATGGGCAGCACGGAGAGGATGGCGTAAAAAGAGATAGCCGCGGCCATCAGAGAACAGTTGTCCCGGTAGAAGGTGTGAAGAAAAGTCTCCTTCATCCAGGTTTTGAGGAAGACCACCTTTCCCCGCAGGATTGAATAGAAGGGAGAGGAGGTGACTCTGGCTAAGAAAGATAGGAGTGACATGATTTCACTGGTTCTTGATTTCTGTTTGATTGCGCGCAGATGCCAGCTCGGGCACATCCGGCAGACCAAGGTCTGTCACTACAAACTCGATCCGAGCTTCAACACTCGAAAACCCCTCTTTCCAATAGTGTGCTGCAACATTAATTCAAGAGAGATTGCTTCGTCGCGTCTCTCCTCGCAACGACATCTTAAGTGTCATTGCGAGCGTAAGCGAAGCAATCTCGCTTTTTTATACTTGGGCGGCAAGAATCAACGTTACAATGCGCTAGCTCTGGACGTTCGTCTCCAAAGGTCGCTAATCGCCTTTTCCTCCCAGAAGGATTCCTATTGGTTGAAGAGCTTCCACCCGGTCGCAGATCACCTTCACCGATGCGGTGATGGGAATGGCCAAAATTATCCCGATGGCGCCCCACAACCAGGTCCAGAACATCACGGAGACCAGGACCGCCAGGGGACTTAGATTCAGTTTATCTCCCATCAGCTTGGGAGTGATTACGTTTCCTTCCAGGTTCTGAAAGACCAAAAACAGAATCAGCACCCAGATGACCGGCATCAGAGCTTTAAACTGCACCGCCGCCATTATCAAAGGAGGGAAGACGCCGATTATGGGTCCCACGTATGGAATCAGGTTCAATATTCCGGCCAGGGGTCCCCAGATATAGGCGTAGTCAACCCCGATGATCAGAAGTCCAACGGTAAATATGACAGCCAGTGCAAAGGAGGTGCCGAACTTGACTAAAATAAAGCCGCGAATCTGTTGGTTTATCTCTCCCAGTATCTCGGTCCCGGTATCCTCCTTGGTCCTGCTGAAGGCCCGGATCAGCTTTTCTTTCAGCATTCCCTGATCATTGAGAATGAAGAAGGTTAGAAACAAAACCAGAAGAAGGCTGAACAGAAAAGATAAGGTGGAGCTTATTCCCCGGAAGAGGTATTTGGTAACCCCCGAGAAATCCTTGAGTTGAAGACTACTCCAATCCAGATCCTGCGCCTGCGGAGAGAGTTCCTTGTACTTGTTGAGAAGTTCCCCGGAATACTCGACCATGGTATTCCAATACAAGGGGAGCTCCTGAATGAGACTATTCACCTGCCCGAACAGAAAATACCCGATGATTCCGATGATGAAAAAGCTGATTATCAAAACCAATATCACGGCCAGAGCATGAGGGATTTTAATTTCTCTCAAAAGGGAGATAGCCGGGCTCAGGATGTAGGCTAACGAAACCGCGATGATGATCGGTATCACGATGGGGCTGGCGAAGTACAGGAAGGCCGTAGCCGCGGCCACGGCCACGAAGGGAAGAGCGACGTTCTGCAGGGGGAGGAATTGTTTGGGTTGCATCATATAATTAAAGGCGTTTAGAGTTTAAAGTTCAGAGTTCAAAGTTCAAAGGTCAAGGTTAAAGATTCGGCGCATCCAGACAAAAACAGTGTCTGGTCTTTCTTCTACGAAAAAGGACAGGAAAGTCTCAACCATTTCAACAATCCGGATGTGTGGTAGCCGCACTCTTCAGAGTGCGTGGTGTTCGAGAGCGCAGGCTGTCTGCCATAGGCAGATCCGCCTTTGGCGGAAAACCTGCGGCTACAAACTCTCTTACTGTGCCTGTCGGGTCCCCTGACCCGACAGGTTCCCCCCGCCAGATCAGGGAACCTGGCGGGCACAAGAATAGCTGAAGTGGAACGAAATCTCTTATACTCGGCCACCTGTCGTTATTAACCCTTTCAAATGGTCAAATTTACTGCTTTTGAAATACTGTTTTTCACACGAAAAATGAGGATAGACCTTCAGGAATTTATCTCTCAATGCTTTGTCTGTTAATACATCTCCAATATAATTTTCGAATGCGCGCTTAAACTGGCGATGAAGGACAAACGGATTGATTATAGTAGTCCTGTGCTTTGGATCATAGATCATGTGAAGCTTTTGGGCCCAATTTTGGTTGGAAGCAAGTATCCTATATTTTCGTTCCATATTATACCCATGAACCAAACCACATCTTATAAAAGTGTAAAAATCCCCAGGAGAAGAATACTGTGAAAAATACTCTCTAAGAAAGCTAATATATTTTGACTTATTAAGTCTGTGGCTATAATCACCTGAATAATACTTTGAAAGACAATCTATACCGCAACAAATAAGTAATGTCGCAGCCACCCCTTCTCCGTTTTTTAAACACAAGGTTATCCCGGGAAATATCGTGCGAGGAAACCTCTTTTTAACCCTCATTACTCTTCCATCCATTTTTCTTACCTTCAGTCAAAAATGCTGTGCCTGTCGGGTCCCCTGACCCGACAGGATCGCTCCGCCAGGTCAGGGGACCTGGCGGGCACAAAGAAGCACCGGCACACAGTCATACTAGCGGTATCTTCTTCTTGGCATTGATGTCAGCAATCATCTGGGCATAAATATCTCGTAAAAGAATCTGGACTTCCGAAAACACTTGATCAACAAGAGGAACTAGTTCGGTGGCAAATGTCGGTGTCGCAGAAAGAGGATCGTCTGGTATATAGACCTTGCCTGAAAGTTTGTCTATATGAATCTCCAAGTCACCGTCGTGGATTAATCGGTTGCGATACTTTCCGGTAGTCTCATCAAGCTTTGCTGCCAATGATCCTGTTAGGATATGCACAAGCCTGTTGAATTCCTTGAAACCCATAGCCTTCACTTTGTCATTATTGGGATTAAGAAAACGAGACCAATATTTATTTCCCTTTGTCTTGGATTCATCCAATTCCTTCTTTCCGTCAAAGTAGATCGAGTTCACCTCCAGCCGGATTCGATCAAAAACAGAGTCGAGGTTTACAAAGAAATCGTATAAACCACTAAATAGAAAGAATGTATGTACCCTGCTGTTCTGATTAATAATGCGAATACAGTTGTTGTCAGCAGGCTCAAAGGAATAGTAAGCCATGTCTGCCGCGTCAAGCAAACAGGGGTCCTGCGTCCAATCTTTTTCTGGCGTAAGGTAGGAAATGACGTATTCCGCCGAACCCGAGGGTGCGACCTCCGTATGCAATTCTGCACCCCCGATAGAACCAATATAGTACCCCCTTTCTAGGAAAACTTGTGGAAATGGCTCGATAGCTAGCTTCGTAACACAATCAGAGATTCTCTCTAGTCCGCTCTTCACATTGAAAAGCCTAACTGTCAGTGGGCTAATATCCTTGCTTTCAATAAGGATTCGCTTATCAAGTGAATCAAGAACTGTAGCCAAGATTGCTTGATTGTCAAAAACACTGTTAGTGACATGATCTTTGAAATATTTCATCGAATTTGGTGGCATACTCATTCCTTAGTCTGAGTGGTGGCACTTAACTCTTACGTAGAGAGCTATGTCGGATACAGCTTCCGCTCTTTGAACCGAAGATTACTCTTCCTGAATTAAGTGTTGTTCCATCTCTCCTTCGTATTTTAAGTTTTTCCGATCAGCTTCTTAAACTCCTCCTCATCCAACGTCTTAACCTTCAACTGCAAAGCCTTATCGTATTTCGATCCCGGATCGGCGCCCACCACCACGAAATCCGTCTTCTTGCTCACCGAAGACGAGACCCTACCACCCAGATCTTCGATTATCTTCCTGGCCTGGTCTCTGGTGAAGGAGGCCAGTGAGTAGGTCGTCGGTCTACGCTTGTGACATTCCTGACTGTTTTCATCGTGTGCGCACAGTGTGAGCGTTCTCCACCTCAAATTTGAATAGCTGTTGGACTGAGAATCTCTGGCTCGCCTTCAATATCTCTATAGCCACGATCTTATTGTCTTTCGTTACGTGAACGATTATCCCTTCATCGATCTCTATGGCTCCGTAAGGTCTCTTGTTGGAAAGCCTTATGTACGCTGCATTTGCCTTTGGGTCATAACTCACTTTCATTTGTTTCACCGCCTTTTAAAGGTTTTTTTGAGAGGATAAGCCGTTATGATGATTTTATCATCATTTTCTATCATGTATACAACTTTCAATGGCAGGTTCCCGAATTTCCTTTTGATTCGTTTTATCGCGATGTGTCTGTCTTCTTCCGTATCTCTTATTTTTGCCTTCTCCAAGACTTCCTCAATGTCCTCCAATCCTATTTCATAGAGTTTGACGTTATTTTTGGCATGTCGGGTTAACTTAATCATATAGTTGATACCCTTCCTATCTTCTGCTGTTGTATGTTTTACAGCTTAGATTGGCTCTCAATCTTTATCTTCCCATCAGCGTCTTAAACTCATCCTCATCCAACGTCTTAACCTTCAACTCCGGAGCTTTATCGTACGTCGATCCCGGATCGGTGCCCACCACCACAAAATCGGTCTTCTTGCTCACTGAACAGGAGACCCTACCGCCTAAGTCCTCAATCATCTTTCTGGCTTCGTCTCTTGTGCAAGCATCAAGTCCTCCGGTTAGCACGAACGTCTTGCCCGAAAGCGGAGTCTGAGATACTTCGGCAATAGGAATTGCCGTAGCAAAGGGCATCGGCACTTCCTAATGCCGGTGCATCATAGAAATACTGCCAAGCTTTATCATTACCCAACGTTCTCTTCCCCTCATTCCTTCCTCGACGAAGGAATCTTAAGCTGAAAGCGTTCCTTTAGATTATTATGCCAGTTGTACTTTATGAGCTTATCGTACTGAAGCCTTCCGACGACAATGCCTGGATGAACACGAATGCTATTTGCGAACGTCTTTATGTCAGCCGGATAAAACCGCTTTTCCGCGGTGAACTTGTTATGTGCATCTTCAGGTATCAATATATTTCTGGCAAAGCGGTTTGCTTCGTTTTCTTTGTCCGAGTCAAACCCTTTCGCGTCATCAATGAATATCTCTTTTTTCCCGTGCAGAACGATATGCCCTACCTCATGGAAGAAAGTGAACCAAAAATGATCATTGGTTTTGTGTCGCAGACTCATCACAATCAAGGCTTTGTCCTGAGTCAACCATCGAGTCACTCCACTTAGATGAGTTTTTTCAAACTCAGGCATGAATACCAAGGCTACTCCCGACTCTGCACAGAGCTTTCTCATAACAGGTTCAAAGTCGGATGGACTCTTTGTTGTTAACTCTCTGATTTTTCGCAAACTCTTCTTGAACAAAACCTTTGAAAACCCCGCTGTTTCAACATCTCTAACTGAAATCTCCCCAGCGCGCAGCCAAGATACGATGTGATGTAAATTATCTGAATAAGCCCCGGATTTTCTAAAACTAATTTGGCTAAGCTTTCCGTAATAGCTTTGCCATTTCTCGGGACTGGATGTCCCGAAGAATCGCAGCAACGATTCGAGAATGGACTTTGGATCTCTTGTGCTTGGAAGAAAACCAAGTTTTTTCAGGTCTTTGACAGGAAATTCCTTGATCCATTTCAAATGTTTTGAAAGCTCTTGTGTCTCTTTAGCTCGTGCTTCGAAAAGCGCGTAGTTGGCATTCAAATTGTTCCATATGTTAGCAGAAATGCTGAGCGCCTTCTCAAGCTGTATCGCCATATCGGCAGTAACGGAAGCCTGCCTGTTGATTATCTGACTCAAGTGCTTAACACTTATGCCGAGCCGCTCTGACATTTCTCTTTTCTTTATTTCCCTGACTTCAAGCACTTCTTCAAGATATTCACCCGGATGCACAGCGTAGTCAGGCTTGTAAGCATATAGCGTATTAGTCGCCATGGTAATCCTCCACACCAAGAATAACAATTTCGGTTATTTTGCTCAAATCTATTTCCCCGCCCTCTAGCATCGGGACAGGGTGGACGGGCTTGAAAATCAGCCGGTATGGATGGACCAAATCAACAGCGAACTGGTCTTTTCTGTCACCCTTTAGCCTGTGCCGTCTGTCCGGTTTTTGTTCCGGCACTTCGGCAAGGTTGACAGCTGATCGCAAAACCGCCATACGTAGTTTCATTTTCTTTGCTCGATCAGCTCCGTATTCTTTTTTCAGTTTTCTTGCTGAGTCGAATATCTTCTGAGTCTTCCTTGTCTGAAAACTAATCTGCATTGTGCTATATAGAATACTTTACCAAAGACGTAAAGTGTTTGTTTTTTTTGTAAGATTAATGGAATTTCGTCAAGCTCGTTTGCCACCGCTTCCGGCTCGCTCATTTCTTCTTGGGTCAAATCCTGCGGTTCGGGCAGGTCGTCGGCGTCGTACGATATGTTGGTCAGACGCACCGCATTCCTGACATCCTATTTGGCGTGAACCATGTGGTTCACACCTGCGTCCCCCTCTCCACTTTGTGGAGAGGGGGAAACAGGGGGTGAGGTCCTCATCTCCCAACCAGCTTCTTGAACTCCTCCTCGTTCATAGTCTTCACTCCCAGCTTCAATGCCTTGTCATGTTTGGATCCCGGATCGGCGCCCACTACAACAAAGTCGGTCTTCTTGCTCACCGAAGATGAGACCCTTCCACCCAGGTCCTCGATCATCTTTCTGGCCTGGTCCCTGGTAAAGGACTCCAAGCTTCCCGTTAACACAAAGGTCTTACCGGAAAGAGGAGTCTTCTTGGCAACGACCTTCTCTTCCGGGAACTTCACCCCGCCTTCTTTTAGCTTCTCCAGGACTTTCAGGTTCTTCGGATTGTGAAAGAAATTGTAGATGCTCTCGGCGACGATCGGTCCGATCTCGTGAACCTCGGTCAGGTCCTCTATCGATTGTTTTGCCAGGTTGTCGATAGACCTGAAATTCTTTGCCAAAACGTCAGCTAAGTGATAACCCACGTTTCTTATGCCCAAAGCAAAGATCAAATTGGTCAAGCTGGGATTTCTACTTTTGTCGATGGCGCTCAGGAGATTCTCCGCCAGCTTATCCCCCATCCGATCCATCTTCATCACGTCTTCTTTTTTCAAGAAATAAAGATCCGCCTGATCGGAGATAAGCTTCTTATCCACCATCTGCTCTAAGAATTTGAAGCCCAGGCCGTCCATGTCCATGGCCCCTCTGGAGACGAAGTGAGCCAGATTCTCCTTAAACTGAGCAGGACAGGCGATTCCGGTGCAGCGGTGGATTGCTTCTCCCTCAGGTCTCTCCACCTTGGAGCCGCAGACCGGGCACTTATCGGGCATGCTGAACTCCTTCTCCTTGCCGGTTCTCCTGGACGGAATAACGTTCACCACCTCGGGAATCACGTCTCCTGCCCTTTGAATCGTCACCGTGTCCCCAATGCGCACGTCCTTTTTCTTCACCTCGTCTTCATTGTGCAGGGTGGCTCGGCTCACCTCCACGCCGCCGACCCTGACCGGCTCTAAAATGGCCACGGGAGTCAGAGCGCCGGTTCGGCCCACGCTGACTATGATATCCTTAACCCGGGTAGTCTCCTGCTGGGGAGGGAACTTCCATGCCACTGCCCAGCGCGGGCTGCGGGAAAGCTCGCCTAATCTCTCCTGAAGCTCGAATTCGTTGACCTTTATCACTATCCCGTCTATCTCATAGGGCAGGTCGTTTCTCGTGTTCAGCAATCTGTCGTAGTAGGCCTTCACCTGTTCTACATCGTGGCACAGTTCTACATACTGGCTGATTTTGAAGCCCAAAGCCTCCAGATAGTGGATGGTGTCCCAGTGATTCGACAATCCCCTTCCCTCCACCCGCCCCACACCGTAGGCAAACATGCTCAAGGGTCTGAAGCTGGTGATTTTTGAGTCGAGCTGTCTGACCGAGCCGGCGGCGGCATTTCGAGGATTGGCAAAAGCCGGCTCGCCGGCCCTCTCCCTCTGCTTGTTCAACCTCTCGAAGTCATCCTTGTTGATTATCACCTCTCCCCTGATCTCAACCAGATCAGGCGGACCGGTTTCCAGGACTCTCAGGGGGATGCTCTTTATCGTCCTCAGGTTGCGCGTAACATCCTCGCCGGTCGTCCCATCGCCTCTGGTCGATCCTTGGACGAAGACTCCTTTTCGATAGAACAGTTCCACTGCCAAGCCGTCGAACTTCGGTTCCACGGTATACTTTATTCTCTCTTCAGCAACCTCTGATAGCTCCAGCACGCGCCGGTGAAAATCGAGGAATTCCTCCTCGGAGTTGCTCTTGTTCAGGCTCAGCATGGGCAGGCTGTGCCGGACTGTCTTGAACGCCTCAAGCGGCGGAGCGCCTACCCTCTGAGTGGGGGAATCCGGCGTGACCAGCTCCGGGTATTTCTTCTCGAATTCCACCAGTTGGTCAAAGAGCCGGTCATATTCAGCGTCCGAAATCTCCGGGCTGTCCAGAACGTAGTAGAGATGGTTGTGATAGTCGATCTGCTCCCTTAAGCTCCTTATCTTCTGTAATGTCTTCTTGTCCGGTCTGGGCATTTTCTTATTCGGCTATCCCCCCATCATCTCTTAACCAGGCAGATTCCCGCCTCAATAACTGAAGTTCGGCTTTTGGTTCTGACCTTGGACCTTCGACCTTAAACCTTGAACTCGCAGTCCTCATCCCCCTCTTCTTCCCTTGGTTCCTCCCAAGAACTTGTCCTTTCTCTTACGATCGAACAGGTGCTTCCCCTTCTGGAACAAGCTCTTCTTGAAACCCTTGGATTTCTCCTTGTGTTGCGCCTCCTGAACGCGTTCCTCTTTCAGGCGCTCGTGCTTCACCTTGCCCGGGCGTTCGGTCTCTTTCTTGGTTTCCTCCTGCTTTTCTTCCTCTTGCCCTTCTTTTGGCTCTTCCGGCATGATTCACCTCCGGTTTGAATTGTTTCCTCTGCAAGAAATTTAACCTATTCAGCAACAGAAGTCAAACATTTCTGTGGTCTTAAGGGCCAGCCCTTGAGAGATGTTGGATGAACACCTAAGTTCTTTACGCACAATGAATTATTCCTGCGATCGATAAGCGCGGAAGAGCGGGACGGCGCGGGTGTTAACTACAGGTTTTGCCGGGCTCTCAAAGATCTCTTAGTTGTGCTCTCGCTTTTGTGACGAGACTATTGTGGTATGTGTGTGTTTTCTCCTCGCTCCGTGAGAAGATTTAAAAAAAGACTTGACAGGAGGGTAAAATAAAAGGTAAATTAGTCGATATAGAAACAGGCGAGATCTAAAACAGGGAAGGACATAATATAACGGGCATGGAAAGGCCCGGGTGCTGCAGAGAATTTGAATCGGCATGAAGCCAAACTGACAGAGATCAATAACCTTACATTTTCTTAGGAAAGGAGGAGACCCATGCGCTCCAGCAAGTATCTTTTGTGCCTTTCGCTAGCCATCGCCATTGTCTTTGTTGCCCAGGCACAGCCCACCAGTGCTCAGATACCGGGCATGCCCAAGCTGTACGGCGAGTTCAAGATGCCCGAGGTGGGCGCCTATGCCACCTACAAGGTGATCCAGACAGAGAACAAGGTGGAGAGAATAACCAAGCTATCCATCGTGGGCATGGAACCGGGAGAAGGGGGTATCGCGAAGGTCTACTCCGAGGGCGAATTGCAGCCGACTTATAAGGATGGTAAGCTTGTCCCAATGTACACGCCCAAGGGAGAAGACTTGTACTGGTACGAGGTAGCGGAGACCAATCCCAAGACCGGCGACGTGGTGATAGTCAAGATGCTCATATCCGGCAACCCCCAGGATATCGGAACCATCCAGCGGATGATCATGAAGTCCGGCAAGGAAGCGGCCACCGAACTGCCGCCGGAAATCCTGGCCATGATAAACGTGGCGCCGGCAGACACGGCTGAGGCCCCCAAGCCCAAGATGAAAAATCTGGGTACGGTCAAGGTGAAGGTCGGGAAGGAGACCTTAGAGTGTGCTCATATGCAGTACACCTCGGAGGGCGAAGCCGCGACAGAGGTGTGGACCAACGTCAAGATACCACTTTTCGGTGTGGTGAAGAGCGCCGCCGCGACAACGACCATGGAACTCCTTGAGTATGGCACCGATGCAGTATCGGCCATCAAGGAGAAAGCGGAAGTGCTGCCAATGCCCGAAGGGCAATAACCGGGAGATTAATCCTTAAATTGCCATACCATTGGAATGATCTCAAGGTGGTGGGGAATGAACCCACCACCTTTTCTTTTTAGCGGGTGAAAAAATGAAACCAATGAAAAGATATCCTGGTTGTTTCGTCTGTGGAGACAAAAACCCCGTCGGCCTGAGTGTGCCCTTTTACGTTAAGGGCGATGAGGTGGTGGCTGAATATACTGCCGGACGCCACTTTGAGGGATATAAGGACGTCTTGCATGGGGGCATACTCTCTGCGCTTTTGGACGAAGTGATGATAAGAGCGATTCTGGCCCTGGGGATCTACAGCGTGACCAGCGAGATAAGGGTGAAGTTCAGAAAGATGGTCAAAACCGGAGACAGGCTCTCGCTGGTGGGCAGACTGGTGGAAGATAAAGGCAGGATTCTTACCGCGGAGGGCAAGATAACCAATCAGCAAAACCAGGTGGTGGCCGAGGGCGAGGCGAAATTCTTCAGAGCCCGAGGCGAGATGGAAAAACAGTTGGCTCAGGAGTTGGAATAGAGAGAAATCTCTCCCCCTTGGTCCTCTTTCCACAAAGAGGGTGTGTCAGAATTTAGGTTTTTGTAGCCGCAGACTTTCCCGCCTTTGGCGGGATGCGCCTATGGCGGATAGTCTGCGAGATTGAGATATTGAAAACCAAAAACTTACGCCCGTACGGGCGGCTACAACTGAAAGGCACCTCATCCCCTATCTCCCCCTCTCCATTTCATGTCGAAGATCCCGCCACAGGCGGGGGAGAGGGGGACCGGGGGGTGAGGTTACATGCTAAGAAATCCACACCCTGATCAAATTTGCCCCAAGATTGAGTGATAATGATCGTAAAGCAATTGATGCTACATGAGCGGTGGCAAATGGAGAAGAAATGAAACCCAAATACCTGATCGGAATCGCGATCATAGTCGTATTTGTGATCTTCGGGGCGCTCTCCTTCAAAAAGACCCTCACCCCTTACGTTAGTTTCGGGGAGGCTCAAAGAACCGGAGCGCCGGTTCAGATAATCGGCGAGGTGGTGTTTCCGGAGGTGAATTACGATACCAGTGCCCACCTGCTTCGATTCCCCATAGTGGACGAAAACGGGGACAGCATGACGGTGGTTTACGGCGGGACAAAACCCGCCAATTTCGAGCAGGCTGAGGAGGTGGTGGTGATCGGGAGATATGAAAACGGAGCTTTCAACGCCGATCAACTCCTGGTGAAATGCCCGTCTAAATACCAGGGATTGTCCCCAGGCGATTCAGCCGAGGTGAAACACCCCGACTCCATCCCCAAAAACTCGCGCTAAAGAATCCCGCTTGTCTCGGATGTGACCCAAAAGTTCGAAGAGAAGTAACAGCCAGCGGGTGTCTATTACCCTGGCGGAAACCAGCAGCATTCAGGTTGGGGGCCACCCTGGTAGAGATAAGTGACCAGGTAAGTCACGTCGCCGACGTTGATCCAGCAGTCATTGTTCGGATCACCC
>JBARPX010000018.1:0-51812 GCA_049643405.1 Candidatus Zixiibacteriota bacterium
TTACTCTCCGAGAAATCCAATTCTCGCTTCATAGGGCATATCCTCCTTTCTATCTTTCCACTAAATGGATATGCCCTTTCTACTTGTCCCTCCAAACATAATTTTACACAAAAGAATTTACACAATAGCAGGAATCTGGATGGTCGCCCCGTCCGGTCGAAAAACAAGGGCTCCGGATATAAGCATCGTAGTTCCTTCGATAACCTCAAGCGAGACTTTCGACCGGGTGAGTCCCAACCCTGTGAACGGCGAGTGGGCTTTTGTTTTAAAACTAAGGAGAATCCTGTCGATTATAAGAGAAGGGGGTGCCTTATACGCTTTCTCCTTTGTACAAGGTCAGAGGCAAGTTGCGCCTAACTCTGCAATCTCGTGGTTTCAGGTTATGGAAACTGTGGCAAAGCCAGATTACGGTATCGTATTGAGACAGATACACGCGGCCATCCGCAGGCTGGAGATGTACCCTCCCGGACATCCTGCAGCGGTTCAGGCTATCGAGAAGCCCTTCCTTGCCCTGCAAGAGATCTTCAAAGCCACTGATCGCCTGATAATCAGCCGGGTGGAGGACAAAATCATCGTCAATGGGAAAAACATAGAAGGGGAGGAAATTCTGAAGAGGTTGCTGGAGGAATTCGACCAGGAGAATGTCAGCAGCCTCACCTTCTCCAAAAGCCTGACTAAGGAGGAACTGAGCTCCTTCTTGAGCTTCTTTGTGAAGCCCTTGGGCAGAAAGGACCAGTCGATCAGCCTTCCTGATTTCATCAAGAAAAATGGCATTCAGTCCATAAAGATCGATCAGCTCAGGTACGAGTTGGTCGACGATGACGAGGTGGTGGTGAAAACCGAGATAGTCGAGGGGGCAGATATGAAGGCTCAGATCTCGAAGATCGTGAAGGATAACCCCGACCTGTTACGGGAGATATTCTTGAGCAAATCCGCGGATGGGAAGGACTTGGATCAGGGATCAGGCGGAAGTACGGATTCAGATGCGTCGAAACAGGAGATAGAGAAGCAGATAAAAGCCCTGACGGACGAAGATCTCTTGAACCTCATGGCATCCAGCCTGGATGAAAATCTGAAGAATCGCCAGCATCAGGATTCAGGTTCGGCGCTGAATGAGGTGGTGGATATGGTGGACAAGCTTCTCCAGAACCGAGAGAAAAGTAAGCTCCTGCCGCGGGTCAAAAAGATACTCTTGGAGCGCGGAATGGTGCAAGAAGAGCATCTGGACTTCCTGTTCGAGGAGAGATGGCTCAAGAGTCAGGAAGTCTTAGATGAGTTGATGAAGATGTTAGACAAGCTGGGGACGGAAGAGGTGGATTTCGAAAGGCTTATGTTCCTGTGGAATAGAGTGATCAGCTCACGGGAAACCGAGATCATCAGGTATGCCCTCGATAAAGTCTTCTCCAGAATCCGCTACAAGGACGGCAAAACCAGAGATCTCGTCGCATCGGTCATAGAAAAGGCACTGCGTCACTTCGTAAGCCAGAACATGGAGCATGAATTCTCCTATGTTAACAGCCAATTGTACGAGAAGATCAAAGATCCCCTGTTGCCGGTCGGTGCGTTCCGGGTTTACTCCCGGCTTCTCAAGATCAGCTTCCTGGAGGTCGTCCGTCGGCAGGACCTGAAAGAGGCTCACAAGATATTGTCTCAATACAACGCTCGCCTGGCCCCGGAAGCAAAGTGTTCCCAGGAGGGTAAGAAGATCGCCCGGGACTTCATCCGGGAGGTCACGGATGAATCCACGCTTACCGTCTTGATGACCCAGATGAAGGAAGGGATTGCCTTTCAGACCGTCAAGTTGATTGAAGAGGTACTGGAATCTCTGGAAGGAGACAAGGTGGCGCAAAAGCTGCTGGAGATTTTCACCTTAGATGATAGAGCCGCCCGGATGAGCGCGCTGAGGGTGCTAAGCCGCCTGGGAAAGGACTCCATTTCCGCCTTTTCTTCCCTTCTGTCCGACCCCGGCATCTTTGTCAGAAAGGAAAGAAGCCCACTGCTCAGAGATGAACAGTGGTACAAGGTGCGGAACGTCATTTACGCTCTGGGGAATATTCCGGATCGGGAAGGCATAGGGATCCTGTCCAGGCTCAGGCACGACTCGGACGTGAGGGTGAGGCTGGAGGTCACAAAGGCTTTGGAGAAAACTGGAATGCCTGAATCTGTGGATGTTCTTGTGGCGATGCTAAAGGACAAGGACGACGAGGTGCGCAGAAGAGTCGTCTCGTCCCTGTCTGCATTGGGAGACAAGAGTTGCCTGGAACCTCTGATGGGCCATCTACTGCACAACTCCCGCGACACCAGAATCACCGTCGCCGCCATCGCCAAAATCCGAGGAGCCGAATCGACCAAGTTCTTGTTAAAGCTCCTTCGAGACGAGGGCATTAAACACCTGCCTCCCAGACAGAAGGACGAGATAAAGATCGCCGTCTTCGACACGTCTAGGCAAATAAATTCCACCGACTTAGCAGACGAGATTGAAAAATTCGTAGAACAGAGAGGAAAAGGTCTGAAAAACCTTTTGGTGAAAGATAAAGTCTTGGAGTCTGCTAATCGAGCGGTGGAGGCGATAAGAAGAAGAAATCATTCTCACCCCGTCCCGTCCAGGCATGAATGAGACTGGACATCTGCCATAGGTGAAGGCAATCTTCTTAATCCCGCACTATTGATCTTTTAGTCGGAACCTGTGATCTTTACAAATGATGAAGAGGCTGAATCTCATAATACTCATTTTGCTTTTTCTCTCCGGTTCTGCCTACGGGCAATACTATTTCGGCAAGAACAAGATCCAGTACACCAATTTCGACTGGCAGGTTCTGACCACCCGGCATTTTGAGATATATTTCTACACCGGAGAGAAAGAGATTGCGGAGATAGCGGCTAACTGCGCGGAGGAGAGCTACCGGTATCTGGAAAATAAATTCAATCACCGCATCGAGAAAAAGATCCCCTTGATCATCTACAGCTCTCCCAACTACTTTGCCCAGACCAACATCATCCCC
Organism: Candidatus Zixiibacteriota bacterium; assembly: GCA_049643405.1. GTDB lineage: Bacteria > Zixibacteria > MSB-5A5 > MSB-5A5 > SM1-73 > SM23-73-3. Next base: position 3,003 of record JBARPX010000018.1, read on the forward strand.
ATCCTTCTTCCGGAAAGCGTCGCCGGCTTCACCGAATTCTTGAAGGGCCGCATGGCCATCCCTTTTAACGGCTCTTATTCGGATTTTGCCCGGGTGATCCGGCATGAGCTGGTCCACGCCTTCGTCATGCGCAAGATTCCCTACGTGATGAGGGCTCACCGGAAGATCAACTATACCGGTCTGCCCTTGTGGTTTGAGGAGGGGCTGGCAGAACACTGGTCAAGAGAATGGGACAGCGAAGCGGACATGATGATAAGAGATTTAGTCATCTCCGGAAGGTTTATCGGCCTGGAGAACATCTATCAGGTATACGGAAGTTTCCTGATGTACAAGATCGGAGAGGCTTTCTGTGCTCATCTGGAGGGGGAATATGGAGATGATAAGATAGGGCTGCTCTTTGAGAACTACTGGAAGGCGAGCAGCTTCGCCGAGATCTTCGAACTGACCTTCAACCGCTCCCTGCGCGAGGTATGGAGCGAGTGGGAGTATTCTCTGAAGAAAAAATACTTCCCCGAGATAGAAAACAAGGACCTGCCCGATAAGGTCTCCACCCAACTCACCTTTGGAGGGATAAATATCAAGCCGGAGCCGGTGCTCTTGTCCGGTCAAGAGCGGGTAGTGTTCAAATCCAACACGCTGGGATACTCCTCCATCCGCATGATGTCTCCGGAGGGAGAGAAGAAGCATTCGGTCACCCTGATTAAAGGGGAGAGATCACCCCAGTTTGAATCCCTCCACCTTCTTAAAAGTAAGATCGAGGTCTCCCAGGACGGCAAGATCGCCTTCGTCTCCAAAAGCCATGAGAAGGACGTGCTATATGTTTATGACATAACCAGGAAGAAGATAACCAGCAAGAAGAGATTTGAGGATTTAGTGGAGCTCTCTTCGCCCAGTTGGTCACCCGACGCCCGGAGGGTGGCTTTCGTGGGAGTCGGCAGGAACGGATATTCCGATCTGTATCTATATGACCTGGAAGGCGATACCCTGACACGCCTGACAGACGACGTGTACGAGGAGAAGGATCCCAGCTGGTCCCCCGACGGGAAACAGATAGCCTTTGCCTCTGACAGGGGGGCGTGGGGGGAAGAAGGTTACCTCAACCTGTTTCTCCTGACCCTTCCGAAGAATGAGGTCATCCCACTAACTTCGGGCGCTTTTCACGATCTTGCTCCCGACTGGTCCTCTGACGGCAGGCGCTTGGTCTTTTCATCCGACCGGAACGGCTCTTATGATCTTTATCTCTTGTCGCTTTGTCCGGAAACGGACTCATCCGGAGTGAGCCGGCTTACCTCGTTTTTGACCGGCGCATTTGATCCCAGCTTCTCGCCGGACGATAGAACCCTCTTCTTCACCGCTTATCAAAAATACGGCTTTCAGATACACAAGATGAGCTTAGACAGTCAAGCGGTCGCTGGGGCTGAGCTGTCCGAGCTGGTGAGCTTGTCGGGCTCTGCATCCCGGCCGGCCTGGATGCCAAAGAAGATGAAAGGTGATCAGGAAAGCTCATCGGCCAAGTATAAGACCCGGTTTTCATTTGACATCGCCCAATCGGTCATATCCTACGACGCGGTCTACGGAACGGTGGGGGGATTTCAGGGGGCATTCACCGACATGCTGGGAAACCACCAGTATTTCTTCCTGGTGGGCAATAATGCCCGCTCCACCGGCGACTTCCTCTCCAGCTTCAATTTCGGCTTGACCTATATTAACAGGGCCCATCGGCTCAACTACGGGTTCGGAGTTTACCATCTGAAAGACGAGTATTACGACGAGTTTCAGGGTTTCTATACGGAAAGACAGTATGGAGGGCTGGCCCTGGCGAGCTACCCTTTGTCCAAGTTCAAGAGGGTCGACGCCAGCTTCTTTCTGCGCCAGTCCGATCGGGACGTTCATATCCAGGACAGAGAGAGGAAAGCGATTCTTTCCACCAACTACCTATCCTGGATTCTGGACACCAGCATTTGGGACTACGTGGGACCCATCGATGGCACCAGGCTCAACTTCACCCTGGGTCTGACCCTGAATCTAAACGACGGAGAGGCGTACAACCGGCTCATCCTGGGCGATCTGAGAAAGTACATACGAATAAGAAAGAACAGCTGCTTTGCGGTTAGACTGATGGGATTCTCTTCCAGCGGCGACGAACCGCAAAGGCTCTATCTGGGTGGAAGCTGGTCCTTGCGGGGGTACGACCGGAGAGCCTTCTATGGAAGGCACGTGGTTCTGGCAAGCAACGAGCTGAGGTATCCCCTGATAAACAACCTCTCCATCGGCTTTCCCTTCGGGAAGATATCCTTTCATGCCATCAGGGGCGCTCTGTTTTTCGATACGGGCAACGCCTGGGAGGATGAGTTCGATCAACTATTCGGGAGCTTCGGAATCGGGGCCAGGATAAGCTTGGGTTACGTGATGGTGCTTCGTTTCGACATTTCTCGAACCACCGATTTTGAAACCATCAGCCGGAAGACCGATTTCGACTTCTTCTTCGGATGGAACTTCTGATGAACAAGAGACTCTTTAGCCTGCTGCTCTCGCTCTTAGTGATATCGTGCTCCGGCGCCTTCAAACTCAAGGACCCGGGTTCTCTTGACTCGCCCGGGTGGAGAAACTTCAGGGGGGATCCGCAGAACACCGCTTACGTTCCCTCATCCGTTGCCACGCAGCTTGAGCTTCTGTGGAGGTACGACGCCAAGAGACCCCTGAAGTCGTCGCCGATCATAATCGGAGAACTTGTGGTTATCGGTTCGCTGGACAAGAGGGTGCATTTCCTCGATGCGTTCTCCGGGAAAGAGCGGGGAGTCTACAAAATCTTCTCGTCCGTTTCCACCCCGGCCTTGGGCGAGGGTGACAGGGTCTACTTTGGCTTAGATCAAGGAAAGGGAACTTTCTTTGCCCTGGATATTCGAAACAGGGACGTCTTATGGAAAAAGAGCTTGGGGGGCACGTCCTCATCTCCGGTTTCATGCGAAGACAAAATACTGGCAGGCACAAGCGATGGAACCTTGTGGGCCTTAGACGGCATGAGCGGCGAGAACGTCTGGCAGTTTGAGACTCCCTCTTCCGCCATCTTCACGCCGGCCTGGGAGGCTTGCGCTTCATCCACTTCAGATGAAAAAATCATCTGTTTTGGCTCAGCCGACGGCCACCTGTATGCCCTGAGCGCCAAAAGCGGAGAGCTAAAGTGGAAATTCGAAGCAGAGGGGGGCATCCACTCGGCCCCGGCCATCAAAAACGGAATGGTCTTCTTCGGCTCGGTCGACGGATATCTTTATGCGCTGAATCTGGCAGACGGTTCGTTTGTGTGGAAGTTCAAAACTCAGGCGGATGTGTATTCCTCGCCTGCTGCTGCCGAGAGCTTGGTCTACATTGGGTCAAATGACTACTTCGTTTATGCGGTGAACCAGAAGACCGGAGAGCTTGCCTGGAAGTTCGAAACCGAAGGTTTGGTTCGCTCATCTCCCATCGCGGCAGGTGATAAGCTCATCTTTGGGTCGTATGACGGCAATCTGTACGTCTTGAACCGCTTCACCGGGAGACTTCTTTGGAGTTACCAGACTGAGGGGATGATCTCCTCGTCTCCCGCCTACTTCGATGGGAAAATCTACATAACTTCAGAAGACGGGTTTCTGTACTGCTTTGGGTCTTGATCGGAAAAGACTGTTCTTGCCGCTGGAGAAGACCTGAGAGAATCCAGGAGAGTTGCCGTTCAGCTCCCCAGAGATGATGCGTTCGGAGATTTAGGGATAGCGATTGCCCGGTGAGAAACCGAATCTATCGATTTCCCGTCCTGGCACGTAAATGATTTGATGGTGTCATCGGTGTGACAGAAGATCAACTAACCTACCGGCACAACAAGGTCACTTTATGATTCTACTTCTGGTCATGGATGGATATGGACTGAGCCCTCAGAAGGAGGGGAACGCCATAGCCTTGGCTTCCAAGCCCAACCTGGACCGTATTTTTTCAGGATACAAACATACGACTCTGGGCGCATCCGGCCTGGATGTGGGACTTCCCGAGGGACAGATGGGAAACAGCGAGGTGGGACATCTCAATCTGGGCGCAGGGAGGGTGGTGTACCAGGAGATCACTCGGATTGACAAGGCGGTCGAGGAAAAAACCTTCTTTGAAAACCCGGTCCTGGTTGAAGGGATGGAGAAGGTAAAAGAAACAAACTCCAGCCTGCATCTCATGGGCTTAGTCTCGGACGGATGCGTGCACAGTTCTCCCAACCATCTGTATGCCCTGCTGAAGCTGGCCAGGGATAAGGATGTCAAGAAAGTGTATGTCCATGCATTCTTAGACGGAAGAGATGCCTCACCCACCGGAGGAGCAGGGTACGTTCAGGAGCTTCTGGACAAATGCAGGGAGATCGGAGTGGGAAAGCTGGCCACGGTGGCCGGACGATACTATGCCATGGACCGGGACAGAAGATGGGACAGGATCGAAAAAGCCTATAGGGCTATGGTCTCCCGTGAAGGCAAGCATGCTGACGACGCCGTAAGCGCGATAAAGGAATCTTACCATAAGAAGATCACTGACGAGTTTGTGGTTCCCACGGTGATTGCGGGCAACGAGCGGTCGCAAGATCAAAAGATCAAAAGAGGTGACGTAGGGATATTCTTCAATTTCAGGGCCGACCGCGCCCGCCAGCTTTCCCATGCCTTGACTGACCAGGATTTCGAAGAATTTGCCCGGCCGGATAATCTGACCATCGATCTAATCAGCATGACCCTGCATGACGAGAAGTTGAACACAAAAATCGCCTTTCCTCCGGTGAAGCTGGCCAACGTACTGGGGGAGGTGCTGAGCAGGGCAGGGAAGAGGCAGCTTCGCATCGCCGAAACCGAAAAATATGCCCATGTGACGTTTTTCTTCAACGGAGGGAGGGAGAAACCATTCGAGGGAGAGGACCGAATCCTGATACACTCGCCGAAGGTTGCCACCTATGATCTGAAGCCGGAGATGAACGCCTTTGAGGTAACTGAACGCGTGGTCAAAGAGATAAAGTCTGGCAAATACGACTTTATTCTCCTCAACTATGCTAACCCGGATATGGTGGGACATACCGGCGTCCTATCGGCGGCCATCAAGGCGGTTGAGGCAGTGGATAAGTGCGTGGGAGAGGTCGTAGGCGCAGTCAAGGGGGTGGGTGGAATTGCTCTGGTGACCTCTGACCACGGAAATGCGGAAAAGATGATCGATTCCGGAAACGGAGAGGTTTTCACCGCCCACAGCACCAATCGGGTGCCACTGGCCCTGGTGATGGAAGATTTCGAGGGAAAGTTAAGAGAAGACAGCAGACTGGCCGACGTGGCGCCAACGATCCTTCAGCTGATGAAGATAGATAAGCCCGAGGAGATGGAGGGAGAGAATCTGATAATTTAAGGCGTTCAAGGTTTAAAGTTGAAAGTTAAAAGTTAAGACTTTAAACTTTGAACATTAAACTTTAAACGCCTTAAGAGCAGCCGCGTAGGCAAGCCTTTACGGTTTGCGGTTCATATTATAGCAGACCAGTAAGCCGGATTAGCATATGGTGTGTCATGTTGAGCGAGCAGACGCTCCCGTCCGGGAAGCGAAACATCTCAGTTTCCATGTTTACCTTGCTGATAGTCTCCTGTTCTGACTGATGGCTGCCACAGGCAAGTTACAGGTAGGCGTACGAACTGACGGATGTCAGATTCTTCGCTACGCTCAGAATGACACTTGACAATCATCATTGCCTTTGCATTAAGACGAGGAGTGGCAAAAGCCATGAAAGAAGAGATCAAACATATCCTGTGGGTCGATGACGAGATCGATCAGTTGAAATCGCACATAATATTTTTAGAGTCCAAAGGCTACAAGGTGACCGAGGCATCCAACGGGGATGATGCGGTGGCCTTAGTAGGGAAGAAGAGCTTCGACTTGGTCCTCTTGGATGAGATGATGCCGGGCAAGGATGGCCTGACTACTTTGGAGGAGATCAAGGACAAAAGTCCGCATCTCCCGGTGATCATGGTGACCAAGTCGGAAGAGGAAGATCTGATGGATCAGGCTATCGGGAAGAAGATAGACGATTATCTCACCAAACCGGTCAATCCCAGCCAGATTCTATCCGCCGCCAAGAAGATATTAGACGCCAGGAAGATCAGAACCCAAAGGCTGGCCCAGGATTACGCCCAAAGCTCGGCCAAGATCAGAACAGCCCTTTACGGGGCTCTGAGTTGGCGGGACTGGATCGACATCCACCGGACCTTGAGCGAATGGGATCTGGAGATAGATAATTTCGGTGACACGGACTTGAGGCAGACCCTTCTGGGACAGAGACAAGAATGTAATATCGAGTTCGGCAAATATATTGAGACGGCTTATCTCAGATGGTTAGCCGAGGAGGACCCCCCTCTTCTCTCCACGAACGTGGTGAAGAAATACCTGTCTCCGCTTCTCTCCCAGGGAACCCGGACCATCTTCGTGGTGATGGACTGCATGCGCCTGGATCAGTGGATGACCATCGAGCCGCTTTTGGATGAGTACTTTCATATCCAGAGGGATTACTATTACTCCATCCTGCCTACTGCCACGCCCTATTCCCGCAATGCCATCTTCAGTGGTCTTTTCCCGTCCGAGCTTGCCCGGCGGTATCCGGAGCTGTGGAAGGCCGGGACAAGGGACGATTCCAGCCGAAATAGATATGAACATCAACTCCTGGACGATCAGTTGAAGAAAATGGGAGTGCGGGTAAAATCCGATACCAGATACGTGAAGGTGTTGGATGCAAAGGAAGGGGAATACTTAGCGAAGAAGATTTCCTCGTATAAAAACACCTCTTTTCTCTCCATAGTGTTCAATTTCCTGGACATACTGGCTCACGGCCGGTCACAGTCGGAGATTCTAAAGGAGATGACCCCGGATGAAGCCGCCTATCGATCGTTGACCCGACCCTGGTTTGCACATTCCTCGCTGTTCAGAGTGCTGCAGTATCTCTCCACTCAGGACTGCGCCATTGTCCTGACCTCCGATCACGGAAGCGTTTGGGGCACCAGAGGAACCATCGCCCGCGGAAGAAAAGATACTTCCACCAATCTAAGATACAAATACGGTGACAACCTTAACTGCAATCCCAAGGAAGCGCTTTTCATAAAGGACCCACTGCAATACAGACTTCCTGGCTACACCATGAGCACCACCTACATCGTGGCCAAGGAAGATTATTACTTCGTCTATCCCACCCATTACGCCGAGTACGAGAAGGAGTACAAGAACAGCTTCCAGCACGGCGGCATCTCGTTAGAGGAAATGATCCTTCCCGTGGTCACCATGACGCCCAAGAGATAGGTGGCTTTGGCCTTCATCGCTCATGGGTTGAATCGATCCGGAAACAGGAATCTCGAATGAGTTGCGGAGAGCGAACAGCCCGGCCTCTCGGTTTTTGTCATTTCGTGCTTGTCCGGTTTTAACATCTCAGAAAAAAAAGTAAAAAAGCAAAACCGGGTGGCATTTCCGTCGTATTATATAACTGGTTGGTTTAACTAAATAATTAGTTGAATCCGCCGGACCAGGAGGTGGCCAAGTGAATACCTTTGAGAAGATTCTGCATACCGCCCGCATCGAATTCGCCCGGCACGGCTTGGCCGGGGCCAGAGTTGACCGGATCGCCTCCCTGGCCGGGGTCAACAAGGCCATGATATACTATCATTTCCGCTCCAAGGAGAATCTGCACCGGGTGGTGATCGATCAGGAACTCGGGAAGGTCAAGAAACTCATGGAAGAGGCCCTGGCCCAGGAGACCGATCCCGAATCGGCCTTCCGCAAGCTGAGCGAATTGTTCAGGTCCATGTTTGAGGATCAGGACAATTTCGTGCCCATGTTCCTTCGCGAAATCGCCAGCGCAAATCCCAGGTTCAGAAAAGCTTTTGCGAATGCTATGTCCGAGAAGAAAAGGCTGACCGAGAAGGCAAAGAGATTGATCAATGACGGGAAGAAGAAACGGCTGTTCCGGGACGTGGACAGCAGACATGCCATGATATCATTCATGGGGATGAACATGGGATATCTGCTGATGGCGCCTTTTGTGAACTCAATCTGGGAGATCAAAGATGAGGAGAAATTCAAGAAGGAGAGACCTAAACAGGTGGTGGACCTCTTCTTGCACGGTCTCCGGGCCAAGTAGGAGGGGAACTTGGCCAGCTCTGCTGGTGCTGACGGTAATCCTCTGGGGGAGCCCGGCAGCTCCAGCCGAAAGGGAGATTTCACTGTCTGAAGCCATAGACTTATCGCTTACGCATTCAAGTCGGGTGAGATCGGCAGAGCATGATTCGTCTGCCTCGATGCATGATTACCGGGCGGCCAAATCGCTGCGCTTCCCGACATTCTCGCTGAAGGCGGCATCATTCTACATCGATGAACTGCAATCCATAGACATCCCGCCCAGAAGCATCGAAATCGGAGCCAAGGAGAATTATCAACTCGACCTCCAACTCTCCCTGCCGCTCTTCACCGGAGGAAAGATCTCAAGCCAAATCGGAGCCCGGAAAGAGGAAGCTCTGGTTCGGGGGCACATCCTTCAGGCGCAAAGGTTGAGTAACGCTTACCTGACTCGCAAGGCTTATCTTGAGTTGATGATGGCCGACTTGATGGTTAAATCTGCAGAGGCCTCCCTGCAGAGAATCCAGATCATCAAAGGGGATGCACACAATCTGCATGCCGGCGGAATGGCCGATTCGGTGGACCTGCTCGATGCGGAATTGGCATTCCAAAAAGCAGCTCAGATGCTTGAGGAAAGGGAAACCGCCAGAAGGAACGCCTCGGCCTATTTGGCCCAATTGATAGGCTTTGGCTCGGACGAAGCCTTCCTCTTGTCTGAATCTGTCCCCCTCCCGTCATTGCCGGACTCGGAGAATCAAGCTCCCACCCTGCAAAGGATCAACCGACCAGAACTGGGAGCATTTGATCACAGAATCCAGGCAGCCGAGTATCTGGTGGGATCAGCTAATGCCAGTCATTTTCCGAATGTGAGTGGTTATGCCGGTTATTCCGTCGGTAAACCCAACAGAGACTTTTACGGAAAAACCTGGAATGACAATTTCACCGTGGGAATGTCGTTGAATTGGGAGTTCGACCTGGGAGGTCAAACCATAAGAAGTGCTCAAGCAGCAAAAGAAATGGTTTTCTCGACCCAGGAGGACAAAAAGGATTTGGAGGAATCATTATTGCTGCAGGTCAAAGTTGGTCTGGCAAACCTAAAGTGCGCTTATCGCGCCTTTGCCATCTCTCAAGAGGAGTATGATATCTCAAAACGAAAATTCCGTCTGGCCAAAGAGAAACAAAAGGCCGGTTACATGAGCGTCAATCGCCTTCTGGAACTTGAGGCGGAGCTGACCGCCACCGAACAGTTGTACCAAGCATCCGAGATCAACTATTACATAAAACAGACAGAATATCTTTATACCTTGGGCTCGCCTGGAATTTATGGAGGACTGTAAAATGAGATCAGCTGCCTGCGCGCTTTTGTTGATGGTGAGTTTGATGACCGGGTCATGCGGCAAGAATAACGTGGTCCCGGGAGGATCCGGGTTCATCGAAGCAACTGAAATAGTGGTATCGGCCGAAGCAACGGGACAACTTCGGATCATGAGGTTCGACGAAGGTGATCTGGTAATGGAAGGCGATACGATCGGAGAAATCGATACGGTTACCACCATGCTTCGTCTGCATCAGGCCGAAGCCGCAAGGCAAATGGCAGAAACCGGGGTGAAGATTTCTTCTCTAAACGTCGAGCAAGCATCCCAAAGTCTGAGTCTTGCCAAGAAGGAATACGATCGGGTCGCCGCCCTGATAGAATCCGGTTCGATCAACCAACAGCATTTCGATCAGATAGAGACCGGCTACCAGCAGGCCATCCTGTCTGAGAAACAAGCTGATGCTGCTTATCAGGCCGCCCGGGCCGAATTGGCGAAAGTCGAATCTGAGAAGGCACTTCTGAAAAAACAGCTGAGCGACTGTTTCCCCAGATCACCGGGATCGGGTGTGGTTGCAGGCAAGTTCGTCGAAGTCGGTGAATTGATCGGGATGGGCAAACCTCTGGTGAAGATTGCCAAGCTCGACACCGTCTGGGTAAAAGTGTACCTGCCTCCGGAGGATTTGACCAAGATCAGCTTGGGCGGCCATGCCCAAATCGACCCGGAGGACGGACGGGCCAAACCGCTGGATGGCAAGGTCAGCTGGATATCAGACCAGGCCGAATTCACCCCCAAGAACGTTCAAACCAAAGAGGCCAGGGCAGATTTGGTTTATGCGGTGAAGATAACCATTCCAAACCCGGAAAAAGCCTTGAAGATCGGCATGCCGGTATCGGTTAAGATACAGTGAGCATAGTTGAAGTCAGCGATTTAAACAAGACTTATGGGCCCCTTAAGGCCGTGGACGATTTCAGTTTCACTGCCGACAAAGGTGAAATATTGTCACTGGTGGGACCTGATGGTGCCGGAAAAACGTCCATCTTCCGCGCGGTATGCGGTCTGGTTAAGTATGACTCGGGCGGGATGAAGATAGCCGGCTTTGACGTATCCCGTGATTTCGAGAAGATAAAGCCACTTCTGGGATATATGCCCCAAACGTTTTCTCTTTACCCTGACCTCTCGGTGGAGGAAAACCTATATTTCTATGCCGGCCTTTTTGGATTGAACCGTGGGCAATTCAATGAAAAGAAAAAGCTTCTTTACCAGTTCTCCGGGCTGGGTCCGTTTCACAATCGCCGTGCCGGTGCCCTATCGGGAGGCATGAAACAAAAATTGGCGCTTTCCTGTGCCTTGGTCCACGATCCGGAAGTGCTTGTATTGGACGAACCGACCACCGGCATCGACCCTCTTTCCCGGCGTCAGTTTTGGGACATCCTCAAAGACTTGAGAGCGGAGGGATCGGCGATTATCGTCTCCACCCCTTACATGGACGAGGTAGAGCTATCTGATCGAGCCATCTTCATTTATCAGGGAAGCAAGATGGCAGAAGGCACCCCCGGCGAATTGGTGCAAAAGTTTGTTGGCAAGGTCTATCGGTTAGACTTAGTCCCCACTTCCCAACACATGGAGCGATTGAACGAGATCGAGGGAATAACCTCCAGACGGTTTGGTGCTTCGGTGCATATTTACACAAAAGGAAGCCACACAATCGAAGAATACCAGGATGATCTTCGTCAGATCGGAATTGAGCCGAATTCGGCCATACCGATTCAACCTGAGTTAGAGGACGCCTTTATCCAGCTAATGGGGAAGTAAGACATGGAAAACGCAGTAGTCATCGACAGGCTGACCAAAGAATTCGGTGATTTCAAAGCGGTTGACAAAATCAGCCTTACCGTCCAAGAGGGAGAGATATTCGGTTTTTTGGGGGCTAACGGTGCCGGCAAAACCACGGCCATCCGGATGCTTTGTGGACTCCTTCTGCCGACTTCGGGCAACGGAACGGTCAGCGGTTTTGACATCTACAAGGAGAATGAAAAGATAAAGAAGAGCATCGGGTATATGTCCCAGAAGTTCTCGCTATACCAAGACCTTACCGGAGAAGAGAATCTCTGGTTCTACGGTTCGGTTTACCAGATAGCGGGCAGGGATCTGCGACAGAGGATGGATGAATTATCGGAGACTCTGGGTTTATCGGAGTTCATCGGTCGTCCGGCGGGGTCCCTTCCGGTGGGATGGCGTCAGCGTCTGGCGCTGGCAGCCGCATTGCTGCACCGTCCCAGGATACTATTTTTGGATGAGCCGACTGCCGGCGTCGATCCCGTCTTCCGCCGTCGCTTCTGGGAGATCCTATACCGCTTGGCCGACGAAGGGACGACCCTGTTTGTTACCACCCATTATATGGACGAGGCGGAATTCTGTCGACGGATTTCCATAATGCACCAGGGCAAAATAATAGAGGTGGGCAAACCACAGGACCTGATGGCGAAGCACAACCAGCAGAATTTGCAGGAGACGTTCATCCACCTGATCTCACCAGAGGGCGACGATGGATAAAGTCAGCTACATCGCCCTAAAGGAGGTCAGGCACATCCTTCGTGACCCGCGGTCTTTGATGATCGCTATCCTGATGCCCATATTGATGACCTTTCTATACGGTTATGCCATCAACCTGGATACAAAAAACATACAACTGGCGGTGTTGGATTTCGACCGGAGTGTTGACTCGCGGGAGTTGGTCGCTGAATTTTATAATTCAGGTTATTTCCTCAAACCACAGACGACTCCGATCATCTCGGATCCGGAAAGAATATTGAAATCGGGCCAGGCAGATGCGGTTCTGATCATACAATCAGGGTTCGCCAAAGCCCTTACCAATTTCAGCCAGTATGAGCTGGGGCTTTTGATTGATGGGGCCGATGCCAATGTTGCCGCCGCAACCGCCAGCTATTCGGGCATCGTCATGGGGAGATTTATCGAAGATAGATTGCCCTACGGTTTTGAATTGCCGGGCGTTCGCATCTCGCAGCAGGTGCTCTACAACTCAGATTTGGAATCATCCCACTTTTTTGTTCCCGGACTGATTGCAGTGATCTTGATGATGATTTCGGCCCTCCTGACTTCGGTGACCATTGCCAGGGAGAAAGAGACCGGCACCATGGAACAGCTGCTTACATCCCCGGTTACTCCCAGACAGATAATAGTGGGAAAGGTTTTGCCATATATCGCCCTGGCGCTCCTGGATGGTGTTCTCATCATAATCTTCGCCATGTTTTATTTTGGCATTCCCTTTGCAGGTTCGATGCTACTGCTTCTGTTTTTCGGATTAATCTACGTGGCGGCAGCTCTATCTCTGGGAATTCTGATATCAACTCTGGTTTCCACCCAGCAGGTGGCCATGATGATGGCCCAGCTGGTGACGGTATTGCCTTCGGTGATGCTTTCAGGTTACATATTCGAGATAAAGAATATGCCCCCGGTTTTGCGCCTTTTCTCCTACCTTGTGCCGGCGAGGTATTTCATTCGGATTATCAGGGGCGTGATGCTCAAAGGTTCCGACTTGTCTGTGCTTTGGCACGAGGCAGCTTTTCTGGTTTTGCTGTCGGTGGCATTGCTGGCGATGGCTATCAGGAAATTTCAATTGAAGATTGGATAGATCATGGCCCGCACGATTCTGGCTTTGGTGAAAAAGGAGTTCCTGCAGGTCCTCCGCGACCGCAATATGCTGCGGATGATATTCATAATGCCCATAATTCAACTTTTCCTTCTGGGGTATGTCGCCAGCACGGACGTCAAATTGATATCCACGGCCGTTTATGACGACGACAGGAGCGAGCTCTCCCGCGAATATGTGCGGTCCCTTTCCGCCGGTGAGTACTTTGTCACGGATGCTCCCGACATTCCCTTGCTTGAGGCTGAACGTGGATTCAAGGAGAACAGATATGATGCCGCTTTGGTTATTCCCCGTGATTTCTCTAAGCAGCTGCAAGAATCCAAATCGGTCGATGTCGGTTTCATCGTTGACGGAACCAATGCCAATTCGGCTTCCATTGCTTTGGGTTATGCCAATGTTATCACCCGGCAGTTTAACGAAAGGGTAACCGGCTTTTCGCCGCCCATAACCCTGCGACAAAAGCGGCTTTATAACCCCGAAGGGGAATCAGTATACTTCATGGTGCCGGGCATAGTGGCTACGCTTCTGACCATGATCACCATGCTTTTGACCTCAATGGCAATCGTCCGCGAAAGGGAAATCGGCACCTTGGAGCAACTGATGGTTACGCCTATTTCCACTTCCGCGCTGATACTGGGGAAAACAATTCCATTTGCCCTAATCGGCTTTCTGGAGATGTCGGTGGCTCTTTTCTTGGGAGTAACCTGGTTTAGAATCCCATTTGCCGGCTCATGGGCGTTGCTTTATCTTTTGTCTTTCCTGTATCTGTTCACCACCCTGGGAACCGGCATGTTCATTTCCACAATTTCCACCACCCAACAGCAGGCAATGTTTTTGAGCTGGTTTTTCGCCATCTTTGCTATCATGACCTCAGGCTTCTTTGCCCCCATTGCCAACATGCCCCGGTCCATACAATACTTGACCTACTTAAACCCGCTGCGCTACTTCATGGCGACTGTGCGAGCCATTATGATGAAGGGAGCGTCCTTCGACGTTCTTCACCCGCAAGTGATAGCTATGGTTATTTTCGGTGTGACCATCTTCACCTTCTCCTGGCTGAGATTCTCAAAGCGAGTGACGTAGAAGACGGCCGCGGCGGTTCTCAAACACAACTTTATCATTCGAAATCGATCGTCTTCCACAGGGTTTCGCTCGCAATGACCGGTTTTCTTGTTCCCGCCTGAGCCGGGGGCGAAAAATGTTGTTGGGACGGGAAGAGGGGCGGGGCAAAAGAAAGCTTGAACAGCCGGGCCTTTTGTCTTATAATTCGAACTTGAGCCTTATGATGGAAAAGAAGACCAACAGTGCTGAAGAGACCAAGGAGTTCGGCAGGAGCCTGACCAAATGTCTAAAACCGGGTTCGGTGCTGGCCCTTATCGGTCCTCTGGGCAGCGGAAAGACCGTCCTGGCTCAGGGCATCTGCTCTGGCCTGCAGGTGAAAGCGGCCGTGACCAGCCCCACCTTTGTGATCATCAACGAGTATCCCGGAAGGCTAAACAACTCTCCCATCTGGGTTTACCATTTTGATCTATATCGCTTGGAAAATCCGGAGGAATTTGCTAAATTAGGTTATGAGGAGTATTTCTATGGCAGAGGGATAACCATTATCGAATGGGCGGAGAAGGTGACCGCGCTTCTGCCAAAGAAAAGATGGGAGGTAAACTTAAAGATTCTTTCCGAAACCGAAAGAGAAATTCGCGCAGAAGAGCTTTGAGTTGTCTAAAGGAACTGATTCTGTCAGCAGGATGTTGAGGTGAGAATATGCGAGCCTTGGGAGTTGACACCTCCACCATGACTGCGGGAGTGGGCATCGTCGAGGATGATGAGATTTTGGTGGATTTGAAGTTCGACGTGAGGGTTACCTACTCCGAAATCCTCATGCCCACCATCGATCTGGCCTTTAGGACCGTTGGGATGACGATAGATGATCTGGACGGACTTGCCATATCCATCGGACCCGGTTCCTTTACCGGCTTGAGGATCGGCTTGTCCACGGTAAAGGGTTTGTGTGCCGCCAGCAAGAAACCTCTTGCCGCGATCCCCAGCCTGGATGCTTTGGCTTCGCTTTCCCTTTATTCCCGGTATCAGGTGGTGCCACTTCTGGATGCCAAGAAGGATCAGGTATATGCGGCGATATACGATACCAGCGACGGAGAACTGAGACAGGAAAGCAAATACATGGCCGTGTCCGTAGAGGATCTGGTCAAGAAGATATCGAAGAAGACGCTTTTCGTCGGTCCGGGAGCAAGGCTATATAAGAAGGAACTGACTGGTCTTTTGGGAGAAGAAGCTTGCTTCGCCCTGAACGATCAGTCTACTCCCAGCGGCGCCTCTGTGGCTCGAATAGGTTTAGGCAAGCTGGCCGGGGGGCACACGGAGGATATCGCCAATCTGGAGCCTTTGTATATCAGAATGTCAGAGGCGGAACTTAAATTCAAGAATGTTGGCCGGACTTGAGAATATCACCATCCAGAGGATGACTCGGGATGATATCGAAGAGATTGCCCGACTGGAGAAATTGTCTTTTTCCGACCCCTGGGCCAAAGAGAACTTCCGGGAAGAACTCAAGCACCGGTTTTCCGTACCATTGGTGGTCAAATCCGGCCAGACGATCATCGGCTACATGTGCTTGTGGCACATCCAGGATCAAATGGAGATAGCCAATTTCGCCGTGTCACCTGATTTCAGGAGAAGGGGAATGGGCAGAGAGATGATGGAGAGAGTGCTCTGGGAAGCCGGGGAGAGGGGTTGCAGGAATTTGGTATTGAGCGCACGAGAGTCGAACCGGCCAGCCATAGAGCTCTACACGAGTTGCGGTTTCGAGGAAGCATATAGAAAGAGGAATTACTACCGGCAGCCCGCCGAAGACGCCATAATCATGGTGAAGAAGCTTTGAGCGAGTGGAAAAGGTGAGTCTCAGCCACTGAGAATAAGAAAGAGGTTCTCTTATTTTGGATCTTTAACTTTATTGTCGGAAGAGAATCATGGAGTGGTTCAAGAAAGCAAAAGAGGGGTTGGTTCCACAGAGGAAAAAGGAGCTTCCCGACGGGCTGTGGGTCAAATGCGATTCCTGCGGGGAGATCATATACAGGAAGGAGATGGAGAAAGCTCTGTGGGTCTGCTCCAAGTGCGACCATCACTTTCGCATCAGGAGCAAAGATTACATCGATCTGATAGTGGATAATGGTGAGATGGAAGAATACGACGCGGATCTGACTGCCACCGATCCACTGCAATTTAAGGATTCTAAGAGATACCCCGATCGTATCAAGACCTCACAGAAAAAGGTAAATCTCAAGGACGCCATAGTTGCCGGTATCGCCAGGATTGATGGGAAAGAGGTCAGCTTTGCGGTGATGGATTTTGGATTCATCGGAGGAAGCATGGGATCGGTGGTGGGGGAGAAGGTGGCGCGGGCCATCGAAAGATCCTTAGAAAGAAGAATCCCCCTGGTGATCGTCTCCTGCTCCGGCGGCGCCAGGATGCAGGAGGGGATCCTGTCGCTGATGCAGATGGCAAAGACCTCCGCGCTTTTGGCCAAGCTGTATGACCAGAACATCCCCTATGTCTCCGTTTTAACCAATCCCACCACCGCCGGGGTGATGGCAAGCTATGCCTCACTTGGCGACGTGATCATCGCCGAGCCCAAGGCTCTTCTGGGCTTTGCCGGCCCCCGGGTGATCCAGCAGACCATAAAGCAAGACCTCCCTCCCGGATTCCAGAGCTCGGAGTTCTTCTTAGAACACGGCTTTTTAGACGTCATCTCCCACCGCAAGGATTTGAAGAAAAACATCTCGCTGATCCTTCAGTACTTAAGCTAGAAGCTGGACCCGTTCTTACCCAATTAGACTCGTCTCTTCACACCCCCTCAGTTTGAGCCAGGGAGAGCATCCGCCTGAATCTATATTTTGGCTCAGGACAAAAACGATGTTCGCTCTCGACGCGTGCAAAAATAGTAGGTTACCCCTCAGGGAATCTAATCCTTGACAATTCCGAGGATTTTTGTATCTTTTGATTAGGTTTGTCTTTCCAGGTGCAGCGCTGAGCGAGATGCGACATAATTCTCATCGACAGCCTTTGGAGAAAATCTAAGTCCACGCGAATCTTCTAACCTAATGATCCCGGGAGGATCGGCATGAGAAAACAGCGAAATGTTGTAACCGTCCAAAAGGCACTTCTCGCCAGTCTATCTTTGGTGGTATGTCTGCTTCTATTGCCCGTGGCCAACGTTTCGGCTGGGGAAATAGAGCCGAATTTTGCCGAGTATCTGAACACCTTGTCACCGGATGAGTTCGTCTCGGCCATCGTGATCATGGCCGATCAGGCTGACGTGAAATCCTTGAGCGCAGTCCTGAAAGGTGAGAGAGCAACCAGGCAAGAGCGGCACCGGAGAGTGGTCTCGGCTTTGAAGACTGCCGCTTCAATATCCCAAGGGGGAATGCTGGATCATCTCCAAGCGAGGAAAATCCAGGGAGCCGTGAAAGGTTACACCCCTTACTGGATAATGAACCTTGTCGTGGTGCAGGCAACCGTAAAGGAGCTGCAGAAGATAGCAGCTCGTTCGGAAGTGGAAATCGTGGAGTCGAACTTCAAAGCGAGTTTGATTGAGCCGGTGGGAGATAAAACCAAATCGGTGAGAATCCCGGACAAGGGAATCGGAGTCACCCCGGGACTGAGGGCGGTCAAAGCGGACAGCGTATGGAATCAGCTCGGTATCACCGGGCTGGGTAGACTGGTAGCCAATCTGGACACGGGAGTGGACGGCGCGCATCCCGCTCTGTCCGCCCGGTGGAGGGGCAATCACGAGCCCTGGCAGGAGTGCTGGAAAGATGCCTTGGGCTACGGCGATACCTCCCCAACCGATTATTATGGTCATGGAACGCACGTGATGGGGACCATGTGCGGCCTGGGGGCCGCAACCAACGATACCATCGGGATAGCCTGGGAGGCCGAATGGATCGCGGATAATGCAATCAATCAGGGTGTAACTCCGGAATTCGACAATGACGTTGTGGAAGCATTCCAGTGGTTTGCCGACCCGGACGGGAACCCGGGCACGGTGGACGACGTTCCGGACGTGGTTCAGAACTCCTGGGGCATCTACAGCTACTGGTCGGGATATCAAGATTGCGACTACAGGTGGCAAACGGTTATAGAGAACTGCGAGGCGTCCGGAGTGGTCTGCATCTTTTCTGCAGGAAACGAGGGCCCGGGTGCACAAACACACCGGTCACCAGCCAACATCTGCAACACGCCAACCACCAACTTCTCCGTAGGAGCGGTTGACGCTAAAAACTACGGTTTCCCCTATCCCATTGCCGACTTCAGCAGCCGGGGGCCCTCTGATTGCGACGGCAAAACCACAAAGCCGGAGGTGGTGGCTCCCGGAGTGCAGGTCTACTCATCCGTACCCGGCGGTGGATACGAGTGGTACTATTGGAGTGGAACCTCGATGGCAGGACCGCACGTGGCCGGAGTGGTGGCTCTAATGCGACAGGCCAACCCCGATCTGGGGGTGGATTCGATCAAGCAGATTTTGATGAGCACGGCCGTGGATTTGGGCGATTTCGGAAACGACAACGCCTATGGTTGGGGCGTCATCGATGCCTATCAAGCCGTGCTGGCGGCTTCGCAGAGTTCTTACCTGGCCGGTGACGCTAATGGCGACGGAGTGGTGGAGTTAGCAGACTTAGTCTATCTGCTCAACTATCTCTACAGATCGGGTCCTGCTCCAGACCCCATGGCTTCCGGAGATCCCAACGCCGATTGCGTAGTTGAACTGGCAGATCTTGTTTATTTGATCAATTACCTTTACAAAAGCGGACCTGCTCCCCAACAGGGGTGTGCCTGATTCTGAGGACTGCCGGTCTGCAGTTGGACGCGTCTGTCCAGCAGCAGAACTTCTTCAGAAGGCAGTCCGCTCCCTAGAATCCGGGAGCAGGGAAGACCTACCGATCTGACCGCCCTCTGGTCCTCTGCAAAATGGGGAATACAAAAAATGCCACCCTAAAGGTGGCATCACGCCCGGGATGGGCAACTCTACTTCTCTGTGGGGATTCTTATCTTGTGCTGCTTGATTTTGAATCTGAGCGAGGATTCCGGAATACGCAAAGCTCCGGCCGCGGCCTTTTTCACCCAATTGCTCTCGACCAAGGCCTTTAGGATGAACTGTCTCTCCCAGCCCGCCACTCTCTCGTACAGAGATAGATCCTTGGCGCCCTCCTCCTCTTCCATTCCCAGCTTCTCGGCCAGGATATCGGCTGCCACGATCGCCTCCCCGTTCTTGATTGCCACCATCCTTTTCACCTCGTTCTCCAGCTCCCGGATGTTTCCGGGCCAGTCGTAGGCGGCCAAAAGCTCCGCTATGGCCGGGGAAGGCTGGGGTAGTTTGCCCTCCTGGCGCGGGGCGTGAATCTGTATGAAGTGATTCACCAAAAGAGGAATGTCTTCCCTGCGATCCCTCAAGGCGGGCAACCTGACGTGTATGGTATTCAAACGGAAGAACAGGTCTTTGCGGAAAAGCCCCTTCTCGATCTGTTCCTTTATGCTCACATTGGTGGCTGAGATGACCCGTATATCGACCTTTCTGGGCTTGGTGTCTCCCAGACGGGTGAGTTCCTTTTCCTCTAAGACCCTGAGCAGCTTCACCTGGGTTGCCGGGTTAATATCGGCTATCTCGTCTACGTACAGAGTTCCCCCATCAGCTTCTTCCAAAAGCCCCTTCTTATCTTGCGAAGCTCCGGTATAAGCGCCCTTCTTGTGACCGAAAAGCTCGTTTTCCAGGAGGGTCTCAGGAAACGCGGCACAGTTGACCACCACGAAACTTTTGTTCCTTCGATCGCTATTGTAATGAATGGCCTTGGCAACCGCATCCTTGCCGGTTCCGGTCTCGCCTTCCAGAAGTATGGAGAGATTGGTATCCTTGACCTGGGAGAGCTTCCACAGCGTCTCCTGCATTTGGCTGTTCTGGGTGATGATCTTGGAGAAGGCACTCTTTTCCTGTAACTGCTGCTTTAGTCTTAAGTTCTCCTCCCCCAGCATCTTGTTTTCGATCTCGGCCAGTTTCAGAGATATTATGTCCGCAAAGGCCACGGTCAGATTGAGTTCATCCCTCCTGAACGGTTGGGTAGAAACTCCATTCCTCTTCCGGTCCAGATAGACCGCCCCCTTGACCTCTTCGCCTATCTTCAGCGGAACCAGAAGCAGACTTGCTACCTCCCCATCGTTGTCTGAAAACAGATTAATTTTGCCCGCGGTGGAGTAAACCGGCTCCCTCAACGAGGACAGTCCACCGTTTAGGCCGGACAGATCGGAGCGGGCCTTCTCTATCTCCTCAGGGGAAAGGTTGAAGGTGAGAAGAGGTGAGGATGAGTGGTCCTCGCTGGTCTTGAGGACGACGAAGCCCCTGTCTGCCTGAAGCTTCTTGGCCAGGAGCTTTAGACTCCGGCTGATCTCTTCCTCCTGATTTGCCGGAGGTGTCTCTGAAACCTCGCTGGATTCGATTTCGGAGAGGAATTGCCGGAAGATATTGTACTGGTTATCCAGGGAGAGGCTTTTCTCTGCCACGGTTGTTTCTACCTTCGAGCGCAGTTCGGAGATCCTCGACAGTTTGTCCCCGGCAGCGGACGGTTCCTGCGCCACGCATCCTGCCAACATGGCTTCAGCTTCATTCAGACAATCGATGGCTCTGTCGTACTCCTCGCTTTCCAGATGTGCCCGAGCCCCTGCCAAGCGGGCCGAACCCACCCAGTAGGCAAACCCTGCAGACTCCTCGGAGAAGAGCCCGGCAAATGAATTCCTGGCCCTGCTCAAGAGTTCCAGTCTCTCTTTGGGGTCAAATGCCGCCTCCTCACCAGCAGCCAGATAGCTGCGGGCTAACTCTAATTTGCATCCAATCTTCTCCAGGCAACCCATGCTTGAGTTGAAATTCTCTTTGGCCAGCCTCTTGTTATTCTTCTGAGCGTAAATCTGTCCCAGGACCCGATAGACGATCCCTTCCTCTACTTTCTCGTTTAGATTCTTGGAAAGCTCCCAGAATCTCCGGCACGAATCTCCCGCTAAGTTCAACTTCTGAGTGGCCAGTTGAGCCTGTGCCAGAAGCCGGTAAGATTGGCAGCCGAGGCTGCTTTTGCGAGCGGCAATGGCCTCTCCGATTTCTATGGCCTGATTCACGTGCCGGTTAGATTGATCGTATTCTCCCAGTTCAAGAGCCAGTTCGGCGCTGTATTCGTGATAGATCGCCAGCTCCCTTTTTAAGTTCTTCTTTTGGATAATGCGATGAGCTTTTTCGTAGAAACCTCGAGCCTCTTTGAACTTCCTCTGCTGGTAGGATGCATAACCCAACGAAAGAAGGTTCACGCAGATGCTGATCTCATTTGCAGCCCGCTCATTTTGCCTGATGCTGTCATAGAAACACTTTTGGGCCTTTTCCCATTCTCCCACAAGCAAATAGACTCTGCCTAAGTTACCGGAGAGACGGGCAATCATGAGATTTCCGTCTTCTTGCTTTTTGACGTGCTCGATGGCTTGCTTCAAGCATTCGGTGGAACGATCGAACTCTGCCCGGATGAAGAATATGTGAGCCAGCTTGTTGTAAGCGTCAGCTATTCCCTTTTCGTCACCGGCCCGGCGGAAGGATGCCACCGCGTCCCGGATTTCGATCTGGGCTCTTTTCAAATCACCGGTGTCAATGAAGATGTAACCCAAAAGGAGCTGTACCTGCCCGATTCTCCTGTTCCTCAGGGTACGCTTCAAATGCTCGTAAGCCTGCTGGGCCATATCCTGGGCCTGGCCGTAAAGATCCTGCCCGTAGAGAATCAGACCCTCAAGATAATATAGCTCCCCCTGGTAAGCCGAAGGGGTGTCATTCCCTTTCTTCAGCTTCTCTAACTCCGCCCGGGCGGACTTGAAATCTCTTTTGGCCGCCAGAGACGAAACAATGTCAATCCGTCTATCCGGATTCTCCATGTCAGATCATTCCCGAATGGTTCCGCTCATCTGACGAAGATGAGAACGCCACGACGATTCTTCTCTGTGGGCGCAAAAGCCCTTCCTTCTACCGCATCATCCTTCTGTTCCGGCGACTGCAACAAGATCATGATCCACGAGTCAAACCCGAAATGCAGCATAAAGCCTGTGTGTATTTCGGGAGGATCCTCTGGGGTCTGATCCGAGCCAGTCTCGCACACGTCATCCCACGGATGTTCCGAATCCGGTGGGGGATCGGTCAGGTCATCCGCAAAGCTGAGGTTGAAGACAAACAAGAAGCTCAGGATGATAGAAAAAAGGAGGATGCGTTCGAGAAGGAAAATCGCTCGGCTCCCCGGCGTACTTAAATTGAGCCATCTCATGTCTCAATCGCCTCCTTGAATGATGAAAAGAGAAAAGCTACCTTTTATCAATTCGGTTATAGGTTAACACCAACCTCACCTGGTTTTTAGTTTTCCAAAACCGGCAGATGACCGCCTATGCTGATGACCACGACTTCTGACTTTCCCTCAATTTCAATTTAACCCATCAAGGTTCTTTTGTCAAGTCATTTTTGCCCTTTTCGGCCTACAATCGACAGATTGAGTCCGCGCGACGCACTTCAGCCGCAAGCGCGCATCAATCCGGACTGTCATCTCGGTGAGAGGCCAGAATTCGATTCCGCGTGAATGTCTCTTCTTTCAGAGGTGGGCTTCCGGAGAACACATATAGTATGACGCAAATCCATTTACAGTGGAGAAAAGAGATGCGTCAACTTACTTTACTGGCCCTCAATAAATTATACGTGTGCACTCCTCTGCATATTGAGGGTAAAGTCGACTCGGCTTGTTGGCCGAGTGACAAATTGATGCGTAGCCAGAAAGAGAGGACATTCGTCTGCTGACCTAAACGAGTTGTCAGCACCATAGACCGCCGTGCACGTTAAGTACGGCGCCAGTGATATAACCTGCTTCATCCGAAGCTAAGAATGCGACCGCGTTGGCGATATCCTCCGGCTTTCCCAATCTCTTGAGCGGAACATCCTTAGGCATGGTCTTCTTCATATCCTCCGTGTAGGCCTCGGTCTCGATGAATCCTGGATTGACCACGTTGACGCGAATCCCGTGCCCGGCCTCCTCCCTAGCCAAGCTTTTTGAAAAGACCACCAGCCCGGTCTTGGCCACCGCATACGCGCAGGTGCGAAGATAGCCCTGGGTTCTTTCTGAGTTGGGTCCGCCGATGTTAATGATCACACCGGACCTCTGCTCTCTCATGATGGGCAGCACCGCCTTGCAACAGTAGAAAACCGAATTCAGATTTGAGTCCAATATCTGATGCCACTCCTCAACAGTCGTATCCCAAATGGTTTTGTAAAGAAATGGTCCCACATTGTTGACCAGAATGTCGATTCTGCCAAATTCCGACTTTGCCTTCTTTATCATCTCCTCGGCGTCGGCGAAGTTGGAGACGTCACCTTGAAAGGAGGTCGCTTTTTGTCCCATCTTTTCGATGCTCTTGACCACCTTTTCTGCCGCGGAATCATCGGAGAGATAGTTGACCCCCACAGAACATCCCTTTTCCGCCAATTTCAAAGCGATAGCTTTCCCGATGCCGCGGGAGCTGCCGGTCACCACAGCCACTTTATTAGTCAAAGCCATCTTGAACCTCTCGTATTAACAATAATCGAAGTCACTTCGCAGATGGAGATCACTTTTTCCCGACGGGCATTATCGCCAGAGGTTCCTCCGCGATTCCCAGAGCCTCCTTGACCTCCTCGTCATCGAAGGCTCCGATAAAGACGGTGCCCAGCTTCAGGCTCTCCGCCTGCAGATAGATGTTCTCTGCCACGGAGCCCACCTCCATGTGGACATACCGGATACCTCTTTCCCCGTATTTTTTCGTCGTCCTCTCATAGATCGCAGTAATGATCAGGGTAGCGGGAGCCTTCAGTATCTGGTCTTGATTGAGTGAAGCTTCCGTAACCTCCCCGCGCAGATCTTTGGCAATTCTTTGCGAGATGGAGTGATCCGCCGGATGGTAATGATAAAGCCCCGGTTCCAGATCCTTGATCTCTCCCGCCAGCAGGTATATCTCGAGAGGATAGAGTGCTCCGGCTGAAGGAGCCGTCCTGCCACCCCACTTTTCCGTCACCCCCTGCGCTGCCCAGAGAAGCTGGCCGATCTCCTCGAGGGTGAGGGAATCCTCTCTAAAGGCCCTCACCGACCTGCGATTCAGAAACGCCTCCTCCAGGCTGATCTGGCTCGAAAACTTGGGTTCGGGCAATTTCATGCTTTCTCCTTCTGCATGGATTTTCTCGTCTGCCAGAGGTTGTTTGTTGCTCTGGAGAGGGAGAAGCATCACCCCTCCCGTGAGAACCATAATGACAATGACAAATGATCTGATCCTTTTCCTCATCATAAACCCCTTTGTTCTCAGGTGGGTTCGCAGTTTCGAAAGAAAGGTGCGTTCCTGAACATACGGAATATACTGAGGCGTGAATAAAGATCAAGTCCTTTGT
Organism: Candidatus Zixiibacteriota bacterium; assembly: GCA_049643405.1. Taxonomy (GTDB): domain Bacteria; phylum Zixibacteria; class MSB-5A5; order MSB-5A5; family SM1-73; genus SM23-73-3. The sequence continues at coordinate 27,601 of JBARPX010000018.1, forward strand.
GGGGAAGACCCGTCCAGTCACTTTCAAGCTGGAAGGAATCTTCACCGGGATCGAGGGACCGAAATCGAGCCGGTTTTGAGTATTCTTTCCTCTTCTCCGTAGAGTGGCGGGTCAGGTGTGCTTGACGGCTGATTTGTCAGACGAATAGAGGGCCAGACTCCGATGATGGTGATTCTCTCTTGGTACAGAGTAGGCTTGTAATCTGTGAGGAGAGGATTGGAGGGCCGGAATGCGAAAGTGCTGTCAAATCAATGAGCAAAATGTGAAATCCATTTCACATTTTTTGAGGGCGTAGTTTGCCTTTGGAAAAAAAGTTGTAGGAGTTCGTTTCAGGCAAAAACTGCTTTATTCCCAGCCAAACCACCAACAGCCGTTTCTCTTCGGATCATCTTTACGCGATTTCGTCTTTTTACTCTTCGATATCCTGGTGATGGGGACCGTCGGGTCCTGCCAGGTGGCCTTGCTTCTCATTGGAGTCCGCGAGCGCGTTTTCTGACCTTGTTTTCTTTTCGGCGATGAAGTCGGTTTTTGCTTTCTCATCTTACCCCCCCTGTGTTTGCGAAGTTAGTCGAAAGAGCCCCGCCTTGAAAAGCGGGGCTCCCTCTGCAAATGTTTTCCTTTTGACCTGCAACACTTAGGTGTTGGTAGGTGTGTTGGTATCATCCCAGGAATCCAGTGTGCCCTGTAGCACTACGCGATACTCACCCGTGGTCGGATTGACCGAGTCCACCTTGCACTTGCAGTAGGTCGAGTTGTACAGAAGTTCGGTCAGCCTGTACTGCAGGGACGCCGGTGAGCTCGGAGTCCTCTCTATAGCAGGAAAATTCTGAAATCTGAATTTGGTCACTTCTCTTCACCCCCTCCTCATCAGTTTCGGTGTTTGCTTGTTGTCAACATACACCTTTCAGTAAGGGGACAATGCTCAAATCGAATCGTAGTCAATCGGACTTACCGATTGGTCCACCAGGTCTCCGGGTGATCCCAATCCAGGGTACCATGAAGGATGATGCGGTACTCTCCGGTATCCGGATTAATCGAATCAACCTTCACCTTGGTGCAAACAGAACAAGCGACCAGATCACAGATCTTGTTCTGCAGGTAAGAGGGAGACATGGGAGTCCTCTCTATGTTCCTGAAATCGTTGAAGTTGAATTTGTACATGATATCACCTCCTTTCCGTGGTAGTCTGGAAGTTCCCCTTACTTAATCGATGCTTCTTTTTCGCGATCAGGTCAGGCAAGTAGACTATTTTCGGTTCCTTCCTCTGCCTTTGAGTTGTGTCCTGGGCTCCCCTAACGAAGGTGCAGCTCAAAACCCTGGCGTATTTTGAAGGCTTCCGTGACAGTTTGGACAGAGCTTTCCCTTCTTCAAAGGAGACCAACTTTTTGATCCTGCTTTTCAGATCGTCGGGATTCTTGGGCCAGGATTTGTCGTTCATTCGCTTTCGCTCCACGCTTGAAATCTGATTAAGTTACCCAGGAATGTTTGGAATCTATGAATCCAAAGTCTCTCAGTTTTCCCAACAGCGACAAGACGAATCTCCTTTTCCAGCCAAACTCGGAGCTGATTCGGGAAACCGCTGGTTCGAGTTGAGCCAAACGTACCAGCGATTTGTTGGCATAAAGGTATTTTGCCAGGTCAATTAGGGCGCGGAATCTCCCCGAAAGGGTTTTCTTTGTCAGGAGCGCTTCTAGCAGATCTGTCGCCAGGAGAGCAGAGAAGGCGCCCACCTTTTTGTCCCTGCATTCCACAAAGAGGTCGAATCGGGAGGAGGGATTCTTGTATCCGCAGGTTATCCCGCTGCATGAATCCATGCCGGTGATGTTTGCTTGCAGGTCAATGATTATGTGTTCCATCATGTGTGCGATGTCGGTTATCTCATCCGAGCGCTGAGAATGTGAGACTTTGCTGCCGGACCTTAAATCCTCCATAAAGTGCTCGCCGCACTGATGTTTCTCCAAGGAAGGCAGAAGTCTCTTGAGTCTGCCAAAGGTTGATGAGAGATCCGGGTTGCCTTTTTGAAGCTGGGGAACGTGAACGTCTATCACAACCTTGACCTTTTTACTTTTCGGCCTGAACCTGGGGTTGAGACCGCAGATCTCCGGAAACTCTCCGTAAGAAATCTCTCTTATTTGTAAAAAATCATTCAAGGGAAAGCCGTTTTGTTGCCAGGTGAATTGTCTGTCAATAGGTCCACGCCTTTTTTGTCGGCAGGACTGGGTTTTTCTTTATCCTTGTCAGGAAAAATGTCTGACTTTGCGCAGAAGGGGGAGGTTGTCGGCAGACTCCCCTGGTAAATGCCATTGATCCGGTCGGACGGAACTACCCAGATGGTACTCCGCCGAGACCGTGCCTAAGGATAGCCTCAGACAAAATCTTGAATTTTTTTGTTGACTTTGATTTGAGTATTATCTAAATTCATCCCTTGTGACAAAAGTCACAAGCTTTCGCTTTAGATTAAGAGACCTCAAAGGCTTTTTGACTTCGGATAAGAAACCGATTAACCTCTTTTAAGGAGCAACCGCCATGAATGGAAAAACAGGAAAGGGCAGTGCTTACGGCTGGCTTCTCCAGAGGATCACCGGGATCTTTTTGGCCTTCTTTTTGATCCTTCATTTCCAGGTGCTTCACTTCACCAAAGACTGGAAGATCGATTTCAACCTGGTGACCCAGCGGATGGAGGGTATTGGATGGGTGATCTTCTATCTGGTATTCGTGCCGGCCGCACTCTTTCACGCGTTTAACGGAGCTTGGCAGGTGGTCCACGATTACCGCCCAAAGGCGGGAACAGGCAAGGCCGTCAAAACCCTGCTCTGGGTTCTGGGAATCGCCATCTCCGTTTGGGGATACTACCTGATAGTTACGTTTAACAAAGGAGCATAAGAGATGTACCAACCCAAGTTAGGTTTTTTCGAAATGTACAAAGACGAAGTTGGCTTAAACCCGAACGTGGGAACCTGGGCCTGGCTTTTGCATCGGATAACCGGCGTGATTTTGGTGCTTTATCTTTTCATGCACTTCCTGGCCCTGAGTTCGTCCCTGGGGGGAGCGGCAACCTTCAACGCTTGGTTAGCCAATCTTCAGACCCCGCTCACTCACGTTCTGGAGATCGGGCTGGTCGCGGTGGTGGCCTTTCATCTCTTGAATGGTCTGCGTATCACCATCGCCGACTTCTTCTTCTTAACCAAGCCCCATAAAGCCCTCTTCTGGATAGCCATGGTCATATTTGCCATCCTCATGGTTATCACCCTGGTAGTCTTCCTGGGGCGGGCCTTTTCACATTAATAAAGGGAGGAGAGTCGATGATTTTTCATGACGTTTTGGTAATCGGCGGAGGGCTTGCGGGTTTGAGGGCTGCCATTGCGGCGGCTGAGAAAAAGGCGGACGTCGGCATAGTCACCAAGCTCTATCCTCCCAGATCACACTCCGGTCAGGCACAGGGAGGAATCAACGCCGCCTTAGCCAACAATCCCAAAGCGGCCGATGACAACCCGGAAAAGCACGGATTCGATACCGTCAAGGGAAGCGACTATCTGGCAGATCAGGAAACCTCCATCTTCATGACCCAGCAGGCACCGGAGGCCGTCTTCGAGATCGAGCACTGGGGTTGCCCTTTCAGCCGAACCGAGGAAGGAAAGATCGCCCAAAGACCTTTCGGCGGCGCCGGTTATCCCCGCACCTGCTACGGGACAGACAAAACCGGTCATTACATGCTGCAGACTTTGTTTGAGCAGACTATCAAGCACGATATCAAGACCTATAACGAATGGGTGGTGATTGCCCTGGCAAAGGACGGGGATTCCTGCTGCGGAGTGATCACCTTGAACATGCATTCGGGCGAGCTTCAGGCCATCGGGGCCAACGCGGTGATATTCGCCACCGGTGGTTCCGCGCGGATGTACGGAAACTCAACCAACGCATTGACCTCCACCGCCTTCGGGGTGGCCATACCCTATTGGGCCGGGGTTCCCCTGAAGGACATGGAATTCGTCCAGTTCCATCCCACCTCGCTTTTTCCCTCCAACATCCTGATGACGGAAGGATGCAGGGGAGAGGGGGGCATCATGGTCAACAACAAGGGGGAGCGATTCATGTCCAAGTACGCCCCCAAGGCCATGGAGCTGGGTCCCCGGGATATAGTGGCCCGCGGCGTGATGACCGAAATCCTGGAGGGGCGAGGGTTCGAAGAGTCATATGTGCATCTGGACTTGACCCATCTGGGGAAGGCCAAGATCATGGAGAGGCTGCCCGGAATCAGGGAGATCACCTTAGACTTCATCGGTCTGGACCCCATCGAAAAGCCCATTCCCATCCAGCCGGGAACTCATTACTGCATGGGAGGGATCGACACCAGCATAGACGGCGCAACTTCGCTGGCAGGTTTCTACGCAGCTGGAGAATGCGCCTGCGTCTCCTGTCATGGTGCCAACCGCCTGGGCGGAAACTCACTTCTGGATGGCGTGGTATTCGGCAAGAGGGCCGGAGCGACAGCGGCCGATTACGTCAAGGACAAACCCAAGCAGCCTCGAAAGGAAGCTCTTGACCGCGCTTTCAAAAGAGAGCAGGAGATGCTGGATCAGATGCAGAAGTCCAGCGGAACGGAGAACCCTTACACCTTAAACGCCGAGTTGAGCAGACTGATGCCGCTAAAGGCGGGTCTGTTTCGCGACGAGAAGCTCATGTCCCAAGGTCTGGAGGAGATCAAGGCACTCAAGGAGAGATTCAAGAAGATCAGGCCGGTGTCCCCAGGCAGCAGTTTCAATTTCGATAAGATCTGGGTCCTGGAGATCAAGGGAAATCTCGACGTGGCGGAGGCGTTGATGGCCGGAGGCCTGGCGCGAAAGGAGAGCCGCGGTGGTCATTATCGCACCGATTTCGACAAGAGGGATGATAAGAACTTCCTTAAGCACACTCTCGCTGCCTATACTCCCGAAGGGCCAAGGCTTTCCTACAGCGAGGTTCAGATAACCAAGTATCAACCTGTAGAGAGGAAGTATTGATCATGACCGAATTCAGAATCTTAAGATACGATCCTGATAAAGACAAGGAGCCCCACTTCCAGACCTACACCTTCGATTCCCCCAAAGGGATGACCGTCTTAGAAGGCCTGATCTATATCTTCGAGAATATAGACAGCACCTTAGCCTACCGGTCGATGTGTCGGGCGGCGGTCTGCGGCTCCTGCGCCATGCACATCAACGGCCTGTACAACTTGGCCTGCCGGACCCAGATCGATAATCTGGGCGGCAAAGTCGTGTTGAGACCACTGGCTCACCTGCCTATCATCAAGGATCTGGTGGTCGATCTGGAACCTTTCTTTGAGCAGTACAAGAAGGTGCTGCCGTATTTGATCCCCAAGCAAGACCCGCCGGAGAAGGAATATCTTCAGAGCGAGAAGGAGAGAAAGAAGCTGGATCCCTGGGTTGACTGCATTCTCTGTGCTGCCTGCTACGGCTCCTGTCCGGTGGAAGCCACCGATCCGGAGTATTTGGGACCGGCCTCCTTGATGAAGGCTCTGAGGTTCATCGACGACTCCCGGGACGGGAAGAGCAAAGAGAGGCTGGCTTTTGTGGCCTCAGACTTTGGGGTGTTCCGCTGCCACACCATCTTCAACTGCCAGAAGGTGTGTCCCAAGGATCTCGACCCCACCAAGGCCATTGCCAAGTTAAAGATGAAGGCCTTTTTCGGATAAGCAATCTCACACGCTCAACAAATTATGCCTGTTGAGCTGAAGACGAAGAATTCCACTTTTGGGGCGGGATAAATTCCCGCCCCTATGTAAGAGTATAGATTATCGTTTCCCCTGGAATCTGCCGACCATAGGGCAGGGCATTCAACCCTGCCATGAGATCTTTTCTGCTCAGCCCCGCCGTTGGCAGGGCCAACCTTCCTCTTGTGGATGACAATTTTTACAAGTTTTAAAAAATCCCTCACAGCAGATGTAGCAGATTAAGCAGATAAAAATTATCGGTATCAGCTTAATCCGATCAATCAGCTGTGAGGCATTCTCCTGCTCCCCGTGGGATGTTATCCCAGACGGGTCTCCGTCATCCCACGGCATCAGGTTGAAAATCCCGCCCTTCGACGAACTCAGGGTGGTGAGCAAAGTCGAACCACCAAAGGCTGGGGTGGATGATAACATCCACCCAGGAGCAACCTAAGTGGCAGGGTAAGGGCTTGCCCTGAGGGCTTAGACCGAAGGTACCCTGCTACAACACTCTTTGTGATGGTGCAGGGGTTGAACCCTTCAGGGCGAGCCTTTCCTTCGACACTGAGTCTCACTTCGTGCCGAGCGCACTCAGTGCGAGGCAGGACGAAGTGCAGGACGAGCCCCTGCACCAACTATACCTTCAATCTGGTTCGCCTGAAGTCATACGACCTGTAGGGGCGAACACTCCAAACAGATCTGTCCAAGTTATCTCTCCGAAGACCTGTCAAAAATAAGTTGTCATGGGGCAACATTTTTGTTGCGTTATTCATCCGCACACGATATTTTGATGCGGAAGTAACGTATTCATTCTCAACAGCGGGTGGTTTATGAAAAGAGTCTGTTTGATTTTTCCTTTGATGGTCCTTTTTCTGGGAGCGTGGGGTCTTTCCGCCTCTCCACGACATGTGAACCTGGTGACCTTGGATGGGCCCATCGGCCCCATCACGGCCCGGATCATCGCCCAGGCCATTGACGCGTCTGTAGAAGACAGCGCCGAGGCTTTGGTGATTGAGCTAAACACTCCCGGCGGGCTGGATGAGTCGATGCGCATTATTACCAGAAAGATTCTAAACTCGGAAGTGCCGGTAATCGTCTACGTCTCACCCAGCGGATCCCGGGCGGCCTCCGCGGGCGTGTTCATCACCTTGAGCGCTCATATCGCTGCCATGGCGCCGGGAACCAACATGGGCTCGGCGCATCCGGTTGCCATCGGGGGACAGATGGACTCCACCATGGCAGAGAAAGTGGTGAATGATGCCGCCGCATACATAAGGAGCATCGCCAGCAGGAGAGGGAGGAACGAGGAGTGGGCCGAAGAGTCGGTGAGAGAGAGCATATCCGCCACGGAGTACGAGGCCTTGAAGCTGAACGTGATAGACCTGGTGGTCGACAACGTTCGGGCGCTCCTGGACTCCTGCGATGGGCGGAAGGTCAGCCTTCCCTCAGGGGAGAAGACTTTGGACACAAAGGAAATCGAGGTAAAAAGAGCGGAGATAAGCGTCCGAGATAAAATCCTGCAGGTGATCACCAATCCCACCATCGCCTACATTCTTCTCACCCTGGGAATGTGGGGGCTTTTCTTCGAGCTGTCCAATCCAGGGGCGATCTTTCCGGGAATTGTGGGAGGGATCTGCCTGATCTTAGCTTTCTTTGCCCTGCAAACGCTTCCCATCAATTACGCCGGTTTGCTTTTGATGATTCTGGCTTTGATCTTGTTTATACTGGAGGTAAAAATCGTGAGTCACGGAGCATTGATCATAGGAGGAGTAATATCCATGGTTATGGGATCGCTGCTTCTCTTCGAATCACCACTGCCATATATGCGTGTATCCCTGGTAGTAATAGTCACTGTCGTTGCCGGCACCGCCCTGTTCTTTCTGGTTGCGATAGGGCTTGCACTCAGGGCGCGAAAGCGAAAAGTCACCACAGGGGGCAGGGGACTGACCGGCGAGGTGGGAGTGGCACGGACCGCACTGAAACCGGAAGGAGACGTGTTCATCCACGGAGAGATCTGGAAAGCAGAGGCAGATCAACCCATAAAGAAGGGGGAGAAGGTGGTGGTCACGGCGGTGGAGCATCTGACCCTGAAGGTGACCAAACACAAAAAAAGTTAACAGAAAACAGTTAACGGTCTTCCGTTAACCGAACAAAAGGAGGTTGTCATGGCTGGAGCAGGTCTTCTGACGCTTATCATCATCGGACTCTTTATCCTGGCTAACGCCATCAGGATATTAAGGGAGTACGAAAGAGGTGTGATATTCAGGCTGGGAAGATTGATTGGAGCCAAAGGTCCGGGTCTAATTCTTTTGATACCCTTAGTCGACCGATTGGTGAGGGTGAGCCTCAGAGTGGTCACCATGGACGTGCCCGCCCAGGACGTCATCACCCGCGACAACGTCTCAGTTAAGGTGAACGCCGTTATCTACTTCCGGGTCATGGACGCCAACAAGGCCATCGTGGCGGTCGAGGATTACCTGTACGCTACCTCTATGATCTCCCAGACTACCCTAAGGAGTGTGCTGGGACAGGTGGAGTTGGACGATCTTTTGACCAACCGGGAGGAGATCAACCGGAAACTTCAGCACATCATCGACGAGCAAACCGAGCCCTGGGGAATCAAGGTCTCGGTGGTCGAGGTGAAGAACGTGGATCTGCCGGAGAACATGCAGAGAGCCATCGCCCGCCAGGCTGAGGCAGAAAGGGAAAGAAGAGCCAAGGTCATCCATGCGGAGGGAGAGTACCAGGCATCGGAGAAGCTGGCCGCTGCCGCAGAGATAATCGGCAAAACACCGGTGGGAATTCAGTTGAGGTTCCTCTCCACCCTCGCGGAGGTGGCAACGGAGAAGAACTCCACCATCGTCTTCCCTGTGCCTATAGATCTTTTCGCTCCGTTCGTGGAGAAGTACATAAAGAAGCAGGGCGAGGATAAGTAGCAGTTGCCAGTTAGCAGTTGGCAGATAACAGATAACAGACAACACACAGAAAGGTTCTATCTCCGTCTGTCTTGTCTGCTTTCGGTCTTCATGGCCGAGAGCGGAACCTACCCTGCCGGTGAAGCCTGCCAGCCATGGGATACCAACAGGGAGCAGAGATTGACTGATCGTCTCCTGGAAAGGAGAACAGTTTCAACTGTAGGTCAAGCATGGCTCAGCCTGCTTGACACGTTGGGCCGACGATGCTATCGAGGGGTTAGGTTTCATACCTGGGCTGCTACTTGAGAGGTGATGAGATTGAGGATAAGAACTTGGGCAAAGGCTGCGACCGCCGTGGCACTTGTCTCATCTGTGCTTTTGGGCGGATGTACCTCAAAAAAGTCCACCTCACCCGTTGACGCGGGTCCTTTCCTGATGAAGGAGTACTTTCCGCTCAATCATGGAGACGAGTGGTTCTGGGAGGTCGTGGTCGATTCTACTCCGGTGATCTTTGTGGACGGCGACCTCAACCTCGGGGAGCCCTTTGTTGACAGCAAACGTAACGGAAAGTATGATCCGGGCGAAGATTACGAGGACCTCAACTCCAATGGGAAGTATGATGGACCGAACGATCCGTGGAGTCCGGGCGTTCCGTATGAGGACAGAAACAGCAATGGCAGGTACGACTCTCCCAATGGAGAGTGGGATGAGGGAGAGATTATCATAAACCCAGATTCCCTTGGCGTGGAGCCATGGCCCCGGCCTCTTCGCGGCTCGTTGAAGGCGGGTATGGACGCGGGGGCATGGATCTCCTCCGTTGGCAGTGTAGTTTTTGGGCGGCGCTCGCGTTTCCTCGGATCAGGTGGAGTTTTTGTGGATCGATACACAGACGATGGATTCTCAAATGATAGCTTGGGCTTTAGATGGCACTCTCATTCCGATGGTTGGTGGTTCTCTCAGCAGGACGATCTGAAGGACTATGGACCGATCGCCATCGCTGAGGCGATCGGTCAGGTTGGAGATTCGATCATGAATGCCGACACTTCCTACATTCCGACCTGCCCGCCAGCGATCCGCACCTGGATATCGGTTTTGGAGAACGTGGAGCACGTAACGGTTCCCGCGGGAAACTTTCGACACTGTCTGAAGTTCAAATCGGTGGCTCGAGGATGGACAGGGAACATGCAAGCATACAACGGCACCAGCTATCAGTGGTATGCGAAAAATGTAGGGCTGGTGAGACTTGAGAAGCCAGCAGAGGGTCTCCATTGGCAGCTTGACAGCGCCTCCGTTGGCGGCACTAGCTATCCGTAGAGGATCAGATCTGCTCAATTCAGTGACCTTCGACAACCGTTTTGGTTACCGGAGGCAAGGTGATGAGAATGAAAAGAGGATTTCTGTTACCTGGAATCTGTGTGTCTGCAGTCGTTCTGCTCCTGCTCACCACCGGGTGTACCGATAAGAAAGGCACCTGCCCGGACGAAGATGAGCCGACTGAACTTCACATGGTGGATTACTTCCCTTTGGGCTACGGCGATAACTGGATGTGGGAAGTCGTGTCATACCCGGTGCAGGAGATGTTTGTTGACGGGGATTCGAGTTTGGGTGAGCCTTTTACCGACGTGAACAACAATGGAATATGGGATGACTGGGAGCCGTTCCAGGATGTATTCCCTAACGGAGCGTATGATGGTCCTCAAGATCCCTGGGCGCCTGGGATACCGTATGTAGACAGGAACGCCAACGGGGAATTCGATTACCCAAACAGCATATGGGAAGAGGGTGAGTTCTTCCTGGATCTCGACGGCAACGGAATAGGCAACGAGGCGAACTCTGTCACCTTCTATGCTTCCATCCTGTACCCTTATCCAGAAGACCAGGTGGTCACTCGCGGAGGCCAGTTTTTGGGCACCTACTCCAACGGCGAAGCTGGGGGAATGTGGGGAGATGTTGACAAGTACTCTAATGGTGGCCTTGGCCTCAGGTGGCATGGGCACGCTGACAGAACATTTCCGTTTGACTATCTCGCCGGCAACTGCAGGCCCATAGTCATTGCCAGAGATAATCCTGAGCTGGGCGATTCGTTGACCAATTCTTGTCCCGGCCCCTGGTCCGGCACCTGGATATCAGTTTTCCACGGAGTGGAAGATGTTACGGTTCCGGCAGGAACATTCCGAGACTGCTTGAAGTTCAGGTCTACAGTTTCGGAATGGAAGTATGGCATGGCAGCATACAATGGCACCAGCCACCAGTGGTACGCCAAGAACGTGGGGTTGGTGAAATTGGAGGGGCCTGGGGAAGGCGCATATTGGATACTCAAAAGTGCTTCGGTAGGCGGCACGAATTACCCGTAGAGGACCACAATTCGTCCACCTGATCTGGCAACCGCATGGCAAAGGACTTCGCAGAGTGCTGCTCCATCTAGATGAGCACGACATGATGTTATTCTCTCGATTAGTGAGGCAGAGAATCGCATCGGTTACGTAGGGGGAGGTGATGTCAATGAAAAGAAGATGCTTGACAACTGTGATTCGCCTGGGGGCGACAGTCTTTCTTCTGCTGATTGCTGGTTGCACCGAGAAAAGGGTCACTTCGCCGGACGAAGAGGAAGAGCCGGCCCGGTCTTTCTGGAAGGATTACTTCCCCTTGGTCTACGGCGATAGCTGGACCTGGGAGGTGGTCTCATATCCGATTCAGGAGAAGTTCGCTGATGGTGATTCGAGTCTGGGAGAACCTTTTGAAGACCTGAATGGGAATGGCTTCTGGGATTGGGATGAGCCCTATCAGGATGTGGACCCCAACGGACGGTATGATGGTCCTGGTGATCCCTGGGCACCAGGCATACCGTATGTAGACAGGAACTCCAATGAGCAATACGATGCGCCAAACGGAACGTGGGAGGAGGGGGAGTTCTTCCTGGACCTGGATGGCAACGGAATCTGCAACGAGGCGGAGACTCGGATTGTATACGCTTCTGTTCTGTACCCTTACCCCGAAGATCAGGTCGTGATTCGTGGGAGTCAGTTTCTGGGTACTTACTCCAACGGCGAACCCGGCGGAATGTGGGGGGAGGTTGACAAATACTCCAATGACAGCCTCGGCTTCAGGTGGCACGGGCACCTTGATAGGATAGTGTCAGGGGACTGTATTGCGCAGTATTGCTACTACCCGATCGCTATCGCCAGAGATAGCTTTGAGGTGGGAGATTCGTTGACGAGTTCGTGCTTGATCGCCGGCACCTGGGTTTCCGTTTTTGAAGGGGCGGAAGAAGTGACGGTGCCGGCAGGAACATTCCCAGACTGCTTGAAGTTCAGGTCAGTGGCTTCAGATTGGAGATTCGGCATGGCGAGATACAATGGCACCAGCTACCAGTGGTATGCCAAGAATGTAGGCCTGGTGAAATCAGAAGGGCCAGGGGCAGGTGAGTATTGGATGCTCAAGAGTGCTTCCGTAGGTGGACTTGATTATCCTTAGACGACTAAGATTTGGTCGTTGGCTGAATGTTTCTCTGAAAAACAAACATTCTCAGTTGGAGGGGCTTTGTGGAATATCTGATCTTTGGCAGCGCGGTAATAATCATCCTTGTCCTTTTGCTCATCCTGATGCAGAGGCAACTGGCAAGCTTAAGAGAGCAGGTTCGAAAGAGCCTGGAGAATACGGATCAGATAGTGAGCCAACGGCTCGAAACCACCAGCAGGGCGGTGAGCGACGTGCAGACCAATTTGGCCCGGCTGGAGGAGTCCAATAAGAGAATATTCGAGGTAGGCAAGGACATCTCCAGCCTTCAGGAGATATTACGAGCGCCCAAAATCAGAGGGGGCTTGGGCGAGTTTCTTTTAAGCGATCTTCTGAGCCAGATTCTCCCCTCGAAACACTTCAGCCTTCCCCACGCTTTCAAGAGCGGGGAGAGGGTGGATGCCGTGATCCATCTGGCTGACAGGCTGGTTCCGGTCGACTCAAAGTTTCCGTTGGAGAACTTCCGGAAGCTTCTGGAAACAGATAGCGACAGGGATAGAAAGGTTCACCGGCGCAGGTTCATCTCCGACGTGAAGTCACATATCAACGCGATTGCGGAAAAATACATAGTTCCGGATGAAGGAACCCTCCCCTTTGCTCTGATGTACATCCCGGCGGAAAACGTCTATTATGAGACTATAGTCAAAGATCAGGACGCAGAGGATGGAAAGAGCCTTGCCGACTATTCCATGCAGAAGAGGGTGATCCCGGTTTCTCCCAATACGTTTTATCTTTACCTGCAAACCATCATGCTTGGCCTCAAAGGATTGGAGGTGGAGAAGAATGCGGAGGAGATCATTTCCGCGCTGGGCAGACTGAGAGTCGACTTCGATAGGTTTAACCGTGACTTCCGGCTCATCAGAACCCATCTACGCAACGCCAACGTCTGTTTCGATTCGGCGGACAAGAAACGTGAGAGGTTTGAAGGCAGGCTAAAGGGGATAGCGTCTTCTCCTTCGGAAGAGAAAAAAGGGGCTGTTTCGCCGCTGGAGGAGAAAGAGGAGATCAGAGACACAACTGAATAGGCGGGGATTGAGGCGGAACGGGATCGGGGGACCGAAGGAAACCAACACTCAGAGTCCAGCAGCTTTCACCCTAGGCAGTCTGCCTTTCGGGCCAACAGCTTGCAGGGTTGTCAGACATCTCTCTTTGCGCTTAACGCGACTGAGGAGGGAAGGCTCCGGGCATCCGGAGGGTGGATGCATTATGTTCGCATTTGACCTTTCAGGGTGAAAATATCAAAAAACAAGGAAAATGGTTGACAGATTCGTGGGGAGAGGTTATTATTAGAATATAATCTCGAGGAAAAAAAGCTAATGAAATAAGGGAGGAGAGTATATGCCTAAATCTATCATTCAGACGGATAAGGCTCCCCGGGCCGTGGGACCCTATTCCCAAGCAGTCAAGTTAGAGGGGGAATCTTTGATCTTTATCTCCGGCCAGATCGCACTCGATCCCAAGACCGGCGATAGAATTCACGGCGGAGTGGTGCAGGAGACGCGGCAGGTCTTCGAGAACCTCAAAGCCATCCTGGAGGCGGCCGGGTCGAGCCTGGAGAAAGTGGTGAAGACCACGGTCTTACTGAACAGCATGGACGACTTCGGGGTGATGAACGAGGTCTACGGCCAGTACTTCAAAACCGATCCACCTGCCAGAGCGACGTTTGAGGCTTCCCGTCTGCCCAAGGGGATGAAAATAGAAATAGAGGCGATAGCTTACGCCTAAAAACCTCCAGCCGCTTCGGTCCACGGACGGAAGAGGATTGTACTTAAGCTTCTGTTCATCTGGCGTTTCAGTTTCTCCTGGAAAGGACACCATTATCCGGGCCGGAGACTGGCAATAACTGACTGGACTTTTCCAATTAGCATCAGTGAAAAGTCGGACGGAGCCAAGGGGCCTAAAGACAAGCTGGAGGTTTTTTGCTATAGTGTTTTTGCCGGGGTTATAGTTTTCTCCCTCAGCCAGAAGTTTTGACCGCTACCGAAAGAGGGGTACACCTGCGACAGGGCTTTTCCCTGCCCAAATTTCTCTTCTAGGGACTCTCTTCTTCTCACCGATGACTCCTTGACCAAACGCCGTTGATGCTAGTTGAGTGTTTCTCGCATAAATCCCAAAAGTGTCCGGAAGGTCTTTCTTCTGAACAATAAACCTGAAGATTGGGTGACAGGTTTTGACACCGGAGTTGACGATATTGCAGGAAGAGCAAGGCAGGAGAGGCGGTCTTATGGATTTATGGCGTTGGACAGTTGGCTGAGATAAAAGATCAGAGGATACTTAAGATCATTTGAAGCAAAGTGAGGCAATTCCCGCGGACGCGGGATCGAGTCAGCCTTAAGGGGACGGAAGCTGACTCCCTCCTTTGCTTCTTTTGTTTTCGGGAAGGTTCCTCCCGCGCTCAAGGCAAAAGGTCCCGTTCGCAAATGACAAAAGGATCAGAAGAATTCTGATCCTTTTGTCATAACAATTGAGACTGTGATTGAAACCTATGGCAAGACCGAAAGATCTTTTCAGCTTTCTTGCCTCTGGCCAGATCGCAGCCTTGGGAACTCGGGCCAATGACTATTTTTGTTTGGCCATGATTGCTTCTCTGAGCTCGCTATCCTTGGCGGTTACCTCCTGATAGACCCCTGCGGCAAGTTCCTTGGCTGAGTGGTAATTTCCGGCATCATACTCAGCCCGGGCCTTCTCAAGGTTCTGGTCCCATTTGGCCGTCTCTTCAGTCAACTCCCTCTGCTTCTTTGGGATTCCCCACTCCTTCGCCTTGTCTTGGGCATCCTTGAGCTGTGCGCGGACTTTCCCGATCTCTGCAAGAAAATCCTCCACTTGCGTCTTAGTTTCGTCCTTGTTGGTGACGGCTTGGGTGGCCGCGGACTCAGCAACGCTCTTGGCATCCACCAAAAGCTTCTTGGCCTCCCCGTACTTCTTCTGTGCGATCAGATTCTCCGCCTCGGCGATAGAGTTCTCCGCCTGGGCGAAGAGATCCGGCGCATATTTGTCCGCCTCAGCCGTCCTGGCGTTTTCTAAGGCACTCTTCGCACCCGCCAACTCCTCTGCGGGTTCTCCCCCGCAGCCCAGGATGAGAAGGAAAACCGGGATGATCAAAAAACCGACAAACAAAATCCCTTTCTTCATTTGGATCCCCACTCCTTTCACTTTGTGTTAAGGTTTTAAGATTGATTATCCCTTACTATCCAACGACACCTTCAATAAGACTTCTACCCGTTTTGAATCGCGACTAATATATGTGCTCCGATTTTTTTGTCAAGAGATTTTTCTTAGGCTTTCTCGAGCGAACTCGAATAGCACCGTCTGCCCCAATCTCTTGCCGTTCTGAACAGGTGTGGCCTCTTTGAACACTCAAGGGCGCAATCGAGTGGAGAGACGAGAGGATGCTGCTTCGGTGACGACCTTGCTATCGACTCTGTTTAGCACGCTTGCCGTGCAACGACGGATCGATTTTCTTTAAGATTCTCTGGGAGAAGTCCAATCCCTTAATCAATAACGGGTCAGGATTCTTCTCATATTCATCTTTGTTCTTATCCCACTGCTCTATTATCGTAACGATTTCCTTGTCTTTGGGATCAGTCAAGAGTTTTTTTAGCCTCTTTTTGGTCACGGGAAATTCGCCTGTTTTCCACTGGACGTATACCTTGAGCGCGATTATTGCCTCTTTGAATCGCCAATACATTTTTCTCGCTACGTTCTCGGCGAGATGAAGATGAGTATACAGAAATTTGCTCCAGTAGCCTACGGTATCGGCTATCTTTTTTATCTCGAGGATCATCTCCTGCTTGGTTGGCTTACGAAGAGAGCATTTCCCGTAGAGGAGCCTCGCCCCGTAGTGAAACTGATGACGTTTGAAGGGAACGAAATTGTTCATGTCCAATCTGGAGAACAAGAGCACCGTCAGTTCTTGGTATTCTTTTTGTTTTAATATGCTTCTCAGCCTGTCCAACTCTCTTTTCGTTATCTTCTCCAGCATGACCAGGGTATCGATGTCGCTGTCCGGATTTGCCTCACCTGTGGCCCAGCTTCCGTGATGGATGATAAAGACCAGGTTTTCGCCATAGGTCTTTTTCATCAGACTTACAAAGTTTTTCAATAGTGTCTGAACCTGCAATTTGGTCAAGTCTAGACTCCTATCTCACCCCCTGTTTCCCCTTCTCTCCCGCCGCAGGCGGGGGAGAGGTCTTTTCGTCCCTGGCTGCCGGATTGGTTTCTTTCTACGAACTTCAAATTCACCTCACCCCCTGTATCCCCCTCTCCATAAAATGGAGAGGGGGACTCAAGGGGGAGAGGTCAAAGACAGTACTTTCTTTAGCACAGCCTCTATGTTCTGCTCGATTTCCTCGTTTTTGAATCGCACCACTCGAATTCCACCAGTCTCGATCATCTCTTTGCGGACCCGGTCATATTCCTTTTGGTCTCGGACATCGTGGACTTTTCCATCTAATTCGATGGCTAAATGGGCTTCTGGACAGTAGAAATCAGCTACGTATCTGCCAATGGGGTGCTGGCGTCTAAACTTCACACCGTTGAGACGCTTACCACGAAGACATTCCCACAAGAGCGTTTCTGCATCCGTCTGTTTCTGGCGGAGCTTTCGGCAAAGATCGTAAACGTATCCAGGAACCTGTGTTCTCATCACGTCGACTGTTTACCTCACCCCCTATCTCCCCCTCTCCATTTTATGGAGAGGGGGACTCAAAGGGGAGAGGTCAGAGCTTTCCCGATCTCAAGATGGCTATCACCAGCCAGACACCCAATACTCCAGCGAAAACATAACCCAATATCCCAAACAAGGGGTAACCGAGCAGAGTGTATTTGGTCTCGATGCGCATGATCAGAGACGAACCCACGATTATGGCGGCTATTACTAAGCTGAAAGAGACACGATTAGAGGAGCGATCCAGCTCCAGTATCAGTTTTTCCAGCCCTTTGTGCTGAAAGGTGAAGGAGAGACGTCCCCTGCCTAACTTTTTGATTATCCTCTTCAGTTCGAAAGGAAAGGCGACCAAGAGCTCCCGCAGATCGGTGGCAGCAGTAAATATGTCCCGGAGCAGCACCTTTGGCCTGAACTTGCGGTAGGCCAGCCTCTTTGCGTATGGTATCATCCGGGTTACCAGATCGTATTCGGGATCGAGCATCTTGGCCACTTCTTCGAAGGTGATCAGGGCTTTAGAAAACAGCATGAGCTCTGCCTGGATTTTGATGTCATGGCGATGAATTATCTCAAACGACTCGTTGATCAGGGTCTTCATGTCCAGGCGGGAAAGAGGAATCTTATGATACTTGTAAAGAAAATCGGCTAAGTCTGTCTCCAGTGCTCTTAAATTTACATCGTCTCCGACCACCTCCACGTCCTGATACACTTTGACTATGCCGCCCGGATGCCAGGTGACCACGGAGATCAGAAGATCGGCCAGCTCATCCATGGTGGTCTCGGACAGTCTCCCCATCATGCCGTAGTCCACCGGAGCGATGACGTTTCCCTCCATGGCAAAGAGATTTCCCGGATGAGGGTCCGCGTGGAAGAAACCGTCCTCAAATATCTGCTTGAAGACCATCTTTCCACCTATACTGGCCAACTGCTTTTTATCGATCCCCCTTTTTTCCAGCTCTTCTAAATCCGATATCTTCACCCCGTCGATGAACTCCATGGTCAAAACCTTCGAAGTGCTCATCTCCCAGAAGACCTGGGGAACGAAAACTCTCTTTTCGTCCTTGAAATTCTCTCTGAACACCTCCATATTCCTGGCTTCGTTGTTGAAATCGATCTCCCGCCGGATGGATTTATTTAGTTCCTTCCTTATCCCGGTCGGATCGTACTGCTTGGATTCGGGCACGTATTTCTCCAGCAGGTTTGTCAGATCCTTCAGGATCTCCATGTCCGCATCGATGACCTTCTTGATTTCGGGCCTTTGAATCTTGAGCACGACGGTCTTTCCGTCTTTCGTGACCGCCTTGTGTACCTGGGAGAGAGAGGCGGAGGCTATGGGGACGGTGTCGAATGATGAGAAGAAATGATCCAGGGGAGCCTTAAGCTCAGTCTCCACGATCTGCTTTACCTGGGGAAAGGGAAAGGGCGCCACCTCATCCTGGAGCTTGGTCAACTCCAGCACCAACTCCACCGGGATCAAGAAGGGGCGCATGGAGAGGATCTGGCCCAGCTTAACGAAGGTGGGACCCAACTCCTCCAGAGCCAATCTTATTCTTTGTGCATAGGTGAACTCCTCCAGCCCTTCCACCCTCTTGAGGGTCTTTTTCCTCAGCCGCAGCCGGGCGAAGATCTTCATCTGATCCAGAATCTGATCGAAGCCGTATTTTAAGAGGATGGTGACGATCTGGCGATACCGCCTGAGACTCCGTGCTCTTCCTATGAGAGGAATTCGCATAAAGAGAGATATAGAATAAGAATTGTGTCTACTTTATCTTTGTCAATAAACCCGTCTTTTTACTTCCAACCTGCCTGCGAAAGTATATCAAATGACTTATACTTAGTCAACAGAAAAATCCCTGGGCCTATTTGCTGTCAGCACCGCTGCATACGTCATTGCGAGTCCCCCGTACGGGGGACGAAGCAATCCCTCGGTAGTGCAAGGAGATTGCTTCGTCGGCCCCCCGCTTACGGCGGCGGGACTTCTCGCAATGACAGGTCAATTGATCGACTCCCCCTCGTCCCAACCCTCTCCCCGGTCTATACACCCCTACGGGGAGAGGGAGTGAGCAACCGTAGGTCCGAAATGGCGAAGCCTTTCGGACAGGAGCAGTGTCAGTTTTTTTCTTCTGGCGTCGGCAAATCTAAATAGCTATATTCTATTTGTGCTGATGTGAGAGAACCGAGCGCCGCATTACTCAAAATCGAGGTAAAAAGGTTATGAAATCAACAGACAAGGAGTCGGACAGCAGCAAGAAGGAAGAAGAGAAGGGAACTCCAGAAAAGAACAAGACCGAGTCTTCGCGTCCATCTGATTTTATCCGAGAGATCATTGATGAAGACCTGAAGACGAACAAACATGGTGGACGAGTGCATACGCGGTTTCCCCCGGAGCCGAACGGCTATCTGCACATCGGGCATGCCAAGTCGATCTGCTTGAATTTCGGTATCGCCGCCCAATACGGAGGACTCTGCAACCTGCGATTCGATGACACCAATCCGAGCAAGGAAGAGATTGAATACGTTGAATCAATCCAGCAGGACGTTCGTTGGCTCGGATTTGACTGGGAGGATCGGCTGCTCTTTGCGTCTGACTACTTCGAACAGCTCTATGAGTTCGCGGTGCAGTTGATCGAAAAAGGCGCTGCCTTCGTCGACGACCAGAGCGCAGACGAAATCCGGAACACCCGGGGCACCTTGACTGAGCCGGGCAAGGAGAGTCCGTATTGCAGCCGTTCAGTCGAGGAGAACCTGGATCTGTTCAAACGCATGCGCGCAGGCGAATTCCCGGACGGCTCACGGGTGCTTCGCGCAAAAATCGACATGGCTTCCGGGAATCTTAACATGCGCGATCCGGTCATGTACCGCATCCTGCATGCCTCTCACCACCGGACAGGCGACAAATGGTGCATCTATCCCATGTATGACATGGCTCACGGCCAGTCCGACTCCATCGAGGGGATCACCCATTCGATTTGCACGCTTGAATTTGAGGATCATCGTCCGCTCTATGACTGGTACCTGAATGAGCTGGGCATACATCATCCCCAGCAGATAGAATTCGCGCGATTGAACCTGAGCCACACCGTGCTGAGCAAGCGAAGGCTGCTGAGACTGGTGCAGGAGGGGCACGTTTCCGGGTGGGATGACCCGCGTATGCCGACGCTATCAGGCCTGCGTAGACGAGGCTACACTCCGGAGTCAATCCGAGACCTCTGCGACCGTGTTGGCGTGGCCAAGCGCGACAGCGTGGTCGACATCGCTTTGTTAGAGCACTGCCTGCGCGAGGATTTGAACAAGAAAGCTCCGCGTGTGATGGCTGTTCTGCGTCCGCTTAGGCTGGTTATCGACAACTATCCGGAAGGCCAGACAGAAGAGCTGGAAGCGGTGAACAATCCGGAGGACCCGAGCATGGGGACGCGGAAGGTTCCCTTCTCGCGGGTGTTATACATTGAACAGGACGATTTTCGTGAGGAGCCACCCAAGAAGTTCTTCCGTCTGGCACCTGGCCGGGAGGTGCGGCTAAAGCATGCCTATATTATAAGGTGTGAGAGTGTAGTCAAAGACGACAAGACCGGCGAGGTGGTGGAGCTACACTGTACCTATGATCCCGAAACCAAAAGCGGCGGGGCCCAAGCCGCACGCAAGGTTAAGGGAACGCTCCACTGGGTCTCTGCTGAGCAAGCCCTCACGGTCGAAGCACACCTTTACGATCACCTCTTCGTCAAAGCGGACCCGGACGACGTAGACGAGGGTTCCGATTTCTTGGCCAATTTGAATCCCGACTCGCTGGAGACCCTGACCTCATGCAAAGTCGAACCAAGCCTGGCCGGCGCCAAGCCGGGTGACCGCTATCAGTTCCTCAGACTGGGCTATTTCTGCGCGGATGCCGATTCGTCGAAAGATAAACTCATCTTCAACAGAGCGGTGTCGTTGTACGATACATGGGCCAAGATTGAGAGAGCGCAGAAGAAGACGTAGGAAGATCGTGACTTCATGGGAATCTCATCGCCCTCCGCCTGGAGCGGAAATCCCACAACCCCCTCACTCTGGCCCTTCCCCCAAGGGGAGAGGGAACTTGATAGACTTCCCCCACCCCTGATAGGTCCGGCCATCCGACAAGCTCATGGTGCTGAGCGAAGTCGAAGCAGAAGCTCACTACAAGTCGGAAAGGATAAGAGCGAGAACGATAAAGTGGGGACGCACGAAGTCTTTGGCTCCTGACCTACGCACGTCTTTGACACATAAGTTAATGAAAAAAGAAAAGCTCCAGAGCATCGCTCCGGAGCCTTCCCTGATTCTCTTCAAGGCAGCTTATTTCTTTTCAGTTGCCTTGGTGCCCCGAGCCTTCCTGGTTACCTTTTTGGTTCCCTTGGGCTCCTTGGGCGGAGTTGGGGTGCTCCCGGGTTTCTCCATCACTGCTCTCACCTCCTAAGTGGGGCAAGATTGTTCAAAGCCGCATTTCCCCTCAGGCCGATCACTGCCCGCGGGTTCGGTTCAATAAAACGTGCGATGCGGCCGGCCTATTCCTTCTCTTCCTCCATCTCGAATTCTTCGTCCTCCACGTACCCCACGTCAGCACAGGCGTCGCAGCAGTAGGCATCATCGCCAACCCACACCGGCTCTCCCTTGATCTTCTCTCCGCAGTATGCACACTTCATACCCTCACCTCCTTTGGTGGACAGTCACTAACGCCACGTATGTTCGGTTCTCTTTCGGTAATTTGCCCGAAAGGAGAATCGACGTGATTTGGCGATCGGTAATACGCATCCGGCCGATACACTTGATAAGGAAATTTCTAACCGAGAAGGAAAATTTTTTTGACTCAAAAAAACCGGGCTCGCCTTCGACAAGTCGGCCCGAAAGTTGCTTGCAACCGGTTGCGCCGCATACCATTGACGACATACGTCAACAATGCAAGAACTATGTCTGAGATGATCGCGCGAAACCTGCAGCAGCCCAAAGGAGCCAGTGGATAATTGCCCCCCCACCCTAGCTCTCTCCCCGAGGAGAGTGCGTCAGAATTCGGGTTTTTCCAGCCGCAGACTTAAGGTCTTGAACAAAATAAGTCTACAGGAGTCCGTAGTCGGGACCCCCGGCTTCAATCTGGTTGGGCGAGCACCGGTGCCCGCCCTGAGTAATATCTCGTTTCGCTGATCTCCCCCAACAATACCTTGAGAGGCATAGCCCCCTGGCAAAGTCCTGGGTTTCGTTGGCACGAGCTTCAGCTCGTGGATTGGAATCGGAGAACAATCTTGGGGTTTTGACCCCTGAACCTAGCGGGCTAAAGCCCGATTGGATTCGGGCGTCCATTTGGCTCCACGACCTGAAGGTCGTGGCAATACCTGAAGGTCGTGGCAATACCTGAAGGTCGTGGCAAGTCAAGGTCGTGGCAAAGCCTTGGGTATTGTTGCCACGAGCTTATGGTGTTCAGCAAGACAGATTGACAAAGGATCGCAGTCGGGGCCTTCGGCCCCCACATGGTCCGGTAGACATAGGTGCCCGCCGGACGCAGCATCGAGTTGTGTTGATTTGTCGCGATAATATGTTGACGACCATCAGTCTGCGAAATCGGGATGTTGGAAGCCAACAACGTACGCCCGTACGGGCGGCTACAACTTCAAAGTATCATTATGACAAAGCCTGGATGGAAGAGGGAGCGCCGGTCTACGGTTCGTCGGGCATAAACAGGATGGAATGGGGCCATATGTTTTTTAGCTCACGGGTCCACTTGATGATGAGCCTTCGTCGGTCAACATCCTCCGTCTTGACCAGGAGGCCTGCGTCACGGGCGCCTTCTCGCATTTTCTGCAAGGCCTCGGAATTCTTACAATCGGAAGGTTGATCGCATTGGCTGCAGTCGTTTATTCTCTTGCTTGAGGCACAAGCTCGCATCTCACAGTTCGGCCTGCCGTCACCCTTAAGACACCCTTCACACAGAGGCATCTCCTGTATTGACCGGAGTCCCTTCATGAATTCCTTGAAATCAAACTCCTTGGGACCCCACTCCTTTAGATCATACCTTTCGATGATATCCTCGTACCTTCTGGTCAATTCCCTTAAGACCCCGTTGCCGGCAACGCAACTGCCACACCAAACCCCGCAAAAACCGATTTGATCTTTCACGTTCTCGAAAGATTCAGCTTTCAATGTAGAATCCTCCTCACGGCGACCACCCGCAAAGGCGGACAGCAACCTTCGTAGGTCAACCATCCCCAAGCGTGGTTGACAACTTCCCTTGTCAGGCAGGCTGAACCATGCTTAGCCCACTGACTGCGGCGGTGGACAGTAGAGTCGTCAGAACGACCAATTCACGATGGGGAAGACCGGGAACTGTCCGTCTTGCTTGATGATGTTCACCAGTCCAATCTGCAGTCCTTTCATAGTCATGGCGTAATTGACGAAGCCCAGTTGGAATCCGCTCATTTCCCCGGAATAATTGACCATTCCCCACTGGAAGCCCTCACACCTTCCCTTGGTGACATTCACCGCGCAGTCCTGGAAGCCCAGGAAGTCGGCATCATTAAGGCCGACCAAGCCATGTTGCCAACCCTTGGACAGGCCGGTGGTGGTGTGATTCACCAGCCCCAGGTCCAACCCAGATACGGATACATTCCGGCCATACAGCAGGTTGAGCCGAACGCCGGTGATGGAGTTGTCCTCCGGGAAGATCTGGATCGGCGTCACCAGGGCGAGTTGAATCGGCCGGTTCTGTGCAAAAACTGGCGCAGCCAACATAATGAAAATTAAGACTGCAAGCCCCAAGAGAACACAACGCTTTGCTACCATCGTTCCCTCCTCTCCTCAGACTGAGGTTAACTTGAGTACACTTATCACTTGAATTTCGCCAGAATAAACTCGATTGCCTTCTTAATCCTCTTTACCACTTCATCCCTGCCCAGAAGTTCCAGCATATCAAAAAGCGGCGGGCCGGTTGAGGTCCCGCTTGTCGCCAAACGAACCGGATGAATCAAGGGGGCTGGCTTTATCTGCATTTCCTCGGCTAGGCTGCGTAGGGCCTGTTCTATTGAGGCCTTTTCGAAGCTGTCCAGCGCAGAGAGACGATCGACGTAGGCGCTCAGCCTGCCCGCAGCCTCTGCGGAATTGAAATGTTTCTTCGCAGTCTTTTCCTCGTATTGATAGTCAAACTCGAAGAAGTACTTGCCGATTTGGGCAAACTCCTTCAAGGTCTTGCACCTTTCCTTGAAAAGGGAAACGTATTTCAGTAGCCACTCTCTTTTCTGCCTCGCCGTCTCGTCAGTGACCAGGTTCTCCTTGATCAGAAAGGGAAGCGCCAAATCCAAAAGCCTCTGGTCATCGCTGGCCCGGATGTATTCGCCATTCATCCACTCCAGCTTTTCCTGGTCGAAAATCGGATTGGATGGATTCACACCTTCAAGCGTGAACAGCTCTATCA
>JBARPX010000019.1:0-3409 GCA_049643405.1 Candidatus Zixiibacteriota bacterium
GCTTAAGATGAGCGAGTAACTTGGAATAGTCTTTCATTCAGCTTCCCGACGAAAATCTACCTCACCCCCTCGGTCCCCTTCAGGGTGAATCCCTTCAGGGTGAACCCCTCTCCATAAAATGGAGAGGGGGACAAAGGGAGAGAGGGTTTCACTCTGTTCCCGCTTCTCTCATTCCTCCATTTGTGAATTTCGAACTGTCCGCAGGATCCAAATTCGGACAATTTTCCCTTTTGCTTTTTTATTTTTGAATTTTCTGTCGTTTGCCCACAAAATACCCGACGTTACCCAGCACGATAAAGATTATGATAACAACATGGATGATTGATTGTGGATCCATTCCTCTGGTGGCCATGCCCGGATTCCGGCTCAGTTTCTCATATTCAGCCGCGCCCTTCATTCCCCCAAGAAGGCCAACCATCTGTCCGGTCTGCAGGAAAGAGTAAGACTTGGGCGCCATCACCGCGGTCACCCCTGCCCCCATGGGCAACCCAAACTGTGCATTGACCAGGGAGACCCAGTAATCCACCGTGGCGTTGTCCGCGACCGCGAAGAGGAAGTCAACGTCATCGTAGTTTTGGACCTCCTGCATCAGAGGAATATCCTCCAATTTGGTATTGTAGTTGTCCCGCGGGAAGATGTCTGCGATCCTTCTCCCCATGCCCAGCATGACCGCGACGTAGCCGTACTTATATCCTAAGTTCACGTAATCCACCCCATACTCCTTGTCATATTCCCGGGCCACGTTATTGACCACCTCCTCCATAACCGAAAGAGCGCCCAGGGGTATGACGGTCAAGGTGATCACCCGGAGGTTTTTACTGAACAGATGTCGAAGCGCTGCATAGGACATAGGCTGAGTTTCAGGAAGTGTGGACGGGTAGTAGTCGAAGGTTAGGATCACCACTGAACCCTCCTTTAAGCTGTCCACCGCGTTGAAGAGATCCTCAGACGACGGGGTCACGCCCAGCGGTAGCCCCAGGGGGAATATCAACGGGACAAATGCAGCCATCCCGATGAAGAGGAAGATGTATCTCCGGTCAATTTCCTGGAGTTTCGAGAACATTCCGGGTTTTCTGTTCACAGGTTAATATCCACCCTTCTTCTTTCTCCCTGAAGACGACCGATGCTAAACAGGCTATGTCCAGACCGAGCGGTCATCGGGTCTGAGCGCACCCCGGGCTAAATTCTTCTTATCTCGAACACCACCAGGTTCTCAGCATCGGGACAGCATACCGAGATGGCATCCTTGTCCTTTTCCCAGAAATGAGTACCACCGAACATCAGAGTTCTGGCGGCGGGTATCACGGTCAACATTCCCTCGGTGCATAGACCGCCCGGTGCGATGCCACCCTTGAAGATAAACTCTTCTCCCACCTGGTGTCCCAGGGAGCATTTTCCTTTGATGCTCTTAACCGTGACTTTTACATCCGGTATCTTTTCAGACGGACGAGTCATCATTCCTCCCTTCGTTTACCTCAAACTCTCGAGATCTTTATATCACCAAACCCGATCTTAGCATGGATTCTCAGTCTCTTCTTAGCCGTCTCGTAACCTTCATCCTGATAGTCCGAACTCTTACCAAGACCGTCCGTGGTCCTTCCCAGTACGTCGATATCTCCGGCCCCGCAGCCGGCTGAGATTTTGGCTTTCACCTCGGAAGGTATCCACACCCTGATGTCTCCGAACCCCAGCGCCAGATGAATCACGCTCTCCCGCTCGGAGAGACTGGCCTTGGTCAGATTGACGTCCAGATCACCGAATCCCATCTCCACGTCCATGCCGTGTGGGTCCGTTCCGCTGCTGTCGATTTTCAAATCCCCGAAGGCCTTGGAATATTTGCTGCCCTCCTTGATCTCAACCTTCTCATCCCAGGAGAAGTATCTTTTCTTCAACAGAAGCCAGACCCCGAGTGCGATCAGGATCAAAGGCCAAAGCTTCCCCAGAGCAGACCAGAATGAGATAAACTCCAGGCTGTCTAAAAGGGCCAGAATCCCAACCAGTATAAGGACTATTCCGAAAACGATCGTCCAAAAACTCTTTCGTCTCATCTTCTCCTCCTGCAGTTCTGTGCAAGGGATCATTCGCCCTTTCACATCACTTATATAATGAAATCATCCTCCTCAAGTAGATTGCCTGACTGCATGGCCACCACCGGAGTCCTTCGGTCCAGCCATCCATCGTCTTCCCTAGTGGACCTGGAAAGGTACCTGTTTAAGAACATAATAAGTAGCACCGCAAGGATGAGACTTATTATCAGGGCTCCGATCAAGGCCTTATGGAATCTGGGCCTGATCTTGCGCTTCAATCCCAGCTCTTCTCTTTCTTCCGTTCCGCTCATCTCGCTCTATTCGAGTCTATCCGGCGGGGCTGAATGCCTCGCCCTCTGAAGGATCGAAGGCAATCTGTCGCTCCGCATAGGGACGGGAATTTATCCCGTCCCGCCGAACATCGTGTCTACACCCCTCATCCGTTATCCTTTTCCCATATAGGTTCTCTCTATACCCAAAATTATCCTCAACGACATGGAAGCTGCTCCCAGGGCCGCCCCGATGATGATCCCCCGCTGCACCGCCAGGTTGGGATACGCCATTATCCAGTCGGTGTACACGGGCAACTTGTCCCACATGAATTGCCCTAAGGGAATTCTTCCCAGCATCACTATCACCGAGGTGACCAGCAGGATGGTGGCCTCTTTGGTACGCGCCCGGAAGGCGCGATAAGCCGCGGAGGCGATGAAGAATGCCAGAAGTGAAAACATGGTGGACATCATGGGAGCCTGCATGTTCTGAAACATCCAGTGATATACGGTTCCCTCCCGGGTTCCCCAGATGAAGCTGGAGATCGACATGGTCAAAAGCATCAGAATCAAAAGGAGCTTAAAGCCCCATTCCTTACCTCTCTTGACCACCACCTGGATGTTTGCCCGCATGATGCTGACGATCCCCAAAAGCAGGGTGAATCCGCCCACTATGGTCACGAAGGTAAGGAGGTTCTGGCTGAAGTTCTCCAGATTCGTCTCCGGAACAAAGAAGGCAATCACCATGATGAATCCGGAGAGAAACGCTATGGCTATGGGAAGTTGGGTTTTCATTATTGTCTCATGCCTCTGTTGTTATCTCTCCAGAAATAGCCTTGTAAAAAATCCATCACCGAATTGGAGCAGTTCAAAGATCACACCGAGGAGGATGCAGGCGACCAGAGCAATCTTGACTAAGTCCTGTCCTTTTAGGCTTCCAAGCATCAAGGGTTCCTTGGAAAGACAAGCGCTGGCTGCGTAAAGTTCCTCGCCCATCAGGGTATAGTCGCAGGCAGCGATGAAGAAGGGGAGCTGCTCCGGCATGGCCGTCCCGGCAATCTGGATGGCGCCTGCCGCAAACCCGGTCTCGGCTAAAAGCAGAGACTCGGCGTA
>JBARPX010000020.1:0-3539 GCA_049643405.1 Candidatus Zixiibacteriota bacterium
GGCAAGCTGGAGGAAGGGATGTCGACCGTCTTAAAAGTCGGCGCCCTTCCCAATGACACCATTCACGGCATCCTCTACAAGATCTCCCCCAAGGCCAAGAAGGAGGAGAACTCAACCCTGTTTGATCTGGAGATCAAGATCACCGAGACCGGCAGCTCCATGTTGAGAGCAGGATACTCCGCCAATGCAGATATCATTATAAAGAAGAAAGAGGACATTCTCCTGATCCCGGAAAGATTGATTGAGTTTGTTGAGGACACCGCATTCGTGCAGGTGAAGGATTCCACCACGGCCGAAATCCAGCGGCGGGTGATCGAGACCGGTCTTTCCGACGGCCTGAACATCGAGGTGACCGAGGGGCTCAAGGAGGGGGAGATTCTGGTGGAAAAGCCTCCCAAGGAGATAACCTAAATGCAGGTCCTCATGTACATCACTCAGTTTCTCAGGGACATGCGTTCCCAGAAGCTGAGAACCCTTCTCACCTTATTTGGGATCATGTGGGGGACTGCGGCGGTGGTTCTCCTTTTGGCTTTTGGAAAGGGGTTGCACGCTCAGAATCAAAAGGCCATGCATGGTTTGGGTGAGGGTATCGTCATCCTCTGGGGGGGGAGAACCAGCCAGCCCTTCGAGGGCTTCGGCAAGGGAAGGCAAATCCCCTTAAGAGAGGAGGACGCGCATCTTCTGAAAACGGAGATTAAGGAGATGTCGGGGGTGAGTCCGGAGTATGCCCGGTGGAGCACCCACATGAAATATAAGGACAACGCGGTCACCCAGAACATGGTGGGGATCAATCCGGTTTTCGGGGAGATGAGAAACATAGTTCCGGAGATGGGGGGGCGATTCATCAACAGGATCGACTTAGAGCAAAAGAAGAGGGTGGTCTTCATCGGAGATCAACTGAAGAAGGACCTGTTCGGGGAAGAGGAGGCCATAGGCAAATACATCATCATTGACAACGTCCCCTTCTTAGTCGTCGGGGTGATGAAGGAAAAGGAGCAGGATTCCAGTTACAGCGGCCGGGATGAGAACAAGGCTTTCATACCTGCCGCCACCTTCGCGGCCATGTACGGCTACCGGTACGTCAGCGACATGATATTCAAACCCAAGGACCCCAGGCATACGGAGCTGGTCAAGGAGAAGGTATACCAGGTTCTGGGAAAGAAATACAAGTTCGACCCAACCGACAAAGAAGCCCTATCGATGTGGGACACCACCGAGATGGCCAAATTCCTGACTTATTTCTTCTTGGCCTTCCGGATATTCTTGGTGGCCATCGGTACCGCCACCCTAATCGTGGGCGGAATCGGCGTGTCCAACATCATGCACGTGGTGGTGGAGGAGAGAACCAAGGAGGTGGGGATAAAGATGTCTTTGGGGGCCAAGAAGGCCCACGTGGTAATGCAGTTTATCTTTGAGACGTTCGTCATAACCTTCGTCGGCGGCACCGTGGGATTTCTCTTCTCCCTTGCGGTGGTGAAGCTGTTCCCGGTTTTCAAGCTGGAGGAATACGTAGGCACGCCCCAGATCACCTATTCTACCGCTCTGATCGCGGTGGGCATCTTAGGATTGGTAGGGTTGATCTCGGGCTATTTCCCGGCCAGAAGAGCGGCCAATCTGAACCCGGTGCAGGCGCTGAAACTTTAGGCACTGTTTGGTGGTAGCCGCACCCTTCAGGGTGCGCAAATCTTAAGCGCCCCGCCGAAGGCAGGACGACTAACTCTGGAATGATGGAGAGAACAGAATGAAGGGACTTTTAATCTTCAGACTTTTCCTGCGGGACCTCAAAAAGCAGAGGAAAAGGATAACCCTGACCTTGATGGCCATCGTCTGGGGCACCATCTCCATCGTGATGCTGCTGGCTTTCGGAGAAGGGATGAAGAGGTCTCTGAACAAGGCCCAGCACGGTATGGGGAAGGACATCGTGGTCATGTGGGGGGGACAGACCTCCATACCTTTTCAGGGCATGGGAAAGGGAAGAAGGATTCGCTTCGTGGATGAGGACGTGCAGTTCCTCAAAAAGAAGGTGCCGGAGATTGAAGCCGCAGGAGCTGAATATAACAGATGGGGGGTCTCGATAACCTACAAGAAGAACACCGTCTCGGAACGGGTCAACGGCGTTTATCCCTGCTACGAGGAGATGAGAGCGCACTATTCCGAGATGGGCGGGAGATTCATAAACGACCTGGACATGAAGTCCAAGAGAAGAGTGGTTTTTCTTGGCAACAAACTCAAGGAGAGACTTTTCGGAGATGAGGATGCCGTGGGCAAAACCATCGTCCTAAACAACGTTCCTTTCATCGTCATCGGCGTGATGACGGAGAAGCTGCAAATGGGCATGTACAACGGACCGGACTGGGATAAGGCCACCATCCCGGCAACCACGTTTAAAACCATATGGGGGCATAAATATGTGCAGAACATCGTCTATCAACCCCGGGATGCCGGGCAGATCGAAGAGGTGAAGAAGAAGGTGTCCAAGGTCATGGGGGCAAAATACAAATTCGATCCGGAGGACACGGAGGCGCTGTGGCTGTGGGACGTGATCGAGGGGCAGAAGACATTCAACAAGGTACTGGTGGGCTTTCAGATCTTCCTGGGGGTGATCGGAGGGATGACTCTCTTAATCGCCGGGGTGGGAGTGGCCAACATCATGTACGTGGCCGTGAAGGAGAGAACCAGAGAGATCGGCATAAAGATGGCCATGGGAGCGAAACGACTCCACATCATGAGCCAGTTTTTGCTGGAATCTTTGATCATCACCATTTTGGGCGGAGCACTGGGAGTCTTCTTCTGCATCGTGATCGTCAAGATCTGGGCAGCCATCCCCATGGAAGCGGACTGGGCCGAGTGGTTGGGAACTCCGGTCATCTCTTTAGAGATTGCAGTGATAACATCTCTGATTCTGGGAATCATCGGAATGCTCTCAGGAATCTTCCCCTCCCGCAAGGCCGCCAGCGTCAATCCGGTGGAATCGTTGAGGTACGAATAGAAGGAGAAACCAATCTTCTTGCGGTTTTGGAGGGATTAGGATTTAACAGGCAGTAAATCAGACAGAACCGATTTTGATTGAAATCGAGGTATGAGCGATGATTGATATGCGAAAGATCCGAAAGGTCTACTCCACCGGAAGGATTGAGGTGGAGGCTTTGAGAGGAATCGACCTGGTAATCGGCGAAAACGAATTTGTCTCGGTCATGGGGCCCTCCGGCTCAGGCAAATCTACCCTAATGAACCTGATGGGTTGTTTGGACACTCCCAGCTCCGGTGAGTATTTCCTGGAAGGGCAGAAGGTAGAGAGCTTAAGTCCTAATGAACTGGCCGAGATCAGAAACAAAAAGGTCGGCTTCGTGTTTCAGAACTTTAACCTTCTCCCTTATGCCACCGCATTCGAAAACGTGGAAGTTCCCTTGATCTTCGGGGGCGTTGCCTCCAGAAAGAGAAGGAAAAGGGCGATGGAGTTTCTGGATAAAGTGGGCTTGGCAGACCGCGCTGACCACAAGCCGGCCGAGCTTTCCGGCGGCGAGCTGCAAAGGGTGGCC
>JBARPX010000021.1:0-8776 GCA_049643405.1 Candidatus Zixiibacteriota bacterium
GGTGTCCAACTCCCACTATACCGACTTTTATCTTATCTGTCATATACCCTCTCGAGAATGGTTTCGATACAAGGCTCGCCTTTGTTTTCTCATCCAGCGAAGGTTTGACTTCTCCTGATGTACAAAGACTCCTATTAATATAACAATCTGCCAATGGCAAGTCAACACGAGTCAGAAAGTTGACAATGAGGAATCACGAAAGGCTGTTTGAGGTTTGCCAGCACCTAACATAAGTTAGGCGCTGGTTCTTTCGCTTGGCTCTCCATTTAGAATTGTAATCCCATCTTCCTTCTATACTGAAGAAAAAAGGTCGCAAACAAGGGCACCCAATGCGCACTCCCGACGACCCGTTCTATAATCCGTTCAATCCGTTGACAGATCACGAAAAAAAACGACAACGAACCAGATCATCCGTTGCCTCCTATCGGAATGCCACGTTGGTAATCCGTTTCATCCGTTGGCATGAATCATATGGTTCATGCCGTTGACCTATTTGATAATCCCCCTTTCGCTTTTGGCTATGAAGTCCAAAACGCTCTGCACCTCAGGTATCAGCTCCAGCTCGGATTTGATCTTCTCGATGGCCTGGGAAGTGTTCAGTTTTGATTTGAACAGAATTCTGAACGCTTTATCCAGGATCTCCATGGTTTTCTCGGAAAAGCCTCTTCGTGTCAAGCCGACTCGGTTAAGCCCCATGGTCTTTAGCGGATAGCCGGCCAACAGAGCGTAGGGACAGACGTCCTTCTGAATCCTGAAGCCACCTCCTATGATGGAGTGTGCTCCGATCTTGACGAACTGATGCACCGGCACCACTCCGCCAACGATAGCATAATCGCCTATCTCCACGTGACCGGCCAGGTTGACCGAGTTGGCCAGAATCACGTAATCCCCCAGAAGGCAGTCGTGAGCCACGTGCGCGTAGGCCATGATGAAACAGTTTTTCCCCACCACGGTCATGTCCCGGTATTCGGTGCCGCGATTGAGAGTTGCATACTCCCGGACCGTTGTCCCGTCGCCGATTACAAGGTGAGTCTTTTCTCCCTTGAACTTCAGATCCTGGGGAAGCGTGCCCAGCACCGCCCCGTGATGAATGCTGCAGTTCTCTCCTACTATGGTTTTCGAGTCTATGAGAACGTGCGAAGCGATTTCTGTTCCCGCGCCTATTTCCGCTCCCTCATTTATTATGCTGAACGGGCCAACGCTTACGTCGTCAGCCAACTTTGCATCCTGGTGAACGATGGCCGTTGGGTGAATATCCATGATCGGAATTTGAGAGAAAAGCCGTTAATGAAGTTCTATCCCGGGAAAGGGTTATTCCTGTCAATGGATTGAGCCGGCCCTGACCTGCACCGACATCTCAGGTTTGAATGACTTGCTGTCTTCACTTATCCACGATAGTCGCCATCAGGTTGGCCTCGGTGACCAGATCGCCTTCCACGTACGCCTTTCCCTGCATCTTACAGGTTCCCCGACGAAACTGGGTCATCTCCAACTCAAGCCTGATCTGGTCTCCCGGCACAACCGGTTTTCGGAAACGAACCCCATCGATTCCCATGAAATAGACCAGCTTGTTTTCCGGATCGTCGACGGTATTCAAAAGGAGGATTCCCCCGGCCTGGGCCATGGCCTCCACGATCAGCACCCCCGGCATTATGGGATGGCCGGGAAAGTGGCCGGAGAAGAAGGGCTCGTTCATGGTCACGTTCTTGATCGCCACCACCTTCTTTCTGGGCTGGATGTCCAGCACCCGATCCACCAGCAGGAAGGGATAGCGATGGGGCATGATCTTGAGGATGGCATTCATATCCAGAAAAAAATCTCCGGTGGTTTTCTTCTGATACTTAGTGGCTATCTGTTTCTTCTCGTATTGCTCCCGCAACTTCTTCACCAACCCCACGTTGGCCGCATGTCCGGATCTTGCCGCCAGCACGTGGCCTTTCAGCGGCACTCCCAGAAGATAGAGATCACCCAACAGATCCAAAGCCTTATGCCGGCAAGGCTCGTTCGGAAATCTCAAACGAACGTCGTTAAGCAAGCCCGACTTGCCGACGAAGATGTTCTCTTTCACGCCATAGAGTTTTTTCAATTCCTCGATTCTTTCTTCGCAGTTGTCCTCGTCGCAGATAACAACGGCATTGTGGATGCTCCCTCCTTTGGCCAGACCCTCCTTGTACAACTGCTCCAACTCGTGGAAAAAGCAAAAGGTTCGGGCGGGCGCGAATTCCTCCACAAACTCCTTCTCCAGCGAAACCAAAGAGGTGTATTGCGTGCCCAGAGCCGGATTGCGATAGTCGACCATGAAGGTGATCCTCAAATCGTCGGAAGGGACCACCACCACGTCTATCCCCCTATCCTTTTCAGAGTAGAACAGCGGAGTATCTATCTCCAGATAGTTCTTGGGAGAATCCTGCTCCTGAGTGCCGACCTTTAGTATGGCTTCCACAAAGGGTAAGGCGCTTCCATCTCCCACCGGAGGTTCGCTGGAATCCAGCTCAATCTTGAGGTTGTCCAGCTCCAGCCCGGCTAAAGTAGCCAACACGTGCTCCACCGTGTAGACCTTCGCTTCCCCTTTCTTCAGCGTGGTCCCCCGGGTTATGTCCACCACATGGTCCAAGTCTGCCGGGATCTCCGGAGAACCAGGGAGGTCGGTTCTTACGAAGACGATGCCGTGGTCAACAGGAGCGGGTTTGAAGGTGATGGTAGTTTTGTTACCGGTGTGGAGTCCTATCCCGGAAAGGGATGCGGGTTCCTTGATGGTGCGTTGTCTTTTAATCATCGAAATCCTTTAAGAATCAGACGCCGGCAATAACTTTCGCTTTTGAATAAATCTCATTTTCTTTGCAAAGTCAAGGGAAAAAATGGCAGGGATTGTGGAGACCAAATACAAATCAGACACCCCCAAAGGTATACCCGCATGAGCACACCAAAGACAGGGGTCGGAGATCCGCCCTTCGACAGGCTTACTTCGTGCCGAGCGCACTCAGTGCGAGGCAGGGTGGTGAGCCCTTCAACTTCGTTCCGGATAAACAGAGTCGAACCACCGATGGCGGGGAGGTATCAGTAAAATGACGCCTATACAAAAATCAAACCCGGGATTAAGTCCACCTTAAGCTATACCCTAAAAAATTCCTCCTGGGTGTCCGAAATGTATCCGGTCATTACAATCCGGGGAATTCGTGATCGTATCGAGTTCGAATATCAGCACCTGACTCAAGTTAGGTGCTGGCAAAAAGACGGTTCCCCCTACGCAAGCAGTCGGAAAAATCCAACGCCTACGGAAATCTGGAATCGGAGGAGATACGTTCTGCACTTGACCCTCACGGTCAAGACTTTTCGTCTTCTTTCTCAAAGAGGCATGGTTAAGCCATTTTTTTGAAAAAAATGAAAAAAGTTCTTGACAAACCCTTGAAAACATCGTATTCTCGGCGTGTCAAAGAAAAACTAGGAGTCGTTGAACCTCTAAGCGTCGCGAAGGGGGTGAGTAAATGACTAAAGAGGAACTGGTTAACAAGATCGCCAAGGAGGCGAAGGTGACCAAGGTGCAGGCCAACAAGGCTATCAGCGCATTCTTTACCGGAGTCACCAGCTCCTTGAAGAAGGGGAAGAAGGTCAGCTTCGTGGGATTTGGAACCTTCTCCGTAGCCAAGAGGAAAGCCAGAATGGGGAGGAATCCCCAGACAGGCGCACCTATCAGGATTGCTGCCGCGAAAGTCCCGAAGTTCAAGGCAGGGAAAACGCTGAAAGACGCCATTAAGTAACACCTGGCTGCAAAAAGAATGTCTCTTAAGGGCAGGGCACACAAAAGGTAAGTGTGACCCTGCCCTTCTATTTTCACTCCGCAGGTTACTGCTCTCTCCCCCAGCATGTCACCTGCTTCGTTCCTTTCGTATCTCTGCGGGTGTGTTGAGATCGACAAAGTGAATCCCCACCATTGAAATTCGAAGACCGATTAACTGAAGGACTTGCCAAGGTAAGCCTTTTTCCCGATTTCATAAATTGAACTGGGGGACTGTCACAGGATGTTAGATCGGCGAGTCTCGCAACCTCATATTTTTGTTGACACAGGGAATTACTGCCTTAAATTACGCTT
The DNA here is from genome assembly GCA_049643405.1 of Candidatus Zixiibacteriota bacterium. Classification (GTDB taxonomy): domain Bacteria; phylum Zixibacteria; class MSB-5A5; order MSB-5A5; family SM1-73; genus SM23-73-3. The sequence goes on from JBARPX010000021.1 coordinate 4,091, forward strand.
TCGAGGTAGATGCCATTTCCGGAAGTTAGTGGGACAAAGTTACCATGAGAATCTCAAGCGGCGTATCGGACACCAGAAAGAAAGAGATACTGGGAATCCTGTTGATCGCTCTGGCTGTGTTTGTGTGCCTCTCGCTTTTCAGTTACGACAGGGTGAGCGATAATCAAAGCATCAGAGGGCTCAACAGCCTGCGGAGCGCGGCAAAGATCTTTTCCGGACAGTTCAACAACCAGTGTGGTCCGGTCGGGGCCGGGGTCTCATACGTTATTCTTTACTCTTTGGGCTATTCCGGCTTCTTCATTCCCCTGTTTTTTTTGCTGCTGGGGATAGGCTGTTTTCCTAAAGTGAGACTGGCTCGCGTCTCGAAGAAGGTCTTCTTTGTTTTCGTTTTCGTCTTAGTTTTGGGAATGCTTTCCAGTCTCCCTGCGAAGATCAACCACCAGGCGATAGATTTCCCCCGGGTGACTGTGGGAGGATGGGCGGCGGCCGAATTGGCTGATATCTGCCTCAAAGCTCTGGGAGGTGCCGGCTCGTACGTCCTGCTGGTCGCCTTCCTGATTATGCTTGCCGCCATGATTACCCCGTTTAAACCCAGCGACCTCATCTTCCTCTCCAGGCGCGTGCTGGAAAGGTTTTTGACTCAAGGACGCAGATGGCGTGAGCTGAGGAGAATTCATCGGCAGAGGGTCAGAAGGGAAAAGGAGCTGAAAGCAAAGGAAAAGTCAAAGAAAACGGCCCCCGTGACCCGGATAGCTCCAAGTGCCGGTGAGGAAGAGACCGTCTCCGAGATCCGGTCCGTGAAAAAGGAAAAGACGGCGCTGAAACTGGTAAGGGCAGGAGAGAAGAAAACAGTGGAAGGAGGATACAAATTTCCTTCCTTAGATCTTCTGGACGATCCTCCCGGCGTCGGGCCGTCGCTCTCGGAGGAGGAGTTGAACCAGACCGCAAGGACTCTCAAGGAGACCCTCTCCACCTTCGGGGTGGAGATAGAGAGCGAGAAAATCGAGATATATCCCGGGCCGGTGATAACCCGGTACGAGTTCAAACCTGCCGCCGGGATCAAGGTCAACCAGGTGGTGAATCTGGCGGACGATCTGGCCCTGGCCATGAAGGCGCGCAAGGTAAGGATTGAGGCGCCGGTTCCCGGAAAGGCGGCCATCGGAGTGGAGATCCCCAACCGGGTTGCAGAAATGGTCTACTTAAAGCAGATTCTTGCCTCCCCTTCCTTTCAGGAGGCCCAGACCAAGCTTACCTTAGCCTTCGGCAAAAGCTCCTCCGGCGAGCCGTTCGTGACCGATCTGGGCAAGATGCCCCATCTCTTGGTCGCGGGAGCCACCGGATCGGGCAAATCTGTCTGCGTTAACGCCATAACAACCAGCCTGCTTTACCGGCTGGCCCCGGAGGAGGTCCGGTTCGTCATGATCGATCCCAAGATGCTGGAGCTTTCGGTCTATGAGGGCATTCCTCATCTGGAGAGATCGGTGATAACCAACCCCAAGGTGGCGGAACATGTGCTCTTCGAGATTGTAACAGAGATGGAGGAGAGGTACAGGAGACTGGCAAAGTGCGGTGTGAGAAACATAGAGGATTTTAATCGAAGGCAAAAAAGGGAGGAGATTCTTCCTTATATCGTCATCATCGTGGATGAGCTGGCTGATCTGATGATGTCCTCCTCTAACCGGGTGGAAGCTCTGATAACCCGGTTGGCCCAGATGGCCCGGGCGGTGGGGATTCATCTGATCCTGGCCACCCAGAGGCCGTCGGTGGACGTCATCACCGGACTGATCAAGGCCAACTTCTCGGCGCGCATCGCCTTTCAGGTCGCTTCCAAGATCGATTCCCGTACCATCTTAGACGGCAACGGGGCGGAGAAGCTCTTGGGTTCGGGAGACATGCTTTTTATCGAGACGGGTCACCCTGAACCGAGAAGACTTCACGGCGCCTTCATCTCCAGCGAGGAGACGTCCCGCATCGTGGAGTTCATCAAGGAGCAGGATTATTCGGTGGACCCGACCGAGATGCTCTCCACCGAACCTGAGGAGGTCATCATACGGGAGGATGCAGAAAGGGATAACGATCTTTTCCGCAAGGCGGCTGAATTGGTGGTCAGGCACAAACAAGGCTCGGTGTCGCTTTTGCAACGAAGACTGGCCATCGGCTATCAGCGGGCCGCCCGTCTGATAGATCAACTGGAAGAGGAGGGGGTGGTGGGGCCTTACGACGGAAGCAAGGCTCGGGAGGTGCTGGTGGACGCCATGTATCTGGAAGGCGAGGAATTCAGACGAAGGAAAAACCGGGAGACGAATTAGATGAGAAGACTCATCCTGGCTGCAACCTTCCTAATTGTCCCCTTTGTCCTTTTCACGTCTTTTCGCAGTACAGCAGCTGTGAGCTCGGATGAGCTGGCTAAGCAGGTGGAGGAGAAATACCGGTCGCTGAAATCCCTCTCCATGGATTTCGTTAAGATCACCCGTTCCGAGATATTTGAGACCGAGAGCAAAATCAAGGGCAAGATGCTTCTCAAAAATCCGGAAAAGTTCAAGATCGACACTAAGGACGAAACCATCGTCTGCGACGGAGAATTCGTGTGGAGCTATTCGGTGGAGAACCGGCAGGTGATCAAAAATTCGGCGGATCGATCCGAAAACCTGTTTAAGCCCAATCAATACCTGGCCAATTTCCGGTCCGAGTACGTTCCCCGACTCACCGGAGAGGAGAAGATTGATCGCACCAGATGTTTTAAGCTCTCGCTTTCGCCCAAGGAAGAAGACCTGTTCATAAAGAAGATGACCATCTGGGTGGATAGTAAGAAACTCCTGGCTAAGAAATTAGAATACACCGATTCCAACGACAATCAGGTTACCCTGATCTTCCAGCGTATAAAGACCAACCGTAAAATCAAAGATTCGGAATTTGTCTTCCAAACCCCGCCTGGCGTGGAGGAACTGGACTTAAGTGAGTAAGATCAAATCAAAGAAGGCCGCAGCCAGGCGCCGGGTCTTCCTTAGGATAGGAATATCCGACAATGGGTTTGACCATTGCATTGAGGAAACAGAGGTCTATGGCCAGAACCGTTTGGATTGAGAGCTTGGGCTGTCCCAAGAACGAGGTGGACGGGGAGAGGATGGAGAACATTCTCTTGAGGGGAGGATTCAAGATCGTAGACGATCGGAGCCGGGCAGAGGTTCTGATACTCAACACCTGCGGTTTCATCCAGTCGGCAAAAGAGGAATCGATAGAGGAGATATTCAATTTGATCGCCCTGAAAAGTCAAAATGGGGCCAAGAGAATCTTAGTCTGTGGATGTTTAGCCCAGCGTTACCCGGATGAGTTGTGGAAGCAGCTGCCGGAGGTCGACGGCCTTTTTGGGATTGGTGAGATCGACAAGGTGGATTCGATCTGCTCCTCCGTGCTGCGAGGGAAGAGAACTTTCTTGGTCAGTCCGCTGGGAAAATCGGGCGGCGTGGCCAGGATGAAAAGAACGGCAGAGAAACGCCCCTATGCTTACATCAAGATCGCAGACGGCTGTGATAATCACTGCAGCTACTGTGCTATCCCCGCGATCAGGGGGGACTTTCGAAGCAAGAGGATCAAAGATATAGTAGAGGAAGCCCGCCAGTTAACCGCAAATGGAGTAAAGGAAATCAACCTGGTAGCACAGGATACCACCCTGTATGGAATCGATATTTATGGGGGAAAAAGACTGCCGCGTTTGCTTGCCTCTCTGGGCAGAATCCCCGGCCTGGAGTGGATCCGGCTGCTGTACACCCATCCGGCGCACTTTTCCGACGAACTGATTGATCAGATAGCTTCAAATCCAAAAGTGTGCAAATACGTGGATTTGCCTTTGCAGCATATTTCAAATGAGATTTTGACTCGGATGAATCGTAAAGTAAACAGAAAGGACGTAGAGCGACTTATCCAAAGATTAAGAGAGAGAATTCCTGATTTGACCTTGCGGACGTCGTTTATCGTGGGTTTTCCCGGGGAGAAAAAGAAGCACTTCAGGGAATTGCTCGACTTCATTGAGGAGGTCAGATTCGACAAATTGGGCGCGTTTCCTTATTCCAAAGAGGAAGACACCAAAGCATACGGTTTCAAAGAGCAAGTTTCCTCCAGGCTTAAGCGAGAAAGATTGGACGAACTGATGCTTGCTCAACAGAAGATCGCCTTTGAGAAAAACCAGGCAAAGATCGGAAAAACTCTAACCGTTCTAATTGATGATAAGTCGGAAGAAGATGGTTACTTTCTTGGCAGAAGCCAGAACGAGGCGCCGGAGGTGGATGGGATGGTCTGGGTCAAGGGAGACCAGCTCAATATTGGCAGATTGGTGAAGGTTGAGATTGTCGATTGCCGTGATTATGACCTGATTGGCAAGCAAATTCGGAAATGAGAGGTGGCCCCTTCGGATGGCGACTAGGGTTGGTGGGTCTGAAATCCGCCGCCAGAGGCGGTTTAGGACAGGAGACTGTATGTCGGACAATCAGGCTAAAGGCGGCCCACATCCCACCTACGAAGACGGGAGCAGGTGTCAGTTGAAGATAACCGAAGTAACGTGTAAGAATGCTCTGGTCAGATCAAAAATCGAAGGTCTGGACTACGCCCTTAACCCATACACGGGTTGCCAGCACGCCTGCGTATACTGCTATGCTGAGTTTATGAAGAAGTATACCAATCATAAGGAGG
>JBARPX010000022.1:0-4687 GCA_049643405.1 Candidatus Zixiibacteriota bacterium
TTCTTGTGGTCTGCGGGGGCGGCGGACGGGTGGCTCACAGGGTGATTGTCGGGGAGTCTGCCGGAGGGGACGTTTGTGTCCCCCTGACAAGGGGGACCACAGGGGGTTCTATGTTCCCACAATCTGGATTCACCGATAAAACCCTCCCTGGCCCTCCCTTCCTACGGATCTTCGATATCAGGGAGGGAACCGGCGGGTGGCTCACAGGGTGATTGTGGGGCACCCCGATCCGCAACCCCGGACTTGCTGGACATACTGGACTTACTGGACTTTGTTTTTGGTTTTTTTTAGCATTCGAAGTCCGGCGCCGAGATAGAAGATCGTTATCCCGGAGGGTGGCGTTGGCCCCTGGCTGGGTTTTGGCGTTTGTGAACCCGACCCGGAGAGGGGCTGACCGATCGGGTCATAAGTGAGCCGGCTTTCCTTAGAGTCGGCATTGAGCAGATGGTTCATTTGATTCCTCTTCTCCCTTACGGGGGCACGTATACGCAAAAAAACATTTGCCTCCCTATAAACAGTGGAGCTATCCCTTTCACCATCAAAGTTCCTGTGAATTTGGTCTTTGCGGTAAGAGAGACACGCATTGGGGGCCTTTTTGTCCCCCTGACATCGAAGATCCGTAGGAAGGGGGTTCCATACTCCATCACGGGCTTCCCCTAAACCGCATGGTTCGGGGCCCTGCCCTGCACCGGATGGTGCAGGGGGGTTCTATGTTAATTTCGTAGCATTTTCCTTGACTTCTAAAGGTCTGCTCGCTATAATATTCGTTGTTAAGAAAGGTTGTATCTGCAGGAGGCAAGGCTGGGCATACCGGATCGGAGCTTGAACTTTAGGCGCCGTGATGGTTCATCACTCACGGTCGCCAAAGTCCGTATGTCGGGTGCCTTGCGCACCTGACACCAAGATAAGTGAGGAGTACGGGGCTCCCTGACCTACTTGCTTTTGGAGAGCTTTCTTAGGGGAGATCTCGAGCGGCGCAAGAAGACGACGGCCAAGGAGAATGTTGAGATTGTGGCTGAGCAACAAGCCCTCGTCGAGGACTTGCGACTCTATTTGCAGAACCTCTGCTTGAGTTCCTTTACGGGAAACAGAATCCCCGAGAGAAAACCGGAAGACTCGTTCCTTCCCAGATTGGTTGAAGACAAGGACGGCAATCTCCGCATAGTCGCGATAAAGAAGGAGAAATCGACGGAGCTACATAATGGGTGAGACAATGGGAGCTTTCCTATTCGGTGTGACCTTTTTTGGAGCCATCTTAGCCATACACTAAACGAGACACGGTGGGAACAAGAAAACTCGAGGATAAGAAGACGACTGACCGAGACAAACCTATATGTTCTGTTCTTACACCAAGAGTTCTATCCAAACTCTATAGTCAGGATGGGAAGTCGTTAGAGGATATAGCCCGTTTGTTTGGGTGCACACGAATTTACGTAATGAAGCTTGCCAGAAAGTACGATATTCCTCTTAGGCGAAAACGAGAGGCCAGGTATTTAGCTCTCAAGGCTGGCAAGCTCCCGCAGAAATATCGAAGGGTGAACCACAATTTCTTTTCCGTATGGACAAGCGAAATGACTTACGTCCTTGGGTATTTCTGCGCCGATGGAAATCTGCACCGTGATAAACGAAGCAAGGGTTGGCGTGTTCACTTCTCCTCAAATGACAGAGCACATATGGAAACTATAAGGAGAGTGATGGAATCAACTCACGGCTTCACAACCCGGAAAAAACAACCGAAGCTACTTAGTCTCGATATTGGTAGCGAGAAACTCGCCATAGATTTGCTGGCACTGGGCATAACTGAAAGAAAAAGCTTGACACTCCAGTTCCCGAACGTTCCTCAGAAATACCTTAACGACTTCATCCGGGGCTATTTCGACGGAGACGGCACCATATATTTAGAAGGACGCAGGGCAGCATCTCCAAGGGTTTCCTTTGTGTCTGGTTCTAAGAGGTTCCTCCTGGCCTTAAAGGAGAATTTAGAAGCCATGCTCCCTGGTGTGCGCGGCAGACTTTACAATAACAAAACTGAGTTGGGACGCGTGTACCTGCTACGGTACAGCAGACAAGGTGATCTTATAAAAGTATTCGAGTACCTTTATCCCGAAGGCGCAAGAACCTTGTGTCTAAGCAGAAAACGACAGAAGTTCCAGGGAGCCGTGACTCATCTCAGAGAGAAGAACGAAGTGCGCAGTCGTCGGAGAATGAGAGGTCCCTGGAGAATGACAGCACCGACGAAGGAAGAAAGAATCCAGCGCAAGAAAGAGGAATTGCAGAACTTTGCTCGCTTCCATCCAGAATACAGAAAATGGGTGGAGGGTAGAATCAAAGTGTTGGAACAGATGAAAAAGGGCAAGGGTTTACTATGACCCCGTACAGAGAACCGAGACTGTGTCTGTCCTGTTCCCAAGAAAATCTTGAGGCAACAGGCAGGTGGAGATTAAGCGTGCCGTTCTTAGCGATCCTCGCGATTTTGCATTTTGTGTTTAAGGTGATTTGAGTGAAAGGGTGTCAACTCTCAGTCAATGGAGGTAATGATTCAATATGAAACCACCTAAACTGCTAATGCTGCTCATACTTGTTTTGATAGCCTCAGCTATCGTAGGTTTGTGTCTGAGGATATTCACTGAGTACCGAATCCTCGACGATATAGCAAACCTTGCTTTGGTCTTCACCCTGGTTGCCGTATTGTTCTATGTCTACTATACCTATCTACTTGCAAAGGAAGCATGGACGATAAGTGCTTCTTTTTCGTTTAAGCGTGGCGAAGGTGATCCGTATCGCTTCGCCTTTATTCTTACCAACTTCAGCAGGCACTCGTTAAACTGTTGGTGTAATCTAAACGTGACTGTCTGTGGTAAAAGTGTACCGCTTGGTGGTTTCTATGGCGGCGAAAGTTCTTTTGATCTTCAACCTCATGCTGTTGGAAGCGGACACTTTAGTATTGTGGACATCGCAGGCAAATCAGGCCATAGTGTGGGCGACATGAAAAGACTGGCAGAATCCGGGGATCCGAAACAGGTACTATATATGAATGTTGAGTTTTGGTACTGTCCTGTCGGCAAGAATATGGTGAACCGTAATGCTCGCCAACCACACTACTTCGATTTTAACAAGGACATCCTTATCGCAGATTTCTGACGAGCGTTATCTATGGTTGGACTCTAAAACGAGATAAGCAGGTAGGTCAGGTGCCCTGCGCACCTTGCACCAAGCTAAGTCACGGCCACGTAGTTCTTCACCTACTTCCTGATACCTCACCTGTATTCTCTCTTTCCACAAACAGCAAATGTACCACAACTTCTGTGGTGAAGAAGATAGCTCCAGTGTTTATAGGAGACCGAATGTCTTTTGCATGCACACAACGTCGGCTTAAGGGAGCAGAGGAATCATATGAACCATATATTTGATACCGAGGATGAAGGACGGAGCTCTACGCAGTTGAAGTTCCTAAAAACCTTGATCGACAAGCTCATTAAAGGGCGAAAACACCCAACGGGTGCTCCGCCATCCTCTGGGATGACCAAGATCGTTTTCAAAATACATTTCCTGGCGATGAAAAAAATGAAAAACAGCCATCCCCACATCCCCCACGTCCCCCACGTCCCCCAAGTCCGGCCGGCAGGTCAAGACCCGCAGGCTCCTTTCCGCCATGGGATTCATCAAGGCCAAAACACCCAACGGCTGGTCCGAATTTGAATCCTGTGGACAAATTCGGATTTCTATTTTGTTCATTTGGGTTTTAGCGGTGGACGGCAGACTGTGGACTGTGGACGTTTGTGGTTGCGTCAGGGGCTCACTTCTAACTCTTTAGAAAGGTCTCAGGAGTGAGGTGCTGACATAACACAGAATATGCAGAGAAGGATCAGGATTTCAGAAACCTGTGGTAGGATGAGGATTTCAAGAGGTTGGTGGAGTGAGTGGGGACTGGATTCACAGCAGATTAAGCTGATTGAGCGGATTTTTGCAGCGGACTATTTGAAGGGCTTTTTCATCAGCTTAATCCACATAATCAGCTGTGAGAGGCATTTAATGGTTGCATCAGGGCGGTAGCCCTGACACAACACAAAGTTCGCTGGCTTCAGTTGCTGGCTCGGCGGCGGGATTTCTTCTTGGGATCAGGCTCAGCCTCTGACAGGTGTCTCCTTTCCGGTTCCAAGTACTCTTTATCCCAGATATCGCCGGTAAGCTCCGAGACCTTCTCTCCATATCGACATAGACCTTCGATGAAATCGGTCGCTTCCAGAGCCTCCCCTGCCTCGGCATTCACCAGCCTGGCCTGATGCTCCTTGATCATGTTGTAGAAGCGCCGATGATGATCCCGGATGGGACACGGGGTAATCTCATTGCAGACCTGGTGAGAGGGCTGCATATAGCCGTACTCGGTCTGCCACTTGCGTACCGCCTTGAAGAAGGGAGTTTCCAAAATCGTGTTTATGTCTCCGCCGTTCCGGTATATCTCCTTGATATTGTGGGTGGAATAAGGGGTGAAAACGCAGGGCATCACGTTGCCGTGCCAGTCGATGTAAAAATACCCTCCGGTCCTGCCGGCGCATATACACCCGTCGCTGATCGTTCCGGAGTTCCAGAAATCGGCGATGAAGACCTTGTCCTTCTCGACTAACTCCCTCTCCCTGAAATACATGTTCAGCCTCTGCTCCGGCGTGATCAAGAGGTCCAGGGTGGG